>JAMXLN010000086.1 GCA_024281145.1 Hyphomicrobiaceae bacterium | reverse complement strand
CTCGGCACGGATCGCAGCCGTTTCGTTCGACCAAAGCGCATCGGCTACGGGCCGAACAGGGGACATCGGCTGGAAGTCGGCCGGGCCCTCGTGACGGTTCCCAAGGCGCATCAGGTACCGAATGTGGAGCGGCCGTGGACGATCCGGATCCCCTACACGAGTGTGGTCCTCTACCAGCAGGATGAGGACCCGAAAAAGCACTTCACGGTTCAAGACCTGAAGGCGCTTTCCAAGGAGGATCTGCTGGCGCTCATCCGTGATCGCTTGAGCCTTTCGAAGAACTTTGAGAACCAGGCGCTCGTCTTCGTTCACGGCTATAACAATGCCTTCGACGATGCGCTCTTTCGCACCGCACAGATCGCCTACGATCTCAATTACGATGGCGCTTCCTTCCTCTACAGCTGGCCGTCGGGCGCCGGCATCTCGGACTATCCTTATGATCGCGAGAGCGCGCAGCAGGCGGAGCCTTATCTGAAGCAGTTCCTGGAGATGGTGTTGAATGAAACGGGCGCGAAGAGCGTCAGCATCATCGCCCATAGCATGGGCAACCAGCTGCTATTGCAGGTCCTGCGCAGTCTCGATCGCAACAATCCTGAAGTGGCCCGTATCAATCAGATCATCCTCGCCGCTCCCGACGTCGATCGCGACAGCTTCGAGTTTCTGGCCACGCAGATCCGTGGCGTTGGCCGCGGCATCACCTTGTATGCCTCGTCCAACGACCTAGCGCTCGGAATTTCGCGTCGCTTTGCCGGTGGCGTGCCCCGCGCCGGCGACGTGCCGGCCGGGCTTGGGCCCATCGTTGTCAGTGGTGTCGACACGATCGATGTTTCGGCTCTCTCGACGGAATATCTCTCCCTCAACCATTCGAGCTACGCCGAGAAGACGGGACTGCTGAAGGACATAGAATTGGTCCTGCGGACGGGGACACGTCCGCCCGAGATCCGGCTGCCGCTGCTTGAGCGTGTCACGGGCGGTGAGGGCATCTATTGGCGCTATCCAAAATAAGCAGGCGTCGGCGTTTGCGCACTGGCACCGTGGACCGCGCGGCAACAACTCGGCTCATGTAGGTTTGTTTGGCATCGGCAGCCCACGTTGCGTTTCTCGGCCATCTGGCTTACTGCCGACCCATAATGACCTTCGCGGGAGAGCCAGGTGGCGACGACGGTGGCAATGCCGCTCTGGCTGGCCGTTGTCCTTGGCGTGCTTGCCGCCATCGCGCTCATTGATCGATTATTCGCGCCGGCGCTGCGGTGGTGGCTCAGACGGCGCGTAAATCGCGCCATCGACGAGCTCAATCGACGGCTCAAGCTTACCATCCCGCCCTTCAAGCTTGCCCGCCGGCGCCAGCTGATCGAGCAGCTAATGTTCGATCCTGAGGTGCTCAAGGCCGTCGACAACGAGGCGTTGGCCCGGGGAGAACCAAAGAGCCTCACGCACGCGCGGGCGCGGCGCTACGCAAGAGAGATCGTGCCGGCCTTCTCCGCCTATGCCTACTTCCATGTCGGTGCGGCGCTCGCCAAGTGGTTGTCCAGGGCCCTTTACCGCGTGCGCATCGGCGTCTTTGAGGAGACCGAACTCTATCGCGTGCCGCCCGATGCTGCTGTGGTGTTCGTCATCAATCACCGCTCGAACATGGATTACGTGCTCGTCACGTACCTGGTATCGCAGAGTTCGGCTTTGAGCTATGCGGTGGGCGAATGGGCGCGCGTGTGGATGCTGCAGTGGCTGATCCGTGCCATGGGCGGCTACTTTGTGCGCCGCGACAGCTCCAATCCGCTCTACCGCCGGGTCTTGGCGCGCTATGTGCACATGGCGACCACCTCGGGCGTGACGCAGGCGGTGTTTCCCGAGGGAGGGCTCACGCGCGATGGCAAGCTCAGGCCACCCAAGTTTGGACTGCTCAGTTACATGGTGTCGGGGTTCGACCCGGTTGGAACGCGCGACATCGTGTTCGTGCCAGTCGGCCTCAACTATGACCGCGTGCTGGAGGATCGCGTGCTGACCGGCGCGGTGGATCCTGGCTCGGACGGGCGAGCGCGGTTTCGTTTCAATCCGTGGGTGTTCAGTGCGTGGTTGTGCAAGGGCCTGTGGCTGCGGGTGCGGGGGAGATGGCATCGCTACGGCTACGCCTGCGTGAGTTTCGGGCGGCCAGTATCGCTGCGGTCCTACCTCACGGAGCGCGGAGCCGACCTGCGCCTGCTGACAGAAGAGCACAGGTTTGCCGAGATCGAGCGGCTTGGGCAGCATCTGTTGCGCGAGGTGGGGCGGGTGGTGCCTGCGCTACCTGTGTCGCTGGTGGCAAGCGCGCTGCTGGGCGGCGGCGAGCACGGGCTTTCCAGCCTGGAGCTCAAGGGGGCGGTGTATGCCCTCATGCACCGCCTCAAGGCTGCGGGAGCCCACGTCCACATCCCTCGGCACGATCAGGAGTATGCCGTGGAAGTAGGCCTGCGCATGTTGCTGTTGCGCCATCTCGTGACAGCGCAGGGTGGCGTCTACCGGCCCAATTCCAAGGAGACGGCACTGCTCGCCTTCTACGCCAACGCCATTGCGCATTTGCTGACCTAACAGCTACGCCTTCAACGGCGGGCCATCCTGCCAGGCCGCGGCTGCTGGCGGGGCGTTGGACGAACAGGTGAGGCCCGCGAGGTAGGTGGCAACCAGATCTTCGATCAGGCGGCTCGCCGACTCGCTTGTCACCACGGACAGCTTGTCGGCGGTTGAGAGCGACGTGATGCCGTGCACGCCCGCCCACAGCACGCGCGCGGCGCGCTGGCGATCCGTTTCCTGGCCCGGTGGGAACAAGGGGGCCAACGCCTCCTCCACGCGCGCCATCAGCCCCTCGAGCTTCTGCTGATACCAGGGCGGAAGATCGGCACCGGCCGGCATATGATGCTCAAATAGCAGGTTCCAGAGGCGCGGGTTCTCGTGCGTGAAGCCGAGATAGGTTTGGGCCAACCGCGCCACCCGACCGGCAGCATTGCCATCCTGCAACAGCGTCGAGAGGCGCTGGTCAAGCGCTTCGAGCACACGGGATTCGACGTGCAACACCACGTCGTCCAGATTCTCGAACATATTGTAAATGGTGCCCGGTGAGTACTCGATGCGACGCGCGATCTCGCGAGCGGACAGCCCGGCCAGTCCCTGGACCTGGATAATGTCTTGTGCCGCATCGAGAATGAGCTCGCGCAGCTGCTGCGGCGTGTGCGTCGACCGGCGTCCCATGGTCATACTGGGGGTGCGTGCCCGCTCCCTGTTTTTCTCCCGGCTAGCATAGGTGGAAATGGACAGTCTCGGCAAATACAACCGCTGCGCATCGACCGATTGTGCAGGCCGCGGACAAAAGCACCCGCGCGCGATGGCGGCCATCGACCGCAACAGGGACGAGAGGCCTCGCGCGCCTGGCACGGCGAATGGCCCAGAGAGGACCCGACACGGCGGGGCCGTGCCGTTGGACTGCAGGCTAACCCATCATGGGCCGCTTGGCTCAGGTCGATATTCTCCCACAAAGCATAGGTGCCGCCGGAACTGACGCGGTTCCGCTTCATGGCGCAGGCGCACACCCAGCAGCACGAGCATTGGTGCTCACTAAGTTGATCGGCACCTTGGCAGCAGCCGAAGTTGGTTCGCGTGCCGTTCCAAGTGTAGAGCCTGGTCTGCTTGATGTTGATCGCGCGGGTGGGTCGGGGAGTGTGGCGCGCGGATGAGATCTGCAGAGGGTTCTGTGACTGCGGCACTATGGGTTGGCCGCCAAGCGATGGCGGTGTGCCCCGTGGGGTTCTAGACCCTGCGCGCTCCTGTCGCTCCCACCTTCGAAAAACGCCGCTTGTGATGCGACGCATTACGCATGCCGATGGTGATGGCAGTGGGATGTGCTGTTGTCGGACCGGCGTTCTCTACCGCGCAGCAGGTTCACGGCCTAGCCCTCGTCGCCTATGACCAGCACGCGCCGTCATGGATGACATTCGTGGTACCGAAGCGCATGCCGGTTACCACGAGCAGATGGCCTTGGGACCGACAGATCGGCAACGGGTTGAGCGCCGCATCGATGGCGTACAGAGCGCAATTGCGAACGAGTTGCATCTCATCACACGATCCTGTTCCCGCACCTTCGCAAGCTCTGGGCGCAATCGTGCAGGAAATAGAACGCGCGCATCGACAGGGCTCACCAGTCCGCGGGGGAAGCGCACGCGCGGCGGGGGCGGGCTCTAAAGTGGAGATCTCCTGGCCGCTGCCCTTGGGACCGGAGCCTGCAAACGCGACGGGCTCAAAGCCGCCACTTAACCGCAGCTTAACGCGGCTCCTCTTAAGCTCGGGGCCGAGGGTGGGGAAGTCCCGCGCGAAGGCAAGGTGGCGAGGCAGCATTGCCGAGGCTCACCGCTGCGCCAGCCAGGCTCAGGCAGATCTTGAGTATTTGAGCATGATGCAAGTTGCGGTGTTGACGGTGTTGCCCGCCGCGGTCGCCTTTGCGGCGGCCATGGACCTGTTCACCATGAAGATCCCGAACGCGATCTCACTGCTCCTGGTGCTAGCCTTCTTTCCCATGGCGCTGTTCGCCGGCTTCGATCCGTGGAGCTTTGCCGTTCACCTGGCGGCTGGCGCTCTGATGCTGGTGGTGGGTGTGCTCCTGTTCATTCCGGGTTGGTTTGGAGGTGGAGACGCCAAATTGTTGGCCGCCGTCGGGCTGTGGATTGGCGCGGACAATCTGTTGTCCTACGCACTTTACGTCGCTTTGGCCGGTGGTCTGATCGCGGTTGTCTTCTTCTCCGTTCGCGCCGTGCCATTGCCGCGCGTGCTGTTGGCTGAGGCGTGGGCGCTGCGATTGCACCGGCACGACAGCGGCATCCCCTATGGACTGGCCTTGGCATCCGGCGCGCTGCTCGTCTATCCGCACACCGTCTGGTTCGCCGCTCTTGGCGGCTGACAGTATCCTCCGGCGGTTTGTTAGCATTTTTTGCGCAACCCATTGGGCGCGCCCCCTCCAGTACGCGCGGTTAGCGATCTATTGACACCGGCACCTCTCGCAGGAGTTCTTGTCACTACCGTCTTCAATGCGCTGATCGAGACCACAAGTTGAGCGAGATCAGCCAGATTGAGAACGGCGTGATCGATGGCCGAGCCGGAGGTGCTGCTCGCGCATCTGCAACAACGTCCTGGTCCACTCGCGCCATGACTGAGATCGAGGTATCCTACCCGCAGGATCGCTGGCAGGCGTTCGAGAACCCCGGCAAGCCCGCGGGAATTCCCGGCATCCTCATTCAGGCTGGGCGCGCGGCACTCCCGTTGGTCAGGTGCCGCGCGTGATGGCGCGCGAGAACCGCGACATACGCATGGGCGAAGCCGAGAAGAAGGCCGCCGCGCTGCCGCGAAGCCGTGCCGATGCTCAACTTCTTGCTGCCGGTGCCATTCGTCGTATCTTAGGACCGGCCCCATTTAGGTCTTCGGCGATCTGTAATGCGAGGCTGCTAACGTCGTGCCTGCAGGAACGGCCGCATGCCCTCCCGTGCCAGTTCATCGGCGCGTTCGTTTTCGGTATGGCCGGCGTGGCCGCGCACCCAGTGCCAGCTCACCTCATGGCGCTGCCGTGCGGCGTCGAGCCTCTGCCAGAGCTCCGCGTTCTTGACAGGTTGCTTCGCCGCCGTCCGCCAGCCGTTGCGCTTCCAGCCTTCAATCCACATGCTGATGCCGTTGCGCAGGTATTCGGAATCGCTGTGCAGGTCTACGCGCGACGGCCTCTTTAAAGCATCGAGGGCGGCGATAGCAGCGGCGAGCTCCATGCGGTTGTTGGTCGTCTGCGGCTCACCGCCGCAGATCTCCTTGCGATGCGGGCCAGACATCAAAACCGCACCCCAGCCGCCAGGTCCCGGGTTTCCGGAGCAGGCGCCGTCGGTATAAACCGTCACCTGCGGTTTGGCGGCCGTCATGCAGAGCTCTCCAAGCCATACTCGCTTGCCGTCTGGATCCTGCGGTGGAATTGCAGACGGCGCAGATACTCGAGCGGGTCCTTGCGGTTGACCAGAGCGTCCCGATCCGTGTGGAGCCAATCGTAGGCGCGCGTGAGCAGGAAACGCAGCGCCGCCCCGCGTGCCAATAGCGGTAGGGCTTGACGCTCCGCAGGCTCCAATGCGCGCACACCCTGGTATCCTTTCAGCAGGGCTTGACCCTTCGTGAGATTGAACGCGTGATCGCTTTCGAAGCACCAGGCATTGAGGGCAATGGCAACGTCATAGGCCAACGCATCCTTGCAGGCGAAATAGAAGTCGATGAGGCCCGAAAGCTGATCCCCGAGAAAAAAGGCGTTGTCCGGAAACAGATCGGCATGGATGATGCCCTGCGGCAACTGGCCGGGCCAGCCAGCCTCCAAGTGATCGAGCTCCTCTTCGATCATGGCGGCGAGGCCAGGCGCGATGTCGTCGGCCCGTGACCGGAAGCGCTGGAAGAGCGGTCGCCAACCTCCGACGCCCAGCGCGTTGGCGCGCGTGTGAGCGAAGCTGCGCCCCGCCAAATGCAGCGAGGCCATGGCCTGTCCTAGCGCTGCACAGTGGCGTGCTTGCGGCCGCCGGATCCAGACCCCCTCCAGGAAAGTGACGAGTGCTGCCGGTTTGCCAGCGAGCGTGCGCAACACGCGGCCCCGCGCATCGTGCACGGGCGTGGGGCAGTTGATGCCGGCCATGGCCAAGTGTTCCATCAGGCCTAAAAAGAAAGGCAGATCCTGCGCGGCCACCCGCTTTTCGTAAAGCGTCAGCAAGTAGGGGCCCTTGTCGGTGTGCACGAGATAGTTGGTGTTCTCGACGCCTTCCGCGATGCCCTTGTAGGACAGCAACGCGCCGACCTCGTAGCTGGCAATGAAGCTCGTCAGCTCGTCATCGGATACCTGGGTATAGACCGCCATGCGCTGCCCCTGGAGGTGAGACGTCTCAGGCGGCGCCTGTCTCGCGCAGCTCCCGCGGCACGTTAAAGGCGATGCGCTCCTGCCGGGTAATCACGTTTTCGACGACAACATCAAACCGGGAGCCCAAGGCATCGATGATCTCAGTAACGAGCAACTCGGGCGCGGACGCGCCGGCCGTGATGCCGAGCGTGGCGATGCCTTCGAGGTGGTGCCATGGGATGTCGGCTGCGCCTTGCACGAGCAGCGCCCGTGCGCAGCCTGCGCGCTCGGCCACTTCCACCAGCCGCAGCGAATTGGAGCTGTTAGGCGCGCCCACGACCAGCAGCCTGTCGCAGCGCCCGGCGATCGCCTTCACGGCTTCCTGACGGTTGGTGGTCGCATAGCAAATGTCTTCCTTGCGCGGCCCGGCGATGGCGGGGAACCGGACCCTGAGAAGGGCTATGATGGCAGCCGTGTCGTCGATCGACAGAGTGGTTTGCGTGATATAGGCGAGACGTTCAGGATGGCGCGGTGTGAACCGCCGTGCGTCCTCGACCGTTTGGATCAGGGTTGCTGCGCCCGGAGGCAGCTGGCCCAGCGTGCCGACCACCTCGGGGTGGCCGGCATGACCGATGAGGAGGATTTCTAGGCCGTTCTCGTGATGGTCGCGGGCCTCGGCGTGGACTTTGGAGACGAGCGGGCAGGTAGCATCCAGGTAGAATAGGCGCCGCGCCTTGGCGGCCGCAGGCACGGACCGCGGCACCCCATGCGCCGAGAAGATCACAGGGGCGTCGGTTTCGGGGATCTCGTCGAGCTCTTCCACAAAAATGGCGCCTTTGCCTTTGAGTGTGTCCACCACGTGGCGGTTGTGGACGATCTCGTGGCGCACGTAGACGGGTGCGCCGAACTTTAGCAGCGCCAGCTCGACAATCTTGATCGCCCGGTCGACGCCGGCGCAAAAGCCGCGGGGAGCAGCAAGCAGGACTTTAAGGGGTGGAGCGCTTGTGGGATGAGCCATGGCGAGGACGGAACTGGTGCCCAAGTATTCGCTTGGGGCCACGGCACCTGCCTTGGCCGTCAGCCTCGGCGGATGCTAGACTCGATTCGCCGGACAATGGCCAGTTGGCGCCGCTAGGGCCCGATGGCGAAGGGAATAAAGGTCCGCAAGAGACCGGGCAAGTGTTCGGACAAGGGCGTCGTGACGCAATCGACACGTAGGATTGAAGTGAGCAAGGGCGGCTGCGCCCTGGCGGTTGCGCTGGCAGGCGCGCTCGCGGGCTGCAGTATGTCCTCGCTGACATCGGGTATTGGCGGCGGCTGGTATGGCGGCGGTGAGAAGGCCAAGACCGAGGTCGCCACCGTCAGTGAGGATCAGCTGCTGGCCGCGGCCAAAACCGATGGCGGTACCACCGGCAGCCTCGGGCTCGACGTGGCGCACGGCTGTCCGCGCTTCCAAGTGTGGTCGCGCGAGGGCTACGTCACCATCTACGAACCTGGCAAGGTCGGGGACGGGCTTGCGGTCATGCATCGCGGTGAGATCACCAAAACGGCGCGCGAATGCCAGATCGAGCCCGGTCGCATCACCGTCAAGTACGGGTTCTCGGGTCGCGTGCTGTTGGGCCCCAAAGGTCGCACTGGGCGTGTGACCCTGCCGCTCAACGTGTTCGTCACGGATGCCAAGCGCGAGAAGGTGGTGACCGATAAAGTGAAGGTGGACGTCGACGTCGCCGTGGAGAAGCCCATCGGCTACTTCTCGTTCGTGCGCACGATCAGTTTCACCGTGCCCGAAGGTTCACGCCCCGCCGAGTTCGAGGTCTACGTGGGCTCCGATCGCAGCGCGCCGGGTGCCGGCTAGAAAGGCGAACGATCCGCTTTGACCGCACAGGAAGAGACCGGCGCCGGTCCTGGCGCGGGTGCGTCTGTCTAACCAGCGCTCGGGCTGCGGGGGCGCAATGTTGACACGCCTAACGTCGGGGCTTGGCCAGCGCGTCGATCGCCATCAAGTCACGCATCAGGCCTTCGAATTGCTTGAGCGGGACCATGTTGGGGCCGTCAGAGGGCGCGCGGTCTGGATCTTGGTGGGTCTCTATGAAGACGCCGGCCACGCCCACCGCCACCGCAG
>JAMXLN010000085.1 GCA_024281145.1 Hyphomicrobiaceae bacterium | reverse complement strand
CGCTCGTGCAGTAGCCGCATTGCGGGACTTGCTCATTGATGAACGCCTGCTGGATCGGATGCGGCCTCACCGCACCAAGCCCCTCAAGAGTGGTGACCGATTTGCCCTCAACTGCCGCGATGCTCGTTGAGCAGGACCGTTGCGCCTTGCCATCCACCAAGACCGTGCACGCACCACACTGGCCGAGGCCGCATCCGAACTTGGTGGCAGTGAGACCTATGCCGCGCAGCGCGTAGAGCAGGGGCTTATCTGGGTCTGTCGTCTCTATCGAATGGGTGGCTTCATTGATGCGAAGAGTGTAGCTGGCCATGTCGTCCTCATGGGGCAGTCGGACGTGTCCGCGGATCCCAAGGTGCGAACTGGACACGAGCGGTCCGAGACTGTAGCGATCGCTCCTGGATACGTGCGGAGATACGTGCGGAGGTGTTTGTCGCACCGCACTGTGACATGCGCAATCAAGAGCGCGTGATTAGAGCCGGAGTGCCAGGGCCAATCCTCGGGCCGCCGATACGTTTCAATCTTGGGCTGCGCCGATCATTGAACCCTCAAAAAATCGCGTGGAGGCCAGCGGTCGTCAGGCGTGTGAAGCCGTTACCGGCACGCTTCCACGGGTCGCTTTAGCTTGATGCGCACCGCCGACGTCCACAAGCTTGAGAGCCTAGCGGGACCTGCGATGGCGGCGGGTGGCACCCTTGAGGCGAGCAAGGCCAAGGCTTGATGACGGGAACGGGCGTCGCGGGCTCATCCTTGCTGCGGCGTCATTCGTGCTGTGGAAAGCGACGCCAAAGAGCGTTTGTGTGGCAATAAGAAAGCGAG
Source organism: Hyphomicrobiaceae bacterium (assembly GCA_024281145.1). Classification (GTDB taxonomy): domain Bacteria; phylum Pseudomonadota; class Alphaproteobacteria; order Rhizobiales; family Hyphomicrobiaceae; genus AWTP1-13. Next base: position 1,939 of record JAMXLN010000085.1, on the reverse strand, counting down.
CGGTGCGCCGAGGGGGACGCACCGCTCTTAGGATGCGCCAGAGAGGGGGGGCTCCCTGACAGTTGGGACGATGCCGGGGGGAGGCTCGTCCCTGGGGTACATAGCAACGGGCGCAAGCCAGCAAAGTTCCCTGCGTGACATCTATGAACATTCCGGACCGGAGTGTTCATAAGCCATCGTGATGGCGATGGCAGGTGCCGGCCTGCCCGTGCCGCAGGAGAGCCTCGGCATGGCGTCCACGGACGGCGTCAGAAAGTGGGCGGCAGGTTCGGTGCAATACCCGGAAGGTGGTTCCCGAGCGAGTAGATGAGACAAAGCGCGAGGCTCGCCCAGACGGCCGCCGTGAAATAAAGCGACATCCAGGCAATCTCATCCTTCCACTGCGCAAAGTCGTGTGTCACGACCCAACGCGTGCGCGCATCGCGCAGACCCACCAGAGGAGGTAGCGCTTTGCCCCCGTCGGCAAGTCCGTATTGCCATCGGTTCACATACATTGGTACGTCGACAATTACGAGAAAAGCGAGGTAGACGGCGATTCCGGCAATCGCGACGAAGAGGGCCAGGCGCGCCGGACCGTCGAACTCCGGCAGCAACCGCAAGACGCCAAGTCCAACAACGAGGAAGGCGACTGCCCATATCGAATTTTCTATGGCGTTGGCCAAATAGTTGGTCGTCAGGACGCCATACCAGGAGCAGCACTGCGCCGCGAGGATCAGAGGCACGATCAACCAAGCGATGTTGATGGTGGTGTCCGATCCCACTATCCCGCCCAGCTGGTGCAGGACGATGGCCCACTGCGCGGCGAAGCAGATCTCGGCCACGGTGGCCACGGACCGACCGATGAGAACGCTGGATAGCCAAGTGTCGAACAGACAGATGCGCTGAACATCCGCGCGGGGGAGAAACGACCTGAAGGCGCACCCAAAAACATAAGCCGCACAAAGGAACAGCATGAGTTCGACGTTAGAGCCGGCACCGAAGCTGGCAGTCGGCTCAATGCTAAATTGCCGAAACAGGAGAAACCAGAGCGCGATATTTAAGCTGCTGGCCAGGGTCAATAGGGCCCACCACCAGGCCAGAGGATTTGACGGCTGCCGCCACAGCAATCGCATGAACCGCTCCGAGTGTAATCGAACCGACATCGTACCGTCACGATGGTGTCACAAAGCGTGAGCGCTCGCGAGAGGTTAATTTGCTAGCGATGCCTTTGGGCGCCGCACGGGACGGAGTTGTCCTCCCGCAGCGTTGCGCCGCAGGCTTGCTTCGTGCCGCGGGCTGCGTGAGCGGCGGTTTGACGGCTGCGGCCGAGGGAATACCGACGCTGGCGAGGGTCTCACAGGGCAATGCTCGCGCGTGAGTTCGCTCACGCGGCAACAATACCTAAGACCGCTGGCCGCGGATCATGGCGCAGGCTCGCGCGTCTGCTATAGGGAGGAAACGCGTGACCTCCTGCTGCGATCACATTGCCAGCTTGATCGTTGCAGCGGAGCTCATGGTCCTGTGGAACCTGATAGAGACCGCCTGGCCCGTGCGATCCGCGGCAAACTCTGTCTTCATCGACGAGGACTAATCGCAAATGACGCAAATTTCCGGCGCCGCATGCCTTGTGACCGGGGCCGCGAGCGGCATTGGCAAGGCGCTTGCGCGTGAGCTTGTGGCCGGCGGATGCGACGTGGCCATCGCCGATCGCGACCTCGCGGGATTGAAGGCACTGGCGGGGGAGCTCGAGGCCCTGGCGGGCAGGAAAGTGTCCGTGCACGCGGTCGACGTGGCCGATCGCGGCCAAATGGAGGCGCTCGCCGAGGAGGTCGTCTCTACCCACCCCGCCCTCAACATCTTGATCAACAATGCTGGCGTGGCCTTGTTCGGCCAGTTCCGCGAAATCGAGCTCGCTGACATGGAATGGCTCATCAACATCAATTTTTGGGGTGTCGTCTAT
>JAMXLN010000084.1 GCA_024281145.1 Hyphomicrobiaceae bacterium | reverse complement strand
GAGGCGTCAAAGGTGGCGAAGTCAACGAGGGTACCCAGCACCTGCAGGTAGGCGATAAGCGCATCGAGCTCGCTAGGCTCAGTGCCAGGTTTGCCATCGAACTTTCCGACCTTGGCCTTCGGATAGCGGCGCAGCATGTCGCGGGCCGGGCGACTGTCAGGCGTGATCTGGGCGGCAATGTCCTGTTCGGCTTTGTCGATCATCTCCTCGCTGTAGGGCACGCCGACGAGCTTTAACGTCTTGAGGCGCGCGGTGATATCCTCAGTATCGAGCTTGGTGTCGCCGAGCCACGGATACCCAGGCATGATGCTTTCGGGGACCAGCGAGCGTGGATTGGTCATGTGCTCGGCGTGCCATTGGTCGGAGTACTTGCCGCCGACGCGAGCGAGATCGGGGCCTGTGCGCTTGGAACCCCATTGGAACGGGTGGTCATACATGCTCTCCGCGGCCAGACTGTAATGGCCGTAGCGTTCCACCTCATCGCGCAGCGTCCGCACCATTTGGCTGTGACAACCGTAGCAGCCCTCGCGGATATAGATGTCTCGGCCGGCCTGCTCGAGCGGCGTGTAGGGCCGCATGCCCTTCACCTTCTCGATCGTGCTTTCGACCCAAAAGAGCGGGGCGATCTGCACGATCCCGCCAATCGACACCACGATTAGGATGCCGATCAGCAAGATGAGAGAGTTCTTCTCAAAGAGCTCGTGCTTCATTGCCGGTGTTGCCTCATTCGGCCGCCGCCACGCGCAAGGCAGGCGCCGCGGCGATACGGGGCTGGTCGGCGACGTCGACCGGCTCGTCACCGCGCACGGTGCGCCAGACGTTGTAGGTCATGATCAGCGCGCCTAAGAGGAACAGGAGCCCGCCCACTGCACGGATCACGTAGTAGGGCTTCATCGCCTCCACGGACTCGATGAACGAATATTGCAGGAAGCCAAGCTTGTCGTAGGCGCGCCACATGAGGCCCTGAGTAATGCCGGACACCCACATGGCCGTGATGTAGAGCAGGATACCCAACGTCGCGATCCAGAAATGCCATTCGACAAGGCGGATGGAGTAGAGGCCACGGCGGTTCCACAACCAAGGTACTAGGCAATAGACGGCGCCAAATGACACCATCGCTACCCAGCCCAGGGCGCCCGAGTGCACATGGCCGATGGTCCAGTCGGTGTAGTGGGAGAGCGAGTTGACCGACTTTATGCTCATCACCGGTCCTTCGAAGGTCGACATGCCATAAAAGGCCACCGACACGACGAGCAGGCGTACAACCGGGTCAGTGCGTAGCTTGTCCCAAGCGCCCGAGAGCGTCATGAGGCCGTTGATCATGCCGCCCCACGATGGCATCCACAGCATGATGGAGAAGGTCATTCCGAGCGTTTGCGCCCAATCGGGCAACGCGGTGTAGTGCAGATGGTGGGGTCCGGCCCAGATGTAAAGGAAGATCAGTGTCCAGAAGTGCACGATGGAGAGCCGATAGGAATAGACCGGCCGCTCCACGCGTTTCGGGATGAAGTAGTACATGATGCCGAGGAACCCGGCGGTGAGAAAGAAGCCCACGGCGTTGTGGCCATACCACCATTGCGTCATTGCATCCTGTACGCCCGAGTAAACAATGTAGCTTTTGGGGCTGACCGGGCTCACGGGAATCGTCGCATTGTTGACGAGGTGCAACATGGCGATGGTCACAATGAACGCGAGGAAGAACCAGTTGGCGACATAAATATGCGGCTCCTTGCGCCGCGCCAGAGTGCCGAGGAATACGAGGAGATAGACCACCCAGACGATGGTGAGCCAAAGATCCGCGTACCATTCGGGCTCGGCATACTCCTTGCCCTGAGTTATGCCGAGCAAATAACCCGTGCCGGCAATGACGATGAAGAGCTGATATCCCCAGACCACGAACCAGGGCGCCCAGCGACCCGCCAGTCGCGCGCGGCACGTGCGCTGCACGACGTAGAACGAAGTCGCGAGCAACACGTTGCCCCCGAAGGCGAAGATCACGGCCGAGGTGTGCAGCGGTCTGAGCCGGCCGAAGCTGGTCCACGGCAGATCGAGGTTGAGCGCGGGGAAGGCAAGCTGCCAGGCGATCACATCGCCTACCAGGAAGCCAGCGATGCCCCAGATCAGTGCGGCAACCGCTGCAACCTTGATCGGGCCGTCCACATACTCGCTATTTGCCTGCGACGGCGCGGTGGTCTCGAAGGAAAGCTTCAGGACGAAGATCGCCGCTAGCGCTCCCGCCACAAGGAAGATGAAACCGTGAAATGCCATGGCGGGATCGCGTGAGGCAAGCTTGACGCCAAGCCCGGCCGCCGCTCCGATGAGTGCGCAGAGCAAAGTCATGGCGTCCGCGAATGCGGCCCGCTCCTCAACGCCCTTTGCCGGCATTGCGCCCCCTCCAGCCCCGATCTGATCACCTATTTGGGCGCAGCACTGTGCTGCGGTGCCCACGTGCTGGCGTTGATCCAGATCAACGCTCGCGGCACGATTGACGGCGCCGTGGGCCTGCTCTGCGGTTCAACCAGCCGCCGGCAACAAAGGGCCATGGGCCCCGAGACCGATACGCGGCCTTTGACGAAGGGTGGACGTTTTGAGCAGCCGGTAGGCACTCGCTGCGGTCCTGGGATGTTCGCCAAAGTTGGAAGCTGCCCATTGGGAACGCGGGCGACAGGCGGCGAGCGCATTCCGGTGCGGCAGCAAGCCCTGCGGGACGCGCCGAGCCGCGGCAAGCGACGAGGCTTGCGGCCAGCGTGAGCGCGAGCAGTGGGAGAGGGAATGTTTGGGCCCGCCAGCAAATGCTGGACTTTGGCTGTGACTTTCTCTGAGATTAGGCAAGCATCAACCGGGGTCTGGAGCAGGGCGGGTCCCGCACTATATGCTTTTGGATACGCGAAGCCCCCTGCACGCGTTGCTGATGGCCCGATGCGCGGCGGGTTCATGGCACGCGGGTGAGCCCTTCAACACGTGATGCTCGTTCACTCAGGTGACAGATGGACAAGGATTTTCCAAGCGGCTGGATGTGGTCCCAGGCCTTCGACATGTTGGCGCGGGCTGAGCGCATGCACCGCGAGCTCTTTCGCCCGGCGAGCTCTTTGGCCGCATGGGAACCACCCGTTGATGTCCTGGAAACGGACGAGGAGGTGCTTGTGCTCGTGGCGCTGCCGGGCGTCGTTGCGGAGGAGGTGGAGGCATCCATCGAAGGGAACGAGCTGGTGATCGCGGGAACGCGGGTGCTGCCGCGTGAATGGCGCACCGCTGTGATCCATCGCCTGGAGCTGCCGCAGGGCCGCTTCCAACGTCGCATTCGCCTGCCGGGAGGCCGTTACAGCGACGTCACTCGCTCGGCGATCAACGGATGCCTGGTGATCACACTGAGCAAGGCGGAGGGATCCCGTGGCTGACGCATCAAAGGATTCGCTGGGCGCAGCGATGGCCGCACTACCGTCCGATGCGGTCATCATCGTGCCCGTGCGCAATACAGTGCTGTTCCCGGGGATGGTCCTGCCGATCAGCGTCGGGCGTCCCGGCTCAGTGGCAGCGGCCCAACACGCGCTGCGCGAACAGCGGCAGATCGGCCTGCTTTTGCAGCGCGACCAGACGGTCGACGACCCGCGACCGGGCGAGCTCTATCGCGTCGGCACCGTGGCCAACCTGGTCCGCTACGTCACTGCCCCGGACGGCAATCACCATCTCATCTGTCAGGGAGAGCAGCGCTTCCAGATCATGGATTTCCTGGAAGGGTGGCCCTTCCTAGCCGCGCGCGTCGCGCGCATTCCCGAACCAACCTCGCGCAGCCCCGAGATCGAGGCCTACTTTCTCAACCTGCGGCGCCAAACTGCGGAGGCCTTGCAGCTGTTGCCGCAAGCCCCGCCCGAATTACTGGCTGCCGTGCAATCGATCCAATCACCCGCGCAATTGGCCGACCTCGCGGCCGCCTACATGGACCTGAAGCCCGAGGACAAGCAGGAAATCCTCGAGACTATTGAGATCACAGCGCGAATGGAGAAGGTATCGCGCCTGTTAGCCGAGCGCATCGAGGTGCTGCGGCTCTCCCAGGAGATTGGCCGCCAGACCAAGGTGGCGCTCGATGAACGCCAGCGGGAAGTGCTCTTGCGCGAACAGCTGGCAGCGATCCGCCGGCAGCTTGGGGAAGGCGACGATGGCAAGGCCGAGATCGCCGAGCTCGGCGAGGCCATTGGCAAGGCCAGAATGCCCAAGGAGGTCGAGGAGCAGGCACGAAAAGAACTGCGGCGTCTTGAGCGCATGCCGGAAGCCTCTGCCGAGCATGGCATGGTGCGTAGCTACCTCGACTGGTTGATCGAGCTGCCGTGGAACCTGCCGGAAGAGGCGCCCATCGACATCGCCGAGGCACGGCGCATCCTCGACGAGGACCACTATGGTCTCGATAAGATCAAGCGGCGGATCGTCGAATACTTGGCGGTCCGCAAGCTCGCGCCACAGGGAAAGGCACCCATACTCTGCCTGGTGGGCCCGCCGGGCGTCGGCAAGACCTCGCTTGGTCAATCGGTCGCCCGGGCCATGGGGCGCAAGTTTGTGCGCGTCAGTCTCGGCGGCGTGCACGACGAAGCCGAGATCCGGGGGCACAGGCGCACCTACATCGGTGCGCTGCCGGGCAACATCATCCAGGCCATTCGCAAGGCCGGCAGTCGCAATTGCGTGATGATGCTCGACGAGATCGACAAACTGGGAACGGGCATCCATGGCGATCCGGGCGCAGCCCTCCTGGAAGTCCTGGACCCGGAGCAGAATGCCACCTTTCGCGACAACTATCTGGCCGTTCCGTTCGATCTCAGTCGGGTCGTGTTCATCACCACGGCGAACCTGCTGGACACGGTGCCGGGTCCTCTGCGCGACCGGATGGAGGTGATCGCTCTGTCGGGATACACGGCAAGTGAGAAGCTGCAAATCGCACGCCGCTATCTCGTTCGTCGCCAGCTGGAAGCGAACGGTCTCAAGCCCGAACAGGTCGATATCACCGACCAGGCCCTTCGCGAGATCATCCAGCGGTACACCCGCGAAGCGGGCGTGCGCAGCCTTGAACGCGAGATCGGCAAGGCGCTGCGCCACGCCGCCGTGCGCATCGCCGAAGGCGAAAGCGGACCGATCCCAATCGGCGTCAATGACCTGCCGGTTGTCCTGGGACCTGCCCAGTTCGAAGGCGAAGTCGCGATGCGGACGAGTATTCCGGGTGTGGCAACAGGCCTTGCCTGGACGCCGGTCGGCGGTCATATCCTCTTCATCGAGGCAACGCGCATGCCCGGTGGGGGAAGATTGATCCTCACCGGTCAACTCGGCGAGGTGATGCGCGAGAGCGCGCAGGCGGCACTCAGCATCGTCAAGAACCGTGCGACCGATTTCGGGATCGATCCGGCGCGGTTCGAAAAAACCGACATTCACGTGCACGTACCCGCCGGCGCCATCCCCAAGGACGGACCAAGCGCGGGCGTTGCCATGTTCATGGCGCTCGTCTCATTGATGACTGACCGTACGGTACGCAGTGACACCGCGATGACCGGCGAAGTCAGCCTGAGAGGGCTCGTTTTGCCGGTGGGCGGGATCAAGGAAAAGATTGTGGCTGCGGCACGCGCGGGAATTGCGCGCGTGATGCTGCCGGCGCGCAACCGCAAGGATTTCGAAGACATCCCAGAGGAGGTGCGCAGCACCATCCAATTTATCTGGCTTGATACGGTGGACGAGGCGATGAGCGCGGCGCTGGAGCCGCGCCCCAAGCGTAGCGCGGAGACGCTCCGGACCGGAACTGCCCCCTAAGCTGGGCACGCACACTCCGACGGTTGTTGCGGCCAAACGTGCGGTCGTGGAGCAGCGCGACGGAGAGATCGGCCCCTGCACTGTGGGCTCGCCATCGCATGGCTGAAATGACTGCTGCCGCGAGATGCTCCCCTATGATGGGGATGGGAACCATCGGGCAATTTCGCTTTACTTCGTCTTTGGCTGATCACTCGGCTCGCGATTATTCAGGCCGCAGATGTAGGTCAGGAGAGCGTGGATCGTCCTGGCCCCATTGAAATCGCTGACTTTTTTCCTCCAGTTTGCAGTTCGGTTTGCAAAGTTGATCTAGGATGTTCTCTTCGAGCTTCCGGATAGCGCTGGCGCCACGAGCTGGATCTCACGGCTTGCGTGATAGAGCTTGCCGCCCTTCTCGCATTGTGCGTAACGAGCCCGCTCTGCTTGCCGTGCCGATTTGCGCGCAATGCCATCGCGCCATTCCAGGAAAACGTGTCTCGTGCGGATATCGCTCAG
>JAMXLN010000083.1 GCA_024281145.1 Hyphomicrobiaceae bacterium | reverse complement strand
CGCGAGATTTCGCGCTGATCATCGAACGAGGCTTCGAAGATCGGTGCGGCGAGCGTCGCCTGCACGTGCAGCATTGTCGTGCCGATATTGCGAAAGCCGTGCTTGCGGCCCGCCGGTACCAGCACCGATTGCCCAGCCGTGAGCGTGGCGTGCTCATCCTCGATCCACATTTGCGCCTCCCCGTCGAGGACGGTGAGGATTTCCTCGACCGCGTGCAGGTGGGTGGGCGCGCCCTTGCCGAGATCGCACCATTGCTGGAAGACACAGAGCTGGACGGAGCCGGTGACGGCCGACACCTGCATGCGCGTCAAGACGCCCGGCCGCCACTCCTCGCGCGTCTGGCTTGCGTGATCGATGATGCGCATGGTGCGGATTTCCCTTGTTGGTCGGTTCACGACGCTTCGGGCGCAAGGACGGCTCTGCTGTCAGGATCGGGGCGAGGCGGAGCGCCGATTGCTGCTGCCGCAGGCTGCGGGAGATGGTCAAGCCATGTACTGCCCGCCATTGGCGTCGAGGCAGGCGCCGGTGATGAACCCCGCAGCGTCGTCGGCGAGAAAAGTTACGCAGCGCGCCACTTCCTCGGCCGTGCCGAGGCGGCCGACGGGAACGAATGGCAGGATCTTGGTGTCCAGGATCTCCTTGGGCACGGCGCGCACCATCTCGGTGGCGATGTAGCCTGGGGCGATGACGTTGACGGTGATGCCTCGCGACGCTGCCTCCTGCGCCACCGCCTTGCTGAAGCCCAACAACGCCGCCTTGGCGGCCGAGTAATTGGCCTGGCCAGCCTGTCCCTTGCGGCCATTGATCGAGGCAACGTTGATGATGCGCCCGAAGCTGCGCGCCCGCATGCCCTCGATTACGAGCCGCGTCATGTTGAACACGGAATCAAGGTTGGTGTGGATCACCGCGTCCCAGTTTTCCTTGGTCATCCGATGCAGCATGGCGTCGCGGGTGATACCGGCGTTATTGACCAGGATGTCGACGGGCCCGAGATCCCGGGTGATGCGCGTGACGCCTTCCTGGCAGGCGGCGAAGTCGCTCACATCGAACTTGTAAACGGGGATGCCGGTCGCCGCCTGGAATTGGCGTGCGGCCGTATCGTTGCCGCCGTAATTGGCCGCCACACGGCAGCCCCTGTATTTGAGGGCGGTTGAGATGGCGTGGCCGATGCCGCGCGTCCCTCCCGTGACCAACGCAACGCGTGTCATTTTTGATTTCCTCCCATTCAGCCGGTCAAGGCTAAATGAAATCCTCGGCCGAGCGAACGCCAGCCGAGGATTTTTGTTAAGCTGCAGCGCGAAATGTGGCGGCCAACCTCAATCGCGCTCGACACACATCGCAACGCCCATGCCGCCGCCGATGCACAAGGTGGCAAGCCCCTTCTTGGCGTTGCGCTTCTTCATCTCGAACAACAACGTGTTGAGCACGCGTGCGCCGGAAGCGCCGATCGGATGCCCGATGGCGATGGCGCCGCCATTGACGTTGACCTTGTCAGTGTCCCAACCGAGGCCCTTGTTGACGGCGCAAGCCTGGGCGGCGAACGCCTCGTTGGCTTCGATCAGGTCCAGGTCCTTGACGGTCCAGCCGGCCCGTTCCAACGCCTTCTTGGAGGCGGGGATCGGTCCCGTACCCATGATCGAGGGGTCGACGCCGGCATGGGCCCACGAGACGATCCGCGCCAAGGGCAGGATGCCGCGCCGCTTCGCCTCCTCGAGCGTCATCAGCACGACCGCGGCGGCGCCATCATTGATGCCGCTGGCGCTGGCCGCCGTCACCGTGCCCTCCTTGTCGAAGGCGGGTCGCAGCTTGGCGATCGACTCATAGGTTACGCCATCCTTGATGTACTCGTCCTCGCCGAAGATGGTCTCCCCCTTGCGCGTCTTGATGGTGACGGGCGCAATTTCATCCTTGAATTTGCCGGCCTTCTTGGCGGCTTCGGCCTTGTTCTGCGAGGCGACGGCGAAACGGTCTTGCTCCTCGCGGGTGATCTGCCATTGCCGCGCCACGTTCTCTGCGGTGTTGCCCATGTGATAACCGTTGAAGGCATCCCATAGGCCGTCCTTGATCATGGTGTCGATAAACTTCACATCGCCCATCTTGGTGCCGTCGCGCAGGTGCGCACAGTGCGGTGCTTGGCTCATGCTCTCCTGGCCGCCGGCGACCACGATTGAGGAAGTCCCCAGCTGGATCTGTTGGGCGCCCAGGGCCACCGCCCGCAGACCCGAGCCGCACAGCTGGTTCATGCCCCAGGCAGGTGCATCGACCGGGATACCCGCGCTAATGGAGGCCTGCCGCGCCGGGTTCTGGCCGGCACCGGCAGCGAGGATCTGGCCCATGATGACCTCTGAGACATCGCCCGGCTCCACGTGCGCGCGCTCGAGCGCAGCCCTGATCGCAATTTTGCCAAGCTCATGGGCGGGCAGACTTGCCAGCGAGCCATTGAACGAGCCCACCGGTGTGCGCGCGGCCCCGGCGATGACGATGGTGGATTGATCCTCTTTCATCACGAGCTCCAAGAAGAGTGTGTGGATAGGTGAGTGTCGGGCCCAGTCCCAACAAACCTGCGCAACCTCAGGACACGATAGCAAAATCCGCTTCGCGCCTGCAACGTAAGCTCGCAATAGCTGAGGCTCGCGGGCACGTTTGACAAGGTAAATTGGGCCTCACGGAGGGGTATGCAACCAACAAAACGGCTGGTCTTCGCAGCCGCGAACGTGTTAGCTTATGCACAGAAAATGATCGGCAGCCCAGCGAGCGATGCAAAGCTCATGCTCAACAAAGCGGATCCGCCCTCGGACAAGAAGGAACCGGTCGTCATCAAGAAATACGCCAACCGGCGCCTCTACAATACCGAGACAAGCACATATGTGACCCTCGACGATCTGGCGGCGATGGTCAAATCCGAGCGGGATTTCGTGGTGTTTGACGCCAAGACCGGCGACGACCTGACGCATGCGGTCTTGACGCAAATCATCGTCGACCAGGAGAGCCAGAAGCGCGGCGAGACCCTGCTGCCAATCCCTTTCCTGCGCCAGCTGATCCGCTTCTACGGCGCCAGCATCGAGCGTTTCGTTCCGAGCTATCTGCAGGCGAGCCTTGAGACGTTGGCCAAGGAGCAGGAGCGGTTCCGCAAGCAGTTTGCCGGTGCCTTCACGCCGGCCGGGGCGTTCGAGGCCTACCAGGAGCAGGCGCGCAAGAACCTGGCGATGTTCGAGCAGGCGATGCTGATGTTCTCGCCCTTTGGGCACAACAAGAGCACCAGCGGCAAGCCGGACGAGGACGTCAAGAAACCCGAGGCGCCCAAGTCACAGCAGTCGGAGGAGATCGCCGAGCTCAAAGCGCAGCTCGCCTCCATCCAAGCGAAGCTTGAAAAGCTCTCCGACAGCAGCAACAAATAGGTTTTCCGCCTTCACGGGCCCCCTCCAGCCCCAGTCCCTTGGACATGTCCCTTGGACATGGTCCCTCGGGACAGGGGGACGATGGCACCCCGACGTGCGGTGGCGCTAGCTGCCGGCGCCAATCGTCAAGTCACGGCGGGCGACGCGAATGCCGATCGTAAATCCGGCCACAACGTCGATCAGCGCACCGGTCATGATGAAGAAGAAGACGGAGGTGGCGGCGGAATCCACTACCAGGAACTCGACGATGCAGACGATGAACACCAGCATCGAGAGGCCGTGATCGAAGAGCGACGCCGCGCTCGTGTAGGTCGATTTGATGAGCTCGACAAACAGGCATCCCATGGTGATCAGGATGATCAGATCACCGCGCGAGAACACCCACTCAGCGCCCTTGATCATCCGCATGGTGAACAGCGGCACCTGGAGGAAGCCGGCGGCCGAGCCATCGCCGGCAAACACCACCAGCGCGTTGTAGAGAATGACGGGAATTGCGATTGTCGGCAGCGCCCTAAGCGACATATCAAACCCTCCGGTGCGTGTGTGGGAACGACCCTCGCACGCCTCAGCGTTGCACTTCTAACACGGCGCCATTGCGGCGAGCCAGCGTCAGGCCGTGCTCAGACTCTAGACTTCGGGCTTGGGCTCAAGGATCTGACGCCCGCGATATTTGCCAGATTTGAGGTCGATGTGGTGGGGGCGACGACGCTCGCCGGTATCCTTGTCCTCGACGTAAACCGGCGCTGTCAGAGCGTCCGCCGAGCGACGCTGCCCACGCTTCATGCGTGAGACTTTCTTTCTGGGGACGGCCATCGGATTCTCCTGACAAACATGCGCACGATCGACCACGGCCGCCTGCGGGCAAACCGCCGGGCTTATAGCGACAATCGGCGCGCCTGACCAGAGGCTCCTGGCCCTATCGGGCAAGATGGGTCTGGTGGACCCACCCTCGTACCCCCCGGGGGATTGCGATCCGGGTGAGTGTGATCCGCCCGTTGGCGCTATCGCCCAGCGCCATCGCTCAGTGTCGGTTCCGAAGTTCGGCCGCCTGCCTTTGAGTGCGCTCCTTGCCGTTGGGTTCGGCGCTCTGGGTGGGGCGGCAAAGCTGTGCCCGAAGCGCGAACTCACCCTGTGCTCCGCGGCTCCGCCCTGTGCCCGGCTCCGTCCGACCCCTGCCCCGCGAAACCGACCGCGAACCCCAACCGCGACCCCAGGCGGGCAGCAGGCATGCGCCGGCAGCCCTTGTCGGCGATCCTCCTGGTACTGATGGGCTCCATGCGCCAACGGTGCGCTGCGCGATCGCACGCCACGGTCGAGGCTGGGCAATACGGCACTAGCCACGCGGTGCGGGCGCGCGCACGCAAGCCGTGTTTGCGTGCGCGGCCTTCATGCGCAACAGCAGGTTGTCCGCGAGGCGCAGGGTGCCGGGCCCCGGCCGTCCGGCCTGCCGCTCGAAGGGATTGGGCAGTGAGACGGCGAGCAGCGCGGCCTCGCGCGCGGTGAGCAGCAGCGCAGGCTTACGGAAGTGGTATCGCGCCGCGGCTTCGGCCCCGAAGATGCCGGGTCCCCATTCGGCGATGTTGAGGTAGATCTCCAAGATGCGCCGCTTGGGCCACAGCGTCTCGATGCTATAGGCCAGGGGTATTTCGATCGCCTTGCGCACATAACTGCGCGACGGCCACAGGAATAGGTTCTTCACGACTTGCATGGAGATCGTACTGCCGCCGCGCGCCAAGCCGTCGCCGGCACTCTCAATCGCCTCCTTGAGCTCACCCCAGTCGACGCCATGATGACGGCAGAAGTGCCCGTCCTCCGACGCAATGACGGCCGCGACCAGGTTGGGTGAGATGCGCTCGAGGGGAATCCAGCGCTGCGTGGTGGGCGTACCGGCGAACCGGTGCGAGAGCATCAATGTTGATGCTGGCGGATCAACCCAGCGGTAGAGGAGAAGCGGAACCAGGAGCAGCCCGCCGAGGCCGATGAGGGACGCTAGACCGGCGCCGAGGAGAAAACGTAAATGGCGCCGCTCGATGCCAAATCGGTCGCGTGATGGAGCCGACAGTTCTCCGACCGGGGTTGGCGGAGCAGGGATAGCGATGGCAGGCGCAGCGCCCAGCGGCTGCGCAGGCGTTCGGGGCAGAGGGGGCGGCTTGATGGGGGGCGGCAGCGGAGGAGGCCTGGCCTCGGTCGCCGGCGCGAGCGCGTCGCTTTGCCCGGTTGCATCGGGCTCTCGGGCGCGCGCTGGCTCGACCTCGGCCGGCCTCAAGACCGACGTAATCGCGGGCGACGGAGACGGGGGGGTCGGTCGAACCTGAGGTCGGACCTCGGGCCAGACCTCGGGCCGGACCTCGGGCCGGACCTCGGGAATGCGCCCGGCCACCCCAGCGCTGAACGCGCCTGTCGCAATTGGATCTTCCACCCCTGATCTGGCTTGCGGCAAGAGCGCGTCGGCGTAGGCGCCGTCGCGCGACGTTTCGGCATCCGCCGCCGTCGGCCAGACTTGCTGGGGCTTGGGTGTCGGCAGCAGGGTTGGCCCTGCGTGCGCCCCATCGCTCGCCTGCGTGACGGTCACATTTTCGGTGTCTGCCGGCGCGCCGCCGCCTTCGGGTGCCCGATGGGGTGCGCCCTGCAACGCTTGCGGGGGCCTGGGTACCGGCGCCGCTGGCGGAAGGAATGCGGCGCCGTCACGGGCGATGGGCGCGACTTCGGTCGCTATCGGTCCGCCGGCAGCGACATCGGTTGGAACGGGCGCGGGCGCCGGGCAAGTTGCTGGCTCAACCGGGGGTTCAACCGCGAGCGTCGCTTCGCCAGGCAATGGCTCGGCCGCGATCGGGCCGGCCGTTCCCGCTTGCAACGGAAGGATCTCCGGCGCTCCTGGCGCGCCAGTCGGTTGCACGAGCGGGCTCGACAAAAGCTCTGGCGCGCCCCATCTCGCCTCAGTCTTGAGGGCCGCGACGGCTCCGGCTCCGCCGCTGGCGGCGCGTGGCAACAGAGGATAGCACGGCACGTCAGCGCGCGGCGTTCTTGCATCCCCCCGCGGGCCAGCTGCCTCGGCGCGAAGCGAGGGCTCAGGCGTACCAGCAAGGGGCTCGGCTTCGCTGGAGGGATCGACAACCGTCCGCTCCTCATCGCGGGCGCGTTCTTCCACGGCCCAGTGTTCCTTCGCCCAGTGTTCCTTCAAATCACTCGCCTTTCGCGCCGCGCACCGGACAGCTAAAAAAAGGCGCGCCAGCGGCCTCGTCCGCTCGATCGGTACCCTCAGATTGCATATGGTCGCAACATGGGCTTCAGCCAACGGCTAATGCGTGCGGCGGCGCTCATGGAGGAGCGCCTTTCGGATCTTCTCGACCATCAAAGTGCGGTCGGGGCCCCCGCGAGGCTGGTCGAGGCCATGCGCCAGGGCGCGCTCGGCGGAGGTAAGCGGTTGCGGCCCTTCCTGACGCTGGAATGCGCGCAGCTCTTCGGCGTGCGGGCAAAGGCCGCGGTCGAGACCGCCGCAGCGCTCGAATGCGTGCATTGCTATTCGCTCGTTCACGACGATCTGCCGGCCATGGATGACGATGACATGCGGCGTGGTAAGCCCACCGTCCACAAGGCCTTTGACGAGTGGACCGCCATCCTGGCCGGCGACGCGCTGCTGACCTTGGCCTTCGAGCTCTTGGCCTCGCCGCGAACGCACGCCGACCCCGGCGTGCGCACCGAGCTCATTGCCGGGCTCGCGCGCGCCGCGGGCGCGGCGGGCATGGCCGGTGGCCAAACCCTTGACCTAGAGGCGGACAAGCTCGGCGCGCCGCGGCGGCCCAGCCTTGCCCACATCGCGCGCCTCCAGGCCATGAAAACCGGGGCGCTTTTTGGTTATGCGTGCGAGGCCGGTGCCATCCTCGGGCGGGTCGACGTTGCGAGCCGCACGCGACTGGCCCGGTTCGGTGACCGGATGGGTGCCGCCTTCCAGATCGCCGACGACCCGCTCGATCTGGAAGGCGAAGCGGCCCTGCTGGGGAAAGCGACCGGCAAAGACGAGGGCAAGGCCACGCTGGTCGCCGCGCTGGGGGTTCACAAGGCGAGAGCGCGGC
>JAMXLN010000082.1 GCA_024281145.1 Hyphomicrobiaceae bacterium | reverse complement strand
CAAGTCTCTGGCCAAGTCTCTGGCCAAGTCTCTGGCCAAGTCTCTGGCCAAGTCTCTGGCCAAGTCTCTGGCCAAGTCTCTGGCCAAGTCTCTGGCCAAGTCTCTGGCCAAGTCTCTGGGCCGCTCTCTGCGGTCCTTACATACCAACCAGTTGGTATGCTGTCAAGCGGTACGCGTTTGGCCCCGCGTTGTCCGCAACAGGACGCTTTGCAAGGACGGCTGCAACTTGTGGCGTCAGACGCTTAACGCCCTGACTGAGCTCCTGCGCCCTTGCCGAAAGGCAGCGAGAGCGCGGCCAACGGCCCGCGCCCGCCTCCCCGGCCGTTGCCCAGCCGAAGGCACGAAGATCCGCAAGCCCAAGCACCTGTGAGCGCGCAACGCAAACCCCCTCGTGCGCCAACCTCGCCATCACCGGACGCAAGCTTCGCAAAGGGCATTGGAAGCACATGGTCCATCACAACGACCATCAAGTCCGCAGGGCCACGAAGCCGGCGGCGTAACGGCCCCCGCCGATCAACGTCTTGATCGGCCGCTCCACTGGCCGCCCCTGACATTCCGCGAGCTTACGAACATTTCATCTTGCCGACGCTTTATCGGCGGCTGCGATGTTTCTATGTTTACGGCCTACGTCTCTCTTCCCCCGTGAGAGACGCGTGCCGCGCCTTTTCCCTCAGCGCAGCGGCACATGGGCGGAAGCGCCATTCGCTGCTTCCGCCCTTTCTTTTTTCCACCCAGCAAACATGTCGTCTTGTGCCAACCTAACCCATGAGCGATGAGCCGAGTTTCTGGCGAGCGCGCGCAGAGCCAGCCCTCAAGTACCAGCACCGCGCCACATCTCCCGCATGCGCGCCGCGATATCGAGGGTGGCGGTGGTACGCAAACCACCGGAATGGGCCCCGGTGAAGCGCGTCCATGTCCCGACCTCAAAGTGTGCGGTCAATCCGGCCGGAATGAAGCGCGTGCGTACGGCATAGAGGTGCTTGTCGCCTCGGCGCGGCTGTTGATGCACATAGAAGCGCTGTGGAACGAGGAGCATCAGCCGTTCCTTCGCGCGCGTCATGGCCACGTAGAGCAGGCGCCGCTCCTCCTCGATCTCCTCGGTGCTGCCGGTTGCCATATCGGAGGGGATTGAGCCATCGACCACGTTGAGAACGAATACCGCCCGCCACTCCTGGCCTTTGGCCGAGTGGATCGTGGAGAGGATGAGATAGTCCTCGTCCAGCCGCGGCGCGCCGGGCTCGTCGCTGCTGGCGCTCGGCGGGTCGAGCGTCAGATCGGTGAGAAAATGCGCACTCGAGCCGTAGCCTGCGGCAATGCGCTGCAGTTGGTCGAGATCGGCAGCGCGAACGATGGCGTCGGCATGACGCCGTTCCAGATGTGGCTGATACCATTGCCGCACAAGATCGAGCTCCGCCGGCCACCCGGCGGCCGGTAACCGCTGCATCAGCGCGACGAGGTCAGGCCAGGCATCCGCAGCTTTCGCCGGCGGTTGGACGGTGGTCAGGGCGTCCGCGGGCCATCGGACAGCCATGCGGTCGAGGATCTTGCCGGCGGTCGCTGGACCAATCCCGTCGATAAGTTGCAGCACGCGAAAACCGCTCACGCGGTCCGCCGGGTTCTCCGCCCAGCGCAATGCCGCCAATACGTCTTTGACATGCGCGGCCTCGATGAACTTCAGGCCGCCGAACTTCACGAAGGGGATATTGCGCCGAGTAAGCTCGATCTCGAGCAAGGCGCTGTGATGGGCCGTTCGGAATAGGACCGCCTGCTCCTTGAGGGGCGTGCCGGCCTCGCGGTTCTCAAGGATCGCGCTCACCACGCAATCCACTTGGGCCGCATCGTCCGACACCGTGATGAGAGCGGGCTTAGCGCCCGAGCCTCTCTGCGAGCGCAAGTTTTTCGTGAAGCGCTCACGAGCCAGGCTAATGACGGCATTTGAGGCGGTCAGAATGGGCTCACTCGAGCGATAGTTCTGCTCCAGCGTGACGACCCGCGCAGGCGGTGCAAAGTGAGCCGGAAAGTCCAGGATGTTGCGCACGCTAGCAGCGCGGAAACCGTAAATTGCCTGGGCATCATCGCCCACCACCGTCAGTCCGGTACCGGCGGGTTTCAGGCGCAAGAGAATCTTGGCCTGCAAGGCGTTGGTGTCTTGGTATTCGTCGACCAGCACGTGGTCGAATTGCCCCCCGACATCCAAAGCAAGCTCCGGCACACCCATCAGCTCGCCCCAGTAAAGCAGCAGGTCATCGTAATCGAGCACGCCCTGCCTCTGCTTGGCCTCGACGTAGGCGCCAAACAGGCGCTGCAGGTCGTCTTTCCACTCGGCGCACCAGGGAAACTGCTTTGCCAGCACGCGATCGAGCGGCTGGGAAGCGTTGATGGCGCGCGAATAGATCGCAAGGCACGTTGCCTTGAGCGGAAAGCGTTGCGCCTTGTCGGACAGGCCGAGCTCATGACGGATGAGGTTCATGAGGTCGGCGGAATCCTCCCGGTCGTGGATCGTAAAGGCGGGATCGAGCCCAATCGAATGGGCGTACGTGCGCAGCAGTCGGGCGCCGACGGCATGAAAGGTGCCAGACCACGGCATCGAGCTGCGTCGGCCACCGGCGCCTGGCCCCAGAGCCGAGGCGACGATGCGATCCACCCTCCTCTGCATCTCGCTCGCCGCGCGGCGCGAGAAGGTCAGCAGCAGGATGCGGCAGGGGTCGGTGCCGTGCACCATGAGATGCGCCACCCGGTGGGCGAGCGTGTTGGTCTTGCCGGAGCCCGCGCCAGCAATGACCAAGAGCGGACCCGCAATGTTGGGGCCCGCGCCCGCCACGCCGTGCTCGACGGCCAAGCGTTGCTCTGCATTGAGGCCGTCGAGATAGCATGCGACCGACATGGGGGCCGGACCAAGGATGGAGCGTGACCTGTCCTGATCATGATTCGTTCGCACCCGCCAAGTCCCCACGCACTGCCAAATGCGTGGTGCTACATCTGAGCATGGCGCCGGCCGCACCCCAGCCCGACTGGGATGACATCGCCTGGCGCCATATGCGAATTGCTTCGCGTGCGGTGAGACCACACGCCGGTCAGCGGCTGCTACTGGTCGTCGGTGCTCGTGTCGAGGCCCGTGGTCATGACGGTGTCAGCGGCCGCCGCTTCCACCAGCACCTTGCAGGCCGCCGCATAGTTGGGCGGATCCGCACTGGCATAGCCGTAGAAGCGCTCATAATAATCCTCGGGAACGGTGACATTCCCGGTCTGCGGGATCTGCACCCAAACGAATTCGCGGTTCCACTTGCGCTCCACGAAGGGCTGCAGGGTGCAGGATTTGCACTCCTGCGTCGGTGCCGAATTCGCCTCGTAACGGTACTCGGCGTCCCCCGGCATTGTAACGCGTGCGCTCTCGCGCTCCTCGCCGGCCGCCGCCGCCTCCTCCAGCACCCGGCAGGCCTGCGGATAGTTGGGCGGTGTAGCGGCGGCAAAGGTATAAAAGCGCTCAAAATAGGCGTCGGGTACGGTGATGTTGCCAACGTCGGGCAGCTTTACCCAGGCGTAGCTCTGGTTCCACTTGCGCTCGACGAACCGGTCCCACTGGCAGGACGGGCAGTCCGCGGGGGCTATCGGTGCCTTGGCTTGGTAGCGATAGCTCGCAGCGGGTGGCATGCTGACGCGGAAAACCTCCTCCTCCTCGAGCGCGGCGTACGACAGAATGTATGCACAATCGTCGTAGATGGGGTCATCGACGGCCATGCAGGTATAGAAGCGGTCGTAATAGAGCTCCGGGATCGTCAGATAACCGATGCCGGCGACGGCGATCCAGAAAAACGCTCCCTTCCAGTGCCGCTGCACGAACGGCGCAAACCGCGGACGAAACTTGAAGCTCGGCCCCTTCGTGAGCGTCAGTTTGGGCTTCACGTTCTGCGGCACCGCCAATCTGCCCTTCAAGAGCGCGCTGCTGGCGGCTGCTTTATGTCGGGGCAAACCGCGCAGGTTCAGCTTGCCTGATCCGATCGTGGTCTTCTTTACGAACGAAGTTGTGGTGCCCTTCTTGAAATTGCGAACCGTGCCCTTTTTCACGAACGTGGACCGCGTGGTGTTCCTGATCATGGGCTTGTGCATGCGGGGCTGCACCGAGCGGGAGGGAACCTTGCTCGCAACGAACCGCCCGCCCCTGGCGGCAGCCGCCGGCGCCGCATCAAAGAGCGTGAGGCCTACAACGGCGGCCACCGCGACCGACACTACGATCGTCGTTCTCATCTCGGCTGCTCCCTCGCTTCGGCTGCTTCCCTCTTCCGCCCGCAAGGGGGTCCTTGCCCGCCGCTCACGCGCCCGCCCGCCCGCCCCGTCGGCTGCACCCGGCAATGAATTGGGAAGAGCCCTGAGCCCCCGGCGACATGCGCCACCCCCCGGTGCTCAAGACCCTAGCGCATCTGCGTCAGCTGAGCTAGGGGCGCCGCGCCGACGATAGCTGGCTCGCCTCAGTGAGCGCACCCAAGGTGCTGGCCATCAGGTGTTGCATGAACTGGTCGGCGTAATGGATCGCGGTGGATTACCCGCATGACGCTCGGCACGTGCAAAAAGTAAGGCCGCACGAGCGCGTGCTCGGGCGGCCTCCACGACGACGGCAGTCGCTTACACGACCTTCATCGCGCGGCGAGGGGATTGATGGTGGCGCCGATCTGCGAGCTAAGGCCACGGGCAGCGGCGATGATACCCACGGCGATCAGAGCGACGATCAGGCCGTACTCAATGGCCGTCGCGCCCGACTCGTCCCTCACAAAGCGCTCGATATGGTTCTGCATGACAACTCTCCCAACTCACTCGTTACACGAAGTTAGCGCAGCAGTTCACCCTTAGGGCAGCAACCCCGCGCGGCTGAACTCGCGGCACCCTACGTTTGCTGGATTAGGCGAGGGTTAATGTCGATCACCCCTTTGTGTAGACTGCGAACATGCCCAACATTCAGCTAACGGAGTTAGTCGACGGAATGGCTATCCCATTCACCATGCCGCACGCGGCGGTGTCGACCGTTGGCCGGCCAGCCGCACCAGCGTGGCAACGCCGCCAAATGCCGCAATGAAATCCACGCTTCGCTAACGCCGTTGCTTAGGCGAGCCTTAACACGGGCGGTGAAAATTGCGAGACCTGGGAAGGTCCGAAGGTGGCCTGGAGGCCGTGGCCGCGCCATCGTGGCGTAAATCGCCGCCATCCGCATTGACGGCGTTGCGATCGAAATCCAATATCAACCAGAACCAAAAAGAGGCTTCGCGCGCATAATTCTTTTACAATTGGAACTCACGGGGATTATCGCGCATTTGCAAGACCCAAATCGCGTAGCGAGACTGACCGACATTGTCAGGACCAGAGCCCACGACCCGTGCGCGTGCCCTGGCGCCGTTCACGCAAGCGGTCAACCGCCGGCGCGGCGCCCTGACCGTCAAGGTTTCTTCCACCCTCAGACATTCAGAAAACCGCGGTCCTCAACGATCCGACCCGGCAGCCAGCCAACCCAAGACCAGCACCGAGGTGGTGCTGCAAGTGTCTTGCGCCACATTGCCCGCAAGCTTGCCACGTTGCGCCTGACGATGGCCGCTCGCGTCCGGCGCCGAGCAAGGTCTGCCCCATCCAGGGCCCGGCTCCTGGCGCGCCTTACGGGACCAGCCTATCCTGCTCCGAAGCCCGAGCAGGAAGAGTGCGCGCAATGGCCATCATGTCATCCACGCCCTATTGGTGGCAGGAGGCGCCGCCGACCTCGCTTCCCACCGCCGCCGTAGCGACCAAGTGCGACGTGGTAATCGTCGGCGCCGGGTACACGGGCCTCAGCGCCGCCCTCATGCTCGCCCGCGCCGGTCGGCAGGTACAGGTCTTCGACCGCCAACGCCCGGGGGAGGGCGCCTCAACGCGCAACGGGGGCATTGCCAGCGGCAACTTGCGCCCCAACTATCGCCAGATGGTGCGCCGCTTCGGCGCAGCGCGCGCCGCCGCCATTCAGGCGGAGGCCAAGGCCGCGCGCGAGGACCTCGCCCAATTCATCGAGCGCGAGGCTATCGACTGCGAGTACCGCCTCACCGGGCGCTTCACCGGTGCGGCCAATCTCGCCGAATACGAAACGCTGGCTCGCGAGGCCGACGCCCTGCGCAAGACCCTTAAGATCGATGCCTACGCCGTTCCGCGCGCCGAGCAGAAGAGCGTGCTCGGGACGGATTTCTACCAAGGCGGAATGGTGCGCAACGACATCGGCGGTCTGCATCCGGCCAAGCTCCATCGCGGCATGCTCGCGGCAGTCCAAAACGCGGGCGCCAGCGTGCACGGCGAGACAGCTGTCTATGGTTTTGCTCCGCGCCGCGCCGGCTTCGTAGTCGAGACCGCACGTGGACCGGTCGAGGCCGACTACGTCCTCCTCGGCACGAACGGCTACACGGATCAAGCCGACCCCTGGCTGCGCCGGCGATTGGTACCCGTGCGCAGCCGCATCATCGCCACCGCACCGCTTTCCAACAACCTGATGGCCGAGCTGATGCCCAAAGGCGTCATGTGCTCTGAGACCCGCAAGCTGCACTACTACTATCGCCCTTCCCCGGACGGCACGCGCGTCCTGTTTGGCGGTCGGGACGGTACCATTGCCGGCGACCCATCCTGGCCGACCGATAGCCTGCGCCGGGCGCTTGCCGACATTTTCCCGGTGCTCGACGGCGTCGACATCACGCACAGTTGGTACGGTAATGTTGCGATGAATCGCGATATGATCCCACGCATCTTTTCGCGCCACGGAACGCGTTATGCCGCCGGCTACTGCGGCTCGGGCGTGGTGTGGGCGCGCTGGGCGGGGCAGAAGGCGGCCTGGCAAATCCTGGGCGACGCGCGCGGCGCCTCGGCCCTCGATTTTCGTCCGCCGGCGCTCGTTCCCCTGTTCAACGGCACGCCCTGGTTTCTGCCCGCCGTCTATGCCTGGATGTCGCTACAAGATCGCATCAGTGGCAGTCGGCGCCGACGCACATAGCGAACCGGCGACACCAAAGTCGTGAGCGCAAAGAGACCGTTGAGGAGGTGCCGACCGCGGGCGTGGACCAGCGGAAAAGGCGCGCGGCCAGCTGCCACGGGTCGTCCGCACGGGTTGGAGAGGCCAACAGAATAGAAGCCCTGAGACGAAGCCCAAAGAAAGAAAAAGAGACCAGGAATTGGCGCAAGGGTCGGCGAGGCCATCGGTTGATCGCTCGGGTCCAAGGCATCCCACCCCGGAAGCGGGGGTCATGGTGGTGGTTGCCCCGCTTCGACGGCACAGCTATTGTGCCGCGCCATGTGTCGATCCCTGTCGAAGCTGATCGTTGCGCGGATTATGGGCCCGGTCGCCTGAGGGCGTCCGGGGCAACCTGTGCGCTTTGTGCGAACGGTCGTATCAGCTGATCCAAGACGGCATCCCCCAATGACCACCACCAAGACGCCCGCGCGCGACTGGAGCGCGACGCTGTTCCTGCCCAAGACCCAGTTCCCCATGAAGGCCGGACTGCCCCAGCTCGAACCAAAGCTGCTCGCACGCTGGGCCAAGCTCGGGCTCTACCATCGCCTGCGCGCGGCAGCGCACGGCCGACCCAAGTTCATCCTGCACGACGGCCCGCCCTACGCCAATGCCAACATTCACTTGGGAACTGCGCTCAACAAGATCCTGAAGGACATCGTAACGCGCTCTCAACAGATGTTGGGCTTCGATTCCAACTACGTGCCGGGTTGGGACTGCCACGGCCTTCCCATCGAGTGGAAGATCGAGGAGCAATACCGGGCCAAAGGCCAGGACAAGGATAGCGTACCCGTCAACGAGTTCCGCCGACAGTGCCGCGCCTTTGCTGAGCACTGGATCGGTGTACAGCGCGAGGAGTTCAAGCGCCTGGGCGTTGAGGGCGACTGGGAGCACTACTATTCGACCATGGCCTACACGGCCGAAGCGATCATTGCCTCGGAGCTCATGAAATTCGCCATGAACGGCGCCCTGTTCCGCGGTTCCAAGCCCGTGATGTGGTCCGTGGTGGAGAAGACCGCGCTCGCCGAAGCCGAGGTCGAATATCAGGACTACACGAGCGATACGGTGTGGGTGAAGTTCCCCGTACTAAGGCACCGCCAAGGCGGACTGGCAATGGGCCGACGGCCCGACGCAGAGCCGACAGCGAATGTGAGCGTTGCCATTTGGACGACGACACCTTGGACCATCCCGGGGAACCGCGCGATCTCCTACTCGCCGAAGATCGCCTATGGTCTCTACGAGGTCACAAGTTCACCGCCCGACAACTGGCTCAACAGCGGGCAAGCGTTGATCCTTGCCGATAAACGTGCTGCCGATGTCTTCAAAGCTGCCCGCCTCGTCGCGGACAACTACAGGAGATTGCACGACGTATCGCCAGACGATCTCGCTCAGCTCGTCTGCGCCCACCCGCTTCGAGAACTGGGATACAGCTTCGATGTCCCATTGCTCGCGGGCGATCACGTCACCGATGAAGATGGAACGGGCTTCGTCCACACGGCGCCGGGCCACGGGCGCGAGGACTTTGACATCTGGATGGAGGAGGCACCCAAGCTACAACGGCAGGGCATCGATACCGCCATCCCCTTCACCGTCGACGCCGACGGGCGCTTTACCAACGAGGCACCGGGCTTCGAGGGCAGGCGTGTAATCGACGAGAAGGGCAACAAGGGCGACGCGAACGACGCCGTCATCAAGGCGCTCGGCCAAGCGGGCATGCTGATCGCGCGCGGTCGGTTGAAGCACCAATACCCCCACTCCTGGCGTTCCAAGAAGCCGGTGATCTTTCGCAATACGCCGCAGTGGTTCATCGCCATGGATAAGCCGCT
Source organism: Hyphomicrobiaceae bacterium (assembly GCA_024281145.1). Lineage (GTDB taxonomy): Bacteria > Pseudomonadota > Alphaproteobacteria > Rhizobiales > Hyphomicrobiaceae > AWTP1-13. The sequence goes on along the minus strand of JAMXLN010000082.1, from coordinate 11,948 downwards.
GAGGGCAGGGTCGCGCCCTCCTGCTGCCGGAACCCGTCAGGAGGGGCCAGATCACCCGATGCCCGCATCCCACCTCGGCGCGGGCAGGGAGGGCGTGCCGCCTCCGCCCGACGTCAAGGGCAATCGCACCCTCCGCGAGTTGGCGCTGCAGGCCATCACAGAAACCGAGTTCGTGCCAGCCTCAGGACAGAACCGATTGCGCGGCATGATTGAAGCCAGGCCTGACTGGGTGATCTCGCGCCAGCGCGCCTGGGGCGTGCCCATCACCGTGTTCCAGCATCAAATCACGGGTGAGGTCATTCCCGGTCCGAGCTTTGCCAAATCCGAAGAGCTGATGGCGCGCATCCGCGCCGCCATGACGCAAAACGGCGCCGATGCTTGGTTCGAGGCAGGCTCCAGGGAGCGACTGCTTGCGGGCCTCGTTGCCAACCCCGCGGAGTGGGAGCAAGTGAGCGACATTCTCGATGTGTGGTTCGACTCCGGCTCCACCCACAGTTTCAAGTTGGAGGGTCCAAAAGCCTTCCCCCAGCTTGCTGGCATCAAGCGCCAACGCGACGGGGGGCAGGATCGGGTCATGTACCTGGAAGGCTCCGACCAGCACCGGGGCTGGTTCCAATCCTCACTCCTTGAGTCGTGCGGCACGCGCGGGCGGGCTCCATTCGACATTGTTCTCACCCACGGCTTCCTCCTCGATGAGAAGGGCGAGGAGAAGATGTCGAAATCAAAAGGCAATGTGCTCTCGCCGCAGGATCTCATGAAGACCACGGGCGCAGACATCCTGCGCCTGTGGGTGGCCTCCTCCGACTATGCGAGCGACATCCGCTTTGGACCCGCCATTTTACAAGGCACGGCCGAATCCTACCGCAAGCTCCGCAACACGCTGCGCTGGATGCTCGGCATGCTCGCCCACTACGATCCGCATGACACCGTCGCGCATGGCGACATGGCCGAGCTGGAGCGACTGATGTTGCACCGGCTCGCCGAGCTCGATGCCATCAATCGCGAGGCCTATGCGGCTTACGACTACAAGCGCGTGGTGGCCGCGCTCGCGCACTTCATGAACACGGACCTCTCTGCATTTTATGTCGACATCCGCAAAGATGCCCTCTACTGCGAGGCCTACTCGAGCCTCAAGCGCCGGGCCGCGCTGGAAGCCATCGAGCAGATCTTCCGCTGCACCACGCTCTGGCTGGCGCCGCTCCTTTGCTTTACCGCCGAGGAGGCCTGGCTTGCGCGTTATCCCTCCGAACAGGGCTCAGTGCATGTTGAGCTCTTCCCGGAAGTCCCCCAGACCTGGCGCAACGCTGCATTGGCTGAGAAATGGGAGAGGATCAAACGGGTCCGCCGCGTGGTCACCGGCGCGTTGGAACTCGAGCGGGCGGCCAAGCGGATCGGCTCTTCGCTCGAGGCCGCGCCGCAGGTGTTCATCGCCGATCCCGCCCTCCAGGAGGCGCTCGTTGGCGTTGACCTCGCGGAGGTCTGTATCACCTCGGGCATTGAGTTGATTGCTGGCGAGCCTCCGCAGGGGGCCTTCACCCTCGAGGAGGTGGCGGGTGTCGGCGTCGTGCCAAAGAACGCCCAGGGCACCAAGTGCGCCCGCTCGTGGCGGATCAGCAAGGACGTCGGTACCGATCCGGCCTTCCCCGATCTCTCCGCCCGTGACGCCGCCGCGGTGCGCGAATTCGACGCGCGGGCTGGCGATTAGGGCTGATCGAGGGTAGGGCGACAACCCAAGAGCCCAGGCCCGCACCCTAGGGCCCGAACCCTGGGGCCCGAACCCACCAGAACCCTGGGGTCCGAGCCCTGGGCCCCAAACCCTGGGGCCCGAACCCAAAGGCTAGACCGCCCAATGTTCGACCCCTGGAGCGACCCGACGAGACCCATCACCAACTTCCCACTCAGGATCACCTCACTCTTGACCACCCCATCACCATTTTCCATCTCCAACGAAAGACCCGCGCCGCGGCCGCAGCCCCATGGGCGGGGAGGTCTCGGATCTGCAAAAGACGCCTTCCCTGATGTGTCCGGGCGGCATTTGCGAGGCGGGGCACCGCGCCGAGCGCAGCGGCCTCCGGATTTACCGCGGCAATTTCGTTAGGCGATGCATTGGACGCAACGCCCCGTTCCGGATATGACCGGTATTAAGGTAAACGCCGCGCCAATGCCGCGAGCCACCGCGCACCTGCGCCCAATAAGAGTCGCTGAGCAATGGTAGTCATGCATCGAGGCAAACCCTGGCTGTGGGGCCCGCTCTCGTATTTGGGGGTCGGCGTTGCCGGCACCACGATGATCGTCGACCAGGCGCACAAGTGGTGGATGCTCAACGCCTTTGACATCCAGGGCAAGGGCCGCGTGACCGTGACCCCGTTCTTGGACCTGGAATACGTCAAAAACACCGGCGTTAGCTACGGGCTTTTCTTGCAGGAGTCGCGCGGCGGGCAGTGGATTTTGGTGGCCTTTGCGGTGCTGGCGGTCTGCGCCATGGCGCTCTGGCTTGCCCGCGGCGTCACCACCCGCTTGGTGGCGGTGAGCCTTGGATTGATCATGGGTGGTGCGGCCAGCAACGCCATTGACCGCCTCTCCCTCGGCGGTGTGGCCGATTTCTTCGCGCTGCATGCGTTCGGCTTTCACTGGTACGTGTTCAATATCGCCGATGTCGCGATTGTTGCCGGGGTCATTGGCCTCATCTATGATTCGCTTGGGGCGAGTCGCAAAGATGCCTCAAACGGCGTCTAACGATCTGGTGGGAATGTCATTTCGCCGGGAGCGAGGCAGGGAGCGCGCCGGCGCACGGGGCAATCGATGGTGCAGCAGCCCAAGAGCCTGGCCCAATCTCTGCTGCAGTCTCTTCTGCAGTCTCTGGCGCAGCGGCGGTGCCCAGGCGCGGTCGCAGCCGCAGTGGGATCCGCCCTCTTGTTGGCGGGCTGCGCCGATGCCGGCCTCGATTTGAACGGCAAGGTCTTCGACTACCTGGGCATCAGTCCAGCGGCGCAGGAGGCGCGTCGGTACGAGCCTCAGGTGGCCGAACGAGCTCCGCTCGTCATGCCACCAGATTCCAAGGCCCTTCCCCTGCCGGGCTCTGGGCAGGCCCCCTCCCCACAGTTGGCTTGGCCCGATGATCCCGACCAGCGCAAGGTGCGCGAGGCCAAGGAGCGGGAGCGATTGCATCTGGCCTACTGCCGCGGCGAGCTCCAATGGAAGGAAAAGGCGCTCAACAGGGAAGAAGTCGGCGCGCCCCGCAGCCCCTATGGCCCGTGTCCCACGCTATTCAGCGGCGCCGAAATCAACAAAGAGAAAGAATAGGTGGGCATTTGCGGGTGCCGAAGAGCTGCGCCGAAGAGCGTCCGCGCGATCGATGGCGATCCCCGGGCAAGCGATCCCCGGGCAAGCGCTCCCCAGGCAAGCGATTCCCATGCCATCGACAGGCGCGCGAACGAACCCCCATGCGGCCTTTCGAGGCCGGCTGCGCGGCGCGTCTAAACGACATTAATCTGTTGTCATTTGACTTCCCTGGCTGGACGACCAAAAAGTTCGGTCGGCCTGCTCAAGCGCCTCCCAATGCGTACGGGGATCCTCAAGGCTGGGCGGGAGCCTCGAGCCTCCGTGATCAGGAAACCTAGCCATGCTGCAGTCAGGCCTTTGCCGTTCCACCCTGCTCTTCACCCTCACCTTCGTCCTGGCAATGTTCACAGCTACCATCGACACGCTGAAAGCCAGTCCCGCCGTCAGCAGCGTCACCGAGTTCAAGCTCGACAACGGGTTGCAAGTCATCGTCGTGCCGGATCATCGCGCCCCCGTTGTCACCCACTACGTGTGGTATCGCGTGGGCTCCGCCGACGAAACCGCCGGTGTCTCAGGTGTCGCGCACTTTCTTGAACACCTGATGTTCAAGTCGACGGACAAGATTGCCTCCGGTGCGTTTTCCAAGATCATCGCCAAGCTCGGTGGCCAGGATAACGCCTTCACGAATTATGACGTGACCGGCTACTACCAGCGCATCGCCAAGGACCGCCTCAAGACGGTCATGGAGATGGAAGCGGACCGGATGGTCAACCTGCGACTGACCGAGCGCGAGGTGGCGACCGAGCGCGAAGTGATCCTCGAGGAGCGCCGCTCGCGCACCGAGAACAATCCCTCTGCCATTCTCTCCGAGCAGATGTCGGCCGCGCTCTATCAAAACCATCCTTATCGCATCCCCATCATCGGCTGGATGCACGAGATGGCCAAGCTCTCGCGCGAGGATGCGATGAGCTTTTACAAGCGCTTCTACGCGCCCAACAACGCCATCGTCGTTGTCGCCGGCGACGTCTCCGTGGATGAGGTGAGGAACCTGGCCCAGGCTGCCTATGGCTCCCTTAAGCCCAATCCCGACATCAAAGAGCGCGTGCGTCCGCAGGAGCCGCCACACCGTGCGCCGCGGCGGGTAGAGCTCAAGGACCCGCGCGCAGGCAACGCCTCAGTGCGCCGTTACTATCTGACCCCCAGCATCTCCACGGCTGCGCCGGGCGAGGCCGAGGCGCTCTATCTCATGATGAAGATCGCCGCCAACGGCAGCACGAGCCGGCTCTATCAGAAGCTGGTCTCGGAGGAGAAGATCGCCTCGAGTGCCGGCGGCTGGTATTCGGGGTCGGGGCTCGACAGCGGCAGCATTGGCATCTACGCCGTGGCCGCCGAGGGCGTAGACCTCGGCAAGCTCGAGGCTGCCATGGACGGCGTGCTCCACGAGCTGCGCGAGAAGGGGGTAACAGAAGGCGAGCTCGATCGCGCTAAGAAGGCGTTTATCGCCGAGTTTGTTTATGAGTCTGACAGTCAGAGCGCGCTCGCCAGGCGATACGCCGAAGGGGCTCTGCTCGGCCAGACCATCGAACAAGTCAACGACTTTCCCGCGGCCATCGCCAGGGTCACGGTTGCAGACATCGCACGCGTCGCCGCCAAACATCTCGATATCCGCAATTCGGTGACGGGAACGCTGATCCCGGTACCCTCGGAGCCCGAGAGGGAAGCCGCACTCAAGCCAGAGGCTGGCAAGCTGTGAAGGAGAATGCCATGAGGCACGTGCGGCGCGCCGGCGCCTGCGGCAAGGCGGCGCTCTTTGCGAGCCTTCTCGTTTTCACCGCGTTCCTCCTTCCAGCAAGCAGGGCTGAGGCCATGAACATCCAGGTGGTGAAAAGCCCCGGCGGCATTACGGCCTGGCTCGTCGAGGAGCATTCCGTGCCGCTGATCGGCATGCGCTTCGCCTTCGAGGGCGGCAGCGCCCAGGACCCCGCGGGCAAAGACGGCGTGGCCCATTTTCTGGCGGGAATGCTCGACGAAGGCGCGGGCGATCTCGACGGCAAGACTTTCCAGGAGCGCATGGAAGAGATCGCCATGCGCATGAGCTTCGATGACGCACGCGACGCCTTTTACGGCAGCCTGGAAACGCTGTCGGAGAACCGGGATGCGGCGGTTGCCCTGTTGGCGCTGGCGCTCAGCAAACCGCGCTTCGACGCCGATGCCGTCGAACGCGTGCGCGGCCAGCTGTTGGCAGGACTTGCTTACGCCGCGCGCGATCCCGATCGCGTCGCCACCGATCAGTGGAACGCACTGGCATTCAGTGGCCATCCTTATGGGCGTCCCACCCAGGGAACGCAGGCCACGATCCAGAAGATGACGCGCGAGGACCTGCGCGAATATTGGGCGCGCACCTTTGCCAAAGATAACCTGCGCGTCGTGGTGGTGGGCGATATCGATGCGGCAGCACTGAGCGGTGTGCTCGATACCTTGTTCGGCCAATTGCCGGCCAAGGCCCAGCTGACGCCCGTCGTGCCCGTCCAGCCGGCAGCCGCCGAGAAGTTCAAAGTGATCGAGATGGCGGTCCCGCAGTCGGTCGCCCGCTTCGGCCTTCCGGCGTTCCCGCGCTCGGACAAGGACTTCATCCCCGCCTTCGTGGTCAACACCGTCCTCGGCGGCGGCGTCATGTCCTCACGGCTCTGGGAGGAGGTGCGCGAAAAGCGCGGGCTTGCCTACTCGGTTCACACCAACATCCAACCCTACGATCAGACCTGCGTGTTCTCCGGGGGCGTCGCCACCAAGAACGAGGAGATCGCCAACTCGCTGGACCTGATCCGTGCCGAGATCAAGCGCATCGCTGCGGAAGGGCCGACCGAGAAGGAACTGCGCGATGCCAAAGACTACCTTACGGGCTCCTTCGCGCTGCGCTTCGACAGCAACGCCAAGATTGCCAATCAGCTGCTGTGGTTTTGGCAGGAGGGCCTCGATCCCGGCTACGTCGACCGGCGCAACGCTGAGATCGAGGCGGTGACCCTGACCGACGCCAAGCGCGCGGCCAAGCGCTTGTTCGAGGGCCGGGATCTCATCGTCACCGTCGTCGGCAGGCCCAAAGGTCTTGCCGCCAACCCCCAGCCGCGGGGGTGATGAAAAGCGGCCTGCCTCGAACAAAGTCGGGTCTGGTCAAGTCGGGGCTAGTCAAGTTCGGCAGGCTGAGCAAGGTTGGACCCGAGCCTTGCCAAGGCTCCGCGAACACGCCTACACCGGCATGGCTCGCTTCTGGTGCGCGCGACCGATCGCCGCCGTCTCCGGCCTGTGCCCGGCGATTACGCGCACGCCCTGGTCGAGCCGGTCCCTGATGTCAGCAGGCGTGCACACCTCCAGAAATGCGATGCGATTGCTGCGGCAGGCCGCAAAGACGCGGTCTCGCGCCGCCTTCATCTCCGGCGGATAGGGGTGGCGTGGCACGCTGAGATAGCCGAGCGACAGTCCAAGATCGCCGGGGCCCATCTCCGCGAAGCCGATGCCTGGCACTGCGAGGCACTCCTCACACCTCGCCACGCCCTCGGGGCTTTCGATCTTGAGGCCGAGCAGCAGTTCACCCAGCGGGTTGAGCGGCCAGGGATCGCTGCGCTCCATGTACGCCTCGCGCGAGAGGCCCCACACGGCGGCGGCCGTTGCCTCCGAGCCCAGACCGCGCGTGCCGACGCCGAGGGTGCCACTGCTGCCGCCCGGCGAAGCCGCCGTTGCGCCCCGCAGGCGCTCGAGCGGAGAGGGCAGAGCCGGATCGACACCCCTCGTGTGCTGGGGATAACGGGCGGCCTCCACGAAGGCGCGCACCGCAGCGGGCGATTCGGCTTGACACAGGAGGAGCCCGTGCACCCCGCGCGCCAAGATCTGCCGCACTTGCCAGCTGTTGGCCGCAACAGCCGCAGCGTCGGTGCCGCGCACCGGCAGCTCGACGATCACGGTGGGTGTGCGGTGGCCGGAGCGCGTCGGCCCGCCATCGACAAGCCCGCGCATGTACTCGGCAAGTCCCGCCATGTCGAATGCGCCATGCTCCATGCCGACATTGATGTAATCGGCCCAGGTCAGCGCATCCTCCTTGCCCTGCGCGTGGGTCAGCACATGGCCCGTGTGCGCCCCCGTGTAGTAGACCGCCTGGTCCTGATCCAGGAGTTCGATCGCGCGATTGATGCGCTTGACCGCCATGGACGCTGAGCTCCCCCAGAAAGGCTTGTTAGCCCGTGCGCGGCAACTGCCGATCGGCCGCGAAGGATAACGCCCTGGCGCGGCGATGGCGAGCGTGGCCTGGCGCACGCCCCTCCTGGTTGGCGCGGCGATGGGTGCCCTCGTGCGGTCAAGCTCCGGGCCGCCATCCCATCCACCCCCCGAGTTGCATGCGCCAAAGCCCTGCGCCCCTCCGTCCCTCTTGCTTGGCCAGCGCAGCCTCACCTATCATTGGCCCACCGTGCGGGTGCGAGGCCGAATGACCGAGCAACAGAAGCATTTTCCGGAGTTCTATGTCACGGCGCCCCAGCCCTGCCCCTACTTGGCAGGTCGCCTGGAGCGCAAGCTCTTCACGCATCTCACGCACGACAAGCCGCCAGCCCTCATCGACAATCTCCTGAAGGGCGGCTTCCGCCGCAGCCAGAACATCGCCTACATGCCCTATTGCGAGGGTTGCCAGGCGTGCGTCTCGGTGCGCGTGGTCGTTTCCGAGTTCGAGCCCACGCGATCGCTGCGCCGCACGCTCGAGAGCAACGCCGATCTCGTCGCCCGCCGGCTGCAGGCGACGCCCACATCAGAACAGTACTCGCTGTTTCGTGCCTATATCGACGCGCGGCACGCCGATGGCGGCATGGCCGACATGACCGTGCTCGACTACGCCATGATGGTGGAAGACAGCATCATCGACACTTTTGTGACGGAGTATCGTCCAAGGCCCAATCCATTGACGCCATCCCATGGCGACAAGCAGCAGCGGTTGCTGGCCGTCGCCCTGTGCGACCGCCTCTCCGACGGCATCTCGATGGTCTACAGCTTCTACGAGCCGGAAGCCGCTCGACGTGGGCTCGGCACCTATATGATCCTGGAGCACATTGCCTACGCGCGCCGCCTCGGGGTGCCCTATCTCTACCTCGGCTACTGGATCCAGGGCTCGCCCAAGATGAGCTACAAGAAGCGCTTCCAGCCGCAGGAACAGCTCACGGGCAACGGCTGGGTGCGGGTGTGATCGGCTCAACCATCACGCCAGGGTGACAGGTACCGAAAGAAAACCGCGGAAGCGCGCGCGGCCTCCGCGCACGGGCTCGCCACTGAGCTGGTAGGCCGGAAAGCGCGCCAAAAACCGGCCGATGGCAATGCGGCCTTCGAGACGTGCAACGTTGAGGCCGGCGCAGACATGGGCGCCCGAGCCGAAGGCCAGATGCCGATTGGGCGCACGGGCAATATCCAGTCGATCAGGATCGGGGAACTCGGCGGGGTCGCGATTGGCCGCGCCGATGCCGATCGTCACGAACGTGTTTGCGGGCAAGGCTACGCCGCCGAGCTCCACCGGGCGCGTGGTCACGCGGTTGCCGAGCTGGTTGGAGCTCTCAAAGCGCAGCAGCTCCTCCACCCCGGGACGGATGAGATTGGGCTGCGCCAACAGGCGCGCTTTTTCTTCGGGCCACTCGAGCAGCGCGAACAAGCCGTTGCCGATCAGGTTGGTCGTGGTTTCGTGGCCAGCGTTGAGGATGAAGATGACGTTGTGCAGCAGCTCCGGCTCGGAAAGACGATCCCCATCGCTTTCGCCCGCGATCAGCCGGGTCAGCACATCGCGGGCGGGATCCCCCGGGTGCGCGCGTCGCTCGGCAACGAGCCTGACGAGGTAGTTCAGGAAGCCTGCGACGGCCTCCTCGCCGCGCTCGCGCTGGGCGTCGCTGAGCACCGGCTCGAGCGCGCCCAGGATGGCAAGCGACCACGCGCGCAAGGGGCCGCGTTCGTCCCGCGGCACGCCCAACAAGTTGCCGATCACCTCCACCGGCACCGCCGCGGCGAAGTCGGCGATCAGGTCGGCGCTGCCCTTGGCAGCCATCGCTTCGATGAGGCCATCAACGAGGCGGGTGACCGGAGCCTCCATGTCAGCGATGGCGCGCGGTGAGAAGGCCCCGGCGATGATCCGGCGCACGCGGGTGTGCAGGGGTGGATCGTTGAAGACAAGGCTCGTCGTGTGGTGCTCATAGAGCAGGCTCTCGCCATATTTGGGCGCAAACTCGCGCTTTTTGTCGGAGGAGAATGCAGAGGTGTCCTTGTAGAGGGCCACGCAATCGGCATAGCGAGAGACAAAATAGCCTCCCTCAGGCATGCGATGTACGGGCGAATACTCGCGCAGCGCATGATAGGTAGGGTAGGGATTGACGTAATATTCAGCCGGCAGCCGCCGCAGATCGAAGGCACGCGCGGCATCCCGCGCACGAGCGGCATCGCCAAAGCGGGCCGGCGTACGTGGGCGGACCGGCGGGATCACCGACACGTTGCCTCCATTCATGCCCCGGTAACCTCGATGGCAGGGATAGCGCAGCGATCCCGAAACCGCCAAATTGCTCCCCCATTTTGCGGCTCAGCACAAGGTGTACCGGCGTGGGCAACGCCCAAGCGAGGGCGAACAGCGCCCCTTTGTGAGCTTCAATCGTGCCGGGAGGTTGCACGCTTCTAGGAGTGGCTCGGCCATGCCGGAACCAACGTTTTCGATGACTGCCGACGATGATCTGCCGCGCACCATCCGGCGGGAGCGCGAGGCCCGCGAGCGACAGGCGCGTGAGAGGCAAGCGGCAGCTGCGCCCACACTCGATCGGGACGTCGCCCCAGCCCTCGAGGCGCCGGCCCCGGCGGCGACTGTCGTCGACATCGACATGCCGTTCGCCAAATTGGCAATGTTCTTCATGCGCGGCGTGTTTGCCGCCATTCCCGCCTTGATCGTGCTGACGGCGATCCTGTGGGTGTTCGGGCAGACGCTGCAACTCTTCTTCCCGCAACTGCTGAAGATGAAAATTCTGATCTACATGCCGTAGCCCATGTAGATCGCGCGGGTGCCTTAGCGGGCGAGCCGATATTCGAGGAGCGGCAGCATACGGTCGGGCACGGCGTCCGATGGTGTCTCACCGATTAGCCGCGCGCCCAGCCGCAGGTAAAAGAGAGCAGCGTTGGGATCGGATTGAATGAGAAGCCTACGGCCACCCTGGGCAACGCACCAGGCGCAAGCGGCCTCAAAGAGCGCCCGCCCGACACCCTGTCGCAGCGAGCTTGGCTCGATGAATAGGTGCAATAGGTCGAATGCGCCGGGCTCCGGCAACGCGCAACAGTCGGCTACACCCAGCACACCGCCGCTCTCTCCAGTGGCAACGAACACGCGACCGGCCTCGATCGCCGCGGGATCGATCTGCAGCGAAGAAGACGCGCGCTCGAGGAACTGGGCGTCATAGCGCCAGTGGGCCTTGGAGCGCATGCACAGTCGGCTGAGCGACGCTGCTTCGCCCGGCAAGGCCCGCCGAATGCGGAAGAAAGCTGCCTGCGCCGCTTCTTTGCCTCTCTCAAGTCCCAATCGCTTTACCAAGGTCAGGTACTGGTGCCCAACCGGGTAGTCGCAAACCCCGGCCGTTATTTCGAAGCCCAGCTTGCAATAGAACTGGGGAGCCTGAAAATCGTGCGTCTCGAGCACGATCTGCTTGCAGCCGCGAGCCGAGGCTTCCGCCTCGACGATTGCCATCAGGCGGCTTCCGTGTCCGCGGTTGCGCGCCTCGGCGGGAACGAAGAGATATCGCACGTAGCAGGTGGCTCCCCACGTCCAGCCAAACACACCCCCGACCACCCTTCTCTCGCCATCTCGCAGAAACGAGGCGAGCAACTTACCGTCGGCAATCCCGGTTGTTTGGACATTGAACTCATAGATCTGCTGCTCCAAGAGTTGAACATCCCCGGGTTTTGGCTCGGTCTCCAATTCCAGGCGTTGGGGAGAAGGTTCACCCATGGGTGCTGCCCTCGATCGAAGCACGATGTTGGACATCGCAAGGCGAGTGCATCGAGCGCTCCCGGCCCGAATGCCTGCTCAGCACCCCACGATGGCACGCACGCCTTGTGCCTTGGAGCTGGGCAACCCATGATCGACGGGCTCACACTTGGAGGATGCCATGATCTATGAATATCGCCTATACACCTGCCTGCCAGGCCGCCTGCCCGCCCTCCTCAAGCGCTTCGAGGGCCATACCACCAAGATTTGGGAAAAGCACGGCATCAAGCCCGCGGGCTTCTGGACCGTGCTAATTGGCGACGGCAACCACGACCTGCATTATCTCATCGCCTGGGAATCGCTCTCCGAGCGCGAGCGAAAGTGGACCGCCTTCCAGGCCGACCCCGCCTGGATCTCGGCCCGCGCCGAGAGCGAGCGCGACGGACCCATCGTCTCCAACGTCAAGAGTATGCTGCTGACGCCGACATCGTTCTCGACGGTCAAATGAGGCACGCCGTTGTTGGGGCTCGCGATGCCGAGCCCCAGGCAACGACGGTCAAATGGGGCACGCCGTTGTCGGGGCTCGCGATGCCGAGCCCCAGGCACGGCCCATCAATGCGCCTCGCGCCAGATTCGCCGCTTGGCCAACCCGAGGAGAACAGCCGTGATGACAAGGTAAAAAACCACCAAG
>JAMXLN010000081.1 GCA_024281145.1 Hyphomicrobiaceae bacterium | reverse complement strand
CAATGGCGATCTTGCCAACTGGGACATGCAGGTGCCCGACAAGGGTCCGCTGGTCGGGGGTGCCATGGATTTGGCAGCGTGCGCGCGCTCGGTGTGGGTCATCATGGAGCACACCACGCGCAAGGGCGGCCCACGGCTGGTCGAGGCCTGCACGCTGCCGCTCACCGCCACGCGTTGCGTGTCACGCGTTTATACCGATCTGGCGGTGGTGGACGTCACGCCCGCGGGGTTCATGGTGCGCGACCTCCTCGATGGCCTATCGCCGGCGGAGTTGGCCAAGCGCACGGGGGCCCCCCTCGCCTTCGCACCGGACGTGCGGGTGCTCACTGCGCCAGCGCTCGGGGATGACCCCTAAAGGCGCACAGGAGAACGCTTGGCACGCACCGCGCGGGCGGGCCTGAGGGCGCACCTTTGGGCCGAACGCGGGGTGGGGCCCAAGGTTGGCGCAAGCCCCACCTGGGGGCGCGTTGCTCCGACCGGGGCCCTCCTCCCGCTCGAGGCGTTAGGCCGTGGCGCCACCATCGACGGCCAAAGTTGCGCCGGTTACGAACGAAGCCTCGTCCGATAGCAAGAACAAGGCGGCGTTGGCCACCTCCTCCGGCCTGCCCGGCCGCCCCAGCGGGTTTTGCCCGCCGCGCTGGCGCACCAATGCCTCCTTGTCGGCTCCCATGGTCGATTGCTGATCGGGACGGGCGACGAAGACGCGCAGCATCGGCGTGTCGATGGGGCCGGGGCAGACGGCATTGACGCGGATGTTTTCGCGGCCATAGCGCTTGGCCATGGCGCGCACAAAGCCGACCACACCATGCTTGGCTGCCGAATAGACCGGCGAGAAGGGCGATCCCACCAAGCCCGAGGTGGAGGCCGTGAACAGGAGGGCACCGCCGCCGCGGGCCCGCATCTCGGGGAGCGCCGCCTCCGTGGTGATGAGCACGCTGCGCAGGTTGAGCGTGAGGGCCAGGTCGTAGTCCTTCATGTCGATCCCTTCGACGGCGGCGGGTCCTGGATGTCCGACATGGTTCCAGACGAAGTCGAGCCCACCGAACGCGCGTGCCGTCTCCTTGACAATGCGCCGCGCCTCCTCGTCCTTCGACAGATCGGCTGCGAGCGCGAGCGCGCGACCTCCAGCGCCGGTGATGGTGGCCACCACCGCCTCGACGCCGGCCCGGTCGATATCGACGACGCCAACGGCTGCACCCTCCTGCGCAAAGCGCAGGGCGCCCGCGCGGCCCATGCCGGAAGCCGCGGCAGTCACGATGCCGATCTTGTTTTGCAAGCGCACTTGTGTGGCCCTCCTTGCTGTTGGGTTCCTCCGCGATCCCCGTATCATGCGGCGCGGCTGCAGATTTGGGTGGGCAGGCCAAGGCAGCCTAAGATCGCCGCCACGAGGGCGCAACCGCCTGACATTCATGCCGAGGCCGTCGGGCGATATTGCCGACGAAGGCCTGCGTCTGGGGCTAGCTCGAGGCAGCAGCGCCAATCCCGAGGACAGTCTTGGAACGGTCCAATTCCCCTGCTCTGGATCATGGCCAATTTGCATGGGGGAGCCCGATGCCGCGTTCTCACCGCCTGCTGGCGCTGATCGTTGCCTATCTCCTGCTTGTCCTGCCCGTCGCCGCTGAGAAACGCGTGGCCTTGGTGGTGGGCAACTCGGCCTACGTGCACGCCAACGCGCTGCCCAATCCGGCCAACGATGCCGCTGACATGGCTAAGGCGCTGGCCGAAGTCGGGTTCGACGTGATCTTGGGCCTCGACCTCAGCAAACAGGCCTTCGATGGCAAGGTGCGCGACTTCGCGCGTGCGCTCGAGAAGGCGGACGTGGCCCTATTCTTTTACGCCGGCCACGGCCTGCAGGCATCAGGCAAAAACCATTTGGTGCCGGTGGACGCCAAGCTTCAAGTCGAGCGCGATCTCGACTTTGAGGCGATCTCGCTCGACTTCGTGCTCAAACAGATGGAGCTCGATCGCGAAGGCAAGACCAATATCGTCTTTCTCGACGCCTGTCGCGATAACCCGCTCGCACGCAACTTGGCGCGCTCGATGGGAACGCGCTCCGCCGCCGTCGGTCAGGGTTTGGCACAGGTGCAGACGGGGGTCGGCACGTTCATCGCCTATTCGACGCAGCCGGGCAACGTCGCGCTCGATGGCGAGGGGCGCAACTCGCCTTTCACCGAGGCGCTGGCCAGGGGCCTCAGGCTGCCCGACCGCAATCTTACCGCGGTCATGATCGAGGTGCGCAAGGAGGTCTTGGCGGCCACGGGTGGCAAGCAGGTGCCCTGGGATCATTCGGCGCTCACCGGCGACTTCTATTTCCACCTCGCCGCCGCGCCCGGCACTTTGCCCCGGCCCGATGCCGATGCCGTGCAGAGGCGGCTGCGCGAGCTTGAGGAGGAGCTCAAGAAGAAATCCGATCCGCAGCAGACCGCCAACGTGGTAGCGCTGGCACAGGCGAGGGAGCGCCTGCGCCAGTCGGAGGAGGCCAACCGGCAGGACCAAAAGCGGATTTTCGACATCCAGTACAACTCCGGGCGCAATCCAAAGCCGGGTGGCGGTGCCGAGACGGCGATGGAGATCGGCGGCATCCAAATGCAGATGGTCCGACGCGGGCAGGAGATGAAGGCGCTCCGTGAGGAGATCGCCAGGCTTGAGGCCGCGTTGGGTGTCGCGGGCCAGTCGGCGGCGGCGCCCGCCAAGTAGCCGGTGCGATCGGGCCCTTAGCGCAGTCCCGCACCGAGGAGGTCGCGGGCGATGACATGGCGTTGCACCTCGTTGGGGCCCTCGCCAACGCGGCGAATGCGCATCTCGCGATACCAGCGCTCGAACGGCAGGTCCTTCGTCATCCCGTAACCGCCGTGGATCTGCATGGCCCGATCCACCACCCGGCCGCCGGCCTCGCTGGCGACCAGTTTGGCCATGCCGGCTTCCATCCGGTAGGGCTGACCGCTGTCGGCCTTGTGAGCGGCGGCCAAGGTCAACCACAGGCTCGTGCGGATGTCGATTTCGTTGTCAACGATCATCCATTGCACGGCCTGACGGGTGGCGAGCGGGGCGCCGAAGGTCTCGCGCTCTTTGGCGTAGGCGATGGCGAGCTCTTGCGCCTTGACCGCGACGCCGATGCAGGCCGCTGCATAAGGGATGCGCTGGCGCGACAAGCGGTCGTTGGCGATGGCAAAACCTCGACCCACTTCGCCCAACACGTTGGCGGCGGGCACGCGGAGGTCCTCAAACTGCAGCTCCGTTGCGTAGTGCGAGGAGCGCAACGTGTGCACGACGCGGCGCACGTGAAAGCCCGGCATGTCGGTATCGACGATGAAGCAGGTGATGCCGCCGCGTCCCCGTTCAGCATTCGTGCGGGCGAACACCAGGCCAAAATGGGCGCGGTCGGCGCCAGAGATGAATACCTTTGAGCCATTGATGATCCAGTCGCCACCGTCCTCGACGGCGCGCGTGCGGATGGCGCGCGCGGGATCGCTGCCGCCGGAAGGCTCCGTCAGGCCGAAGAAGCCGCGCTTCTCGCCACGCAGCATTGGATAAAGGTACTTCTGCTTCTGCTCCTCCGTGGCTTCATAGAGTTGGGCGAGGCCGGCCGAGCCGAACACCCCGTAGCAAGGCGCGTAGAGCCCAGCGCGGTGCTGCGACATCTCCACCGCCATCAGCGTACGCGTGACAAGGTCGACGCCGGCGCCGCCATACTCGGCGGGGATGTCGAGGCCCCAAAAGCCCATCTGGCGCACCTTGCCCGTGAGGCGTGCAAAGTCTTCCCGGGCAAGCTCGCTCGCGTCAGGATCGAGCTTGGCTTCCAGGGGCAGGATTTCTTCGCGCACGAAGCGCCGCACGGTGGCGACGATCTGGCGCTGCTCTTCGGTTGGTTCGAGGTGCATTGCGGGGTCCTGTGCACACGGAGACATAGCCAACAGCAAAGGGTGAGAGCACGCCGCCTGGTCGCCGCGTGGCTAGAGCGGGCTCAACCGGCCGAGGCCGGCTGGTGGGTCGGCCCCATTCACCACGGGGAGCGAGCCATGATCGGCGACATGGAGCATCAAGAGCTCCCGATGCCGGCTCATATATTGCTGATTGACCTCGTAGCGAAAGCGCGTTGCGCCGCCCGGCCGCTCGCGGAGCGCGCGTTCGAGCTCGCTCCTTAAACCAAATAGGCTGCGGCCGCCGGCGAAGCCTATTGAGACGACGCGCCCTTGCGGATCCGCGAGTTCGAATACGCCGAGTTGCCCGGGCAGAGCCTGCACGTTCTCCGCGGTCAGCTCGATCCAGGGTTTCTCCATGCGGATCGCCATCGCTAGCGTCCTTTGAAGTGCGGCTTGCGGCGGGCAAGGCGCGCGGCCATGCCCTCCTGGGCGTCCTCGGAGCGGCGCACCGTCGCAACCAGCGTGTCGATGTCGTCGTGGACGATGCCGTCGCGGTAAGTCAGCTGGCGCACGATCAGCGCCTTCATGGCCTTGAGCGACAGCGGCGCATTGCTGGCGAGGCGGTCGATTACGCTGCCGGCTGTGGTCTCGAGAGCCTCAGGCTCGGCGACGTGGGAAATGACGCCCAAGTCGTAGAGGCGCTGGGCCGGCAGCGGATCCCCCAACAGGAGAATGCGCCGCGTGGTGGCGGGCCCGGCCACTTCCATCAGCTTCTTGGCCAAAAACCAGCTCGGCGCCATTCCGATTTGGGAGAGGGACATGCCGAAGCGGGCGGCGGTGCTGGCGATCACGAGATCACAGTGCATGGCAAGTTCGTTGCCGCCGGCAATGGCGTCGCCGGCAACGACCGCGACCACGGGCAGAGGAAAGGTTTCGATGGCGTGCAACATGTCCTCGATGGGTGAGACGTCGCCGGGATTGGCGGCCCTTTCATTGAGATCGAGCCCGGCGCAGAACACCGGGCCCTCCGCCCGGATGACGGCGACCCGCTCGCCCGCACTCGGCGGCTCAGTGAAGGCCGTCTTGATGGCGGCGATCATCTCCCCATCGAGCGCGTTGCGCTTTTCGGGACGATTGAGGAGCACGCGGCGCACCGCGCCGGCGACCTCGCGTATCACTTTGGCCATGCCCGTCACTCGATCTTGAGGTTGGTGAGCTTGATGAGCTCGGCGTTGCGTTGCGTATCCTCGGCGAGCTGGCGGCGCATTTCCTCGGGGGTTTGCACCGGACAGCGCACATTGATGGCAAGCAGTCGCGCTTGCATGTCGGGGGTGTTGGCGATCTCCGCTATTTTGGCGTTCATGTTGTCGATGATGGGTGGCGGCGTGCCGGCCGGAGCCCAGATCGAATACCAGCTTGGTACGTACGCATCGCCATAGCCCACCTCCCACAGCGTGGGCACGTCGGGGAAATCCGGGTGGCGTTCGGGATAGCTGATGTCGAGCAGCGTGAGCTTGCCGGCCCGCACATGCGGCATGGGGTTGATCTCGTTCATCATCTGCACGTTGTTGGCGAGCAGGTCATTGAGCGCGTCGGCATTGCCGCGATAGGGCACGTGCAGGATGTCGATGCCGGCCTTCACCTTGAGCATCTCGAGCCGCAGGTGCGAGGCGGTGCCGAGGCCGGCCGAGCCGTAGGCGAGCATGCCGGGATTGGCCTTGGCGTACTCCACCATCTCCTTGAAGACCCGCACGCCGACCGCAGGGTGGATGACGAAGCCGCTGATGAGGTCGCCAACTCGGCCGACGGGCGTGAAGTTCTTGAGGGGATCGTAGGGCGTCTTGCGCAGCGTCGGTTGCACGCTGAGCGGCGCGTTGGGCGTGAGCAGCAGGGTGTAGCCGTCGGGCGTTGCCTTGGCGGCTGCCTCAGTGCCGATGATGCCGCTGGCGCCGCCGCGGTTCTCGATGACGAACGGCTGGCCGAACGCCTGGGCGAGCTTGTCGGCCCATGGACGGCCGATGAGGTCGGTGGCCCCGCCGGGTGCGTAGGGCAAAATGAGTTTGACGGGGCGCTCGGGCCAC
>JAMXLN010000080.1 GCA_024281145.1 Hyphomicrobiaceae bacterium | reverse complement strand
TGGCCTTCGGCCTGCTGGCAGGCAGCGGCGGAAGTTATGCTTTCTCCGACATGAGATCGGTTGCAGCGGCCTTGCCGGGTCTCACCCTGACGCTGGTACTCATCGGCACGGGCTCGAAGGCCGGACTGGTGCCGCTGCACGTGTGGCTGCCGCTCGCCCATCCGGCGGCACCGAGCCATGTCTCCGCCCTCATGAGCGGAGTGATGACCAAGGTCGCCGTCTATGGCTTCGTGCGCATCGTTTTTGACCTCATGGGACCGGCGGCTTGGTGGTGGAGCATTCTCGTGATCGCCGTTGCCGGGGTCACCTGCGTTTTGGGCGTGTTGAGCGCGCTCATGCAGCATGATCTGAAGCGGCTGCTCGCCTATCACACGGTAGAGAACATCGGCATCATCTTTATCGGCCTCGGACTGGCGCTGGCATTTTCGGCGTACGGCATGCAAGCCCCGGCCGCCTTAGCGCTGACCGCGGCCCTCTTCCACGTCCTCAACCATTGTCTGTTCAAGAGCCTGCTGTTCTTTGGCGCCGGCGCGGTGCTCAATGCCACCGGCGAGCGTGATATGGAACATCTGGGTGGGCTCATCCGTAACATGCCACTGACGGCCTTCGCGTTCCTCATCGGCTGTACCGCCATTTCGGCGCTCCCCCCGCTCAACGGTTTCGTTTCCGAGTGGCTCACCTTTCAAGCGATCCTACTGAGCCCTGCCCTGCCGTCGTGGGGCCTCAAGCTCCTCGTTCCCGCCGTCGGCGCCATGCTGGCGCTGTCCGCCGCGCTTGCAGCTGCCTGCTTCGTCAAGGCGTTTGGCGTCACTTTCCTCGGCCGCCCGCGCACTCCCGCCGCCGCCGGCGCACGCGAGACCGACCGAGCGTCCCTTGCCGCCATGCTTTCGTTCGCCCTTTTTTGCCTCATCTCGGGGGTGCTTCCGGGCCTCTTTATCGACGGCCTTGCGCCGGTAACGCAGGGACTGGTCGGCGCCCGCATGCCCGCGCAGACCGCATTGCCCTGGCTTTCGATCGTGCCCATCGCCGAGAGCCGTAGTTCCTACAATGGCCTCCTCGTCTTCGTGTTCATCCTAATTTCGACGCTCCTTACCATCGAGGTCATCCACCGCTTCGCCTCGCGCGACGTTCGCCGAGGACCTGCCTGGGATTGTGGATTTCCTGACCCGAGCCCGGCCACACAGTACACCGCCGACAGCTTCGCTCAGCCGATCCGGCGCGTGTATGGCTCCGTGGTGTTTCGTGCAACCGAGCGCATTGACATGCCCGCACCCGGCGATGCGCGACCCTCCCGGCTCACGGTGATCGTGCGCGATCTCGCCTGGGAAGCCTTTTATGCACCCATCGGCGGTATTGTGTTCGCGCTGGCCGAATGGCTCAATCGGCTGCAGTTCCTCACGATCCGGCAGTACCTGAGCCTTGTCTTCGCCGCCCTCATTGGCCTGCTGTTGGTGGTGTCGATATGGCCGTGATCCGTGATCTCGCCGTCCAGGGTGTGCAAATGCTGCTGGTCCTGGCGCTGGCGCCCTTCCTGCTGGGGTTCACGCGCAAGGTCAAGGCACGCATGCTGCGCCGGCGCGGTCCGCCGCTGGTGCAGCCATATCGCGATCTTCTGCGGCTCATTCGCAAGCAGGCCGTGATCGCGGAAGATGCTTCGTGGCTCTTCCGCAGCGGTCCCTACATGATCTTCGCGGCCACCTGGGTGGCGGCGGCGTTGGTGCCAACGTTCGCGACCGGTCTCACATTTAGCTGGGCCGCCGATCTCATCGCCATTACCGCGCTCATCGGCTCGGCGCGCTTCTTCCTGGCCCTGGTCGGCATGGATGTCGGCACCAGCTTCGGTGGCATCGGCTCCAGCCGTGAGAT
Source organism: Hyphomicrobiaceae bacterium (assembly GCA_024281145.1). GTDB lineage: Bacteria > Pseudomonadota > Alphaproteobacteria > Rhizobiales > Hyphomicrobiaceae > AWTP1-13. Next base: position 2,998 of record JAMXLN010000080.1, on the reverse strand, counting down.
GATGTTCGCTTCGCTCGCCGAGCCGGCGATGATCATGATCGTTTTCACCGTGGCGCTGATCGCCGGTTCGACCCAGCTCTCGAGCATCGCCCAATTCATCCTCACCAACGCGTCCTTGCGTGTCTCACTGGGCCTGGCCCTGGTGGCCCTCATCATCGTCGCCATTGCGGAGAACGCGCGCATCCCCGTCGACAATCCGGCCACGCACCTGGAGCTCACCATGGTCCACGAGGCGATGGTGCTGGAATATTCCGGTCGCCATCTCGCCATGATCGAACTGGCGGCAGCCACCAAGTTGCTGCTTTACGTCTCCCTCATTGCCTGCATCTTTTTTCCCTGGGGTCTGGCCGGACCCGATGGCGATTTTTCTGCGGTTATGATCGGTGTCGTCTCCTATCTCATCAAACTGTTGGTCGGCGGATTCCTGCTCGTGCTGTTCGAGACTTCGATCGCCAAGATGCGGGTGTTTCGGGTGCCGGACTTCCTTGGCATTGCTCTGATGCTCGGCCTGCTCGGCACGTTGCTGCGGTTCGTCTCGGGGAGCTTCTAGCGTGACCGGGGTTGGGTTCGACATCGCACACATGCTGGCCGGCGGGCTGGTGCTCCTGAGCCTGATGCTGCTCTACCAGGACCGCATGTTCGCGCTTCTCAACGTGTTTGCCTTGCACGCGGTGGTGCTGTCACTTTCCGTCGCCTGGCAGGCACAGGTCCAGCACGCGCCGCACCTCTACATCACGGCGCTCATTGCCCTCGTGCTCAAGGCCCTGGTGATCCCGGTGGCGTTGCGGCGCATCGTCGTGCGGCTCGGCATCCATCGCACCATCGAGACGGTGGTGGGCATCGGTCCGACCATGCTGGCCGGCATGGGTCTCGTCGCCCTTTCCATGGTGGTTATGCTGAAGGCTACGGCGCAGGCCGACCCACTCGCGCGCGAGGATCTGGCATTCGCGCTCTCAGTCGTCCTGCTCGGGCTGTTGATGATGGTGACGCGCCGCAACGCCGTGAGCCAGGTGGTCGGCTTCATGTCGCTCGAGAACGGCATGATCCTGGCCGCCGCTGGTGCCAAAGGCATGCCGCTGGTGGTCGAGATCAGTATCGCCTTTTCCGTCCTCATCGCGTTCATCGTCATCGGTGTATTCCTGTTCCGCATCCGCGAGCGGTTCGACTCGGTGGACGTGGGTGCGCTCGATGCCTTCCGGGGGGAGCGGCTGTGAGCCCGGCTGTGCTCAATCCGGCACTCGATCCCCTGGGCGCAGTCCTAGCGATCCCTGCGGTCGGCGCTGTCGTGTTGGCGTTGCTGCCCGGCTACTGGCTGAGCGCGCGGCTCAATGTGCTGATCTCATTCGCCACCCTTGTAGCCGCGCTCTCACTGCTCATCGAGCGGCCCGCACCTGGCACCTTCCTGTTCGTCGACGATCTCAACGTGGTGTTTGTCGTGCTCACCACTTTCGTCGCCTTTACGACCAGCGCGTTCAGCGCGAGCTACATCGGCCATGAGCTGGAGATCGGGCGGCTCGCGCCGCGCTATCTGCGCTTCTATCATGCCATGTACCAGACCCTCATGTTCGCCATGAACCTCGGCCTGCTCGCCAACAACATCGGCCTGATGTGGGTAGCCGTTGAGCTTGCCACGCTCACGACGGTGCTTATGGTGGGCATCTACCGCACGCATGAGGCGATCGAAGCGGCCTGGAAGTATTTCATCCTGGGCAGCGTCGGCATCGCGCTTGCCTTGTTCGGCACCATCTTGGTCTACATGGCGGCGCGCCCGGTGCTGGGCGAAGGTCAAGACGCGATGGTGTGGACGACGTTGATCAAACGCTCAAACGGGTTCAGTGCGGAGCTCTTGAACGTCGCCTTCGTCTTCTTGATGCTGGGCTATGGCACCAAGGTTGGGCTGGCGCCCCTGCACGCCTGGCTGCCGGATGCGCATGCGGAAGGTCCCACCCCGATCTCGGCGGTGCTGTCGGGCTTGCTCCTCAACGTCGCGCTCTATGCCCTATTGCGGTTCAAGATGCTGCTCGCTGGCAACTCGGCCGCGGTCGCTCCGGGCTCATTGATGGTGACGATGGGCCTGGTGTCGCTGATCTTTGCAGGGTTCATGCTCTACCGTCGGCGCGACATCAAACGCATGTTCGCCTACTCTTCCATCGAGCACATGGGCCTCATCACCTTTGCCTTTGGCATGGGAGGGCCGCTCGCCAACTTTGCCGGCCTCCTCCACATGAGCATGCATTCGCTCACCAAGTCGGCGATATTCTTTGCGGTCGGCCACATCGCTCAGGCCAAGGGAACGCAGCGCATGGCGGCCATCCGCGGTTTGACCGAAAGCCATCCGCTGTTGGGTTGGGGATTGGTGCTGGGCGTGGTGGCCATCGCCGGTCTGCCGCCGCTCGGCATCTTCATGAGCGAGTTCCTGATCGTCAGCTCCACCTTCGCGCGCGCGCCCCTGTTGGCGATCTTGCTCATGGCTGGGCTCTTGATTGCGTTTGGCGCGCTGCTGCTGCGTCTCACCGAGGTCGCGTTCGGAGAACCCACCGGCAGCACGGCGCCCGTCAAGGCTTCCTACGTGCCCTTGTTCGCACATTTGGGATTGGTGCTCGCCGCTGGCGTCTACCTGCCGGGCCCCCTTGTGGTCTGGTTTCAGACTGTCGCGCGTTTGCTTGGTTAGGACCATGCCACACCGCCGGCTCATCCTCCGTATTTCCACGCTGCCTCTAGATCGGCGCGTTGGGCCTGGCCGCGCGCGGCGCCTCGCCCCACGACATTCCTGTCGGCACTGGCGAGCAAAGGCAGCGCCGTGGCGGCGCAGCGCCCTTGGCCGCGCGTCGTGGTCGATGCACCGACCTGGCGTCAGGCGGTCATCGGGCTCGCCGCGGGTGAGGCCACGCTGCTCGGGCTGTGGAGCGATGGGGAAGCCGTGCACTTGGCCCTTCACGGACCAGAACCGCCCCAGCTCCTCGTAACCAGCCTGCCCTGTCCGGCGCGGCGCTTCCCA
>JAMXLN010000079.1 GCA_024281145.1 Hyphomicrobiaceae bacterium | reverse complement strand
CTGCGAGTAAAGGCAGAGGCGCACTTTGTTGGCCGTGTTGATTGCCGCGCGATGAGCTGGGCATTCTCTCAGGAATTTCCATGACCAGGCCCAGAGCGCCGGATCAAGCCGCAACCGGAATTTAAGCGCGGTGTCGTCGCGAAAGAGCGATTGCAAGAGGATCTTGGGTGCACGCGGGCTGGCCCAGGTGTAGGCATGCCCGGGTGCGATCATACCGGCATTGGAGAAGCTCGTCTCCATCGCCGCCTTGTCTTGGCGATCGACAACCTCCACCTCATGGCCGTCTTTGGCAAGAAAATAGGCGGTGGTGGTTCCGACAACACCTGCTCCGAGCACGAGAGCTTTCATGGTGCACCTTGCCGTTCACTGTTCTGTCGGCGCATGGCGATGCTGAGACGCCATCCCCAGCACCACGCGCGGATTGGGCCTTGCGGACGGGGGAGGGGTGCCGCAATGGCGATCGCGCCACCACAACCCAGATTACGCGAACTTCTCACCGAGGTAGGACTTGCGCACCAGGTCGCTCCGCAAGAGGTCGTCAGCCCGATCATGGAGCACGATGTACCCCGCCTGAATCACATAGCCGCGGTCCGAGATCCGCAGCGCCATGCGGGCGTTTTGCTCCACCAGAAGTATCGTCGTTCCCTGTTGGCGGATGTTGCGGATCGTCTCAAAGATTGTCTCGACCAGGATTGGGGAAAGGCCCATGGACGGCTCGTCGAGGAGGAGCAGCTTTGGGTTGGCCATCAGCGCCCGTCCCATCGCCAGCATCTGCTGCTCGCCGCCGGAGAGCGTCCCCCCCTTCTGTTGGAGCCTCTCACCGAGGCGGGGAAAGAGGGCGAGGACCCTTCCCATATCGGCAGCGACATTGTGCTTGTCCGCGCGGGCAAAGGCGCCGAGCTCCAGATTCTCCAGCACGCTCATGCGCGCGAAGATGCGTCGGCCTTCCGGGGATTGTGCGATCCCCATGCGCACCACCTTGTCGGTCGATAGACGATCGATCCGATTGCCGTCGAGTCGGATTTCGCCTCGATGCGGCTTGAGCGTCCCGATGATCGTCTTCAAGGCCGTCGTCTTGCCGGCCCCATTGGAGCCAATCAGGGTGACGATCTCCCCCCGCTCCACCTTGAGCGAGATCCCCTTCAGCGCCCGGATCTTGCCGTAGCTGGTGTGGACGTCCAAAACCTCAAGCACTGTCTAGATCCGGTTCGTAGCCCTTGCCGAGGTAGGCCTCGATGACCTTGTGATCGCGCTGCACCTGGCTTGGCACGCCCTCAGCGATTTTGAGCCCATGGTCGAGCACGGTGACACGGTCGCAGATGCCCATGACGACTTCCATGTGGTGCTCGATGAGAAGGATCGTCAGGCCCAGTTCGCGCCGCAGCCGGCCGAGAAACTCCGCCAAGTCATCGGTTTCGCGCGAGTTCATCCCTGCGGTCGGCTCGTCGAGGAGCAGTAGCCTTGGGCGGGTTGCAAGAGCGCGCGCGATCTCGAGGCGTCGCTGATCGCCGTAGGGGAAGTTGTTGGCAAGCGTGTCCGCTTTTCCTTCGAGCCCCACGAACGCAAGGAGCTCGAGGGCGCGCTCGCGGGCGAGGCGCTCTTCTCTCAGAATCCAGGGGGGGCGGATGACAGCAGCCAAAACCGTCCCATGCAAACGGCAGTGTTCTCCCACCAGAATGTTCTCGAGCGCGGTCATGGTGGGAAAGAGACGAATGGATTGGAACGTCCGGGCAATTCCGCGCTCAGCGATGCGGTTGGGACGAAGCCCGCCGATGCGCCGCCCGTCGAACAGGAGCTCGCCCGAGGTCGGCTTGATGAGACCGGTGATGATGTTGAATAAAGTGGTCTTTCCGGCGCCGTTAGGACCGATGAGACCCGCGATCGTTCCTGCCCCAATCGTGAAGTCAACGTCGGTCAGGGCAGCGAGGCCATCGAACCGCTTGCTAATCGCTTTCGCCTCGAGGATGAGGTCGCTGCTCCCGTGAGTGTTGGTCGATGCAGGGCCTCCCGTCGTCTCGCGAAGCCAGGACAGCACCTCGAGGTCCCGGTCCGGCTTCAAGCGTTGGACCGGCGCAATCGCATTCCCCAGCGCCGGTTCGTCTTCCCCTCGTTCGTCGCCCACAGTCACATGGCGCGAGCGCCGAGCCTCGATCAGGCCGCCCGGCTTGAGGATCATCATGACGACCAGTCCAAACCCGAAGAAGAACCACCGCCAGACCGTGAAGTCCACTGTCGTCAGCGCATTGATTCCCAGGGCGCCGCCAAGGGCTCGCACCCAGTGTGTGAGTTGGGCGAGTAAGATCCGATCAAAGAGGGTGATGACGATCCCTCCGGCAATGACCCCGCGGATCGATCCCATGCCGCCGAGTATCACCATGCACAGCAACATGATGGAGACGTTGAATTCAAAGGCGCCCGGTGTAATGGCTTGCAGCTTGGCCGCGTAGACGGAGCCGGCGAAGCCCGAAAAGGTTGCCCCCAACGCAAAGGCCAGGAGTTTGGATTTGATGGGGTCAACTCCCATACAGGCAGCCGCGGTCTCGTCTTCGCGGATGGCCATCCAGGCCCGGCCCAGGCGCGACTGGTGCAAGCGGTTCATCGCCCAGACCGACACTGCGCCAATGATCAGGATGAGGAAATACCAGGGGATCGGGCTGGTCTCGAAGGGCACACCGGGAAGATGTGGCTGCCCGATCGGATTGATACCGTTTTCGCCTCCCGTGAGATTGAGGCGATAGACCGGCCGCCACTTGCCGATTTCGATCGTGATGTCGCCAAGGTTTCGAATGGCGACCGGAATGATTTCACCGAAGGCCAGCGTGATGATAGCGAGGTAGTCGCCGCGCACGCGCAGGGTGGGAACGCCGATGGCGACACCGAAGACGGCCGACACGACGGCACTTAGCCAGATCACCTTCCAGAAGCCCCACTCGAACCCCATGAGCGGAGAGTTGAACAGTCCCATGGTGTAGGCGCCGATAGCAAAGAAGGCGGCGTAGCCAAGGTCGAGGAGGCCGGCGAAGCCCACCACGATGTTCAAGCCGAGCGCCAGGAGGACATAAATCATGGCATCGGTGAATGCGTAGACCGTACCCGTGCCCAATGCCTGATCAGCAAACGGGTAGGCCACGAGCAAGGCAGCAACGAGGGCGGCACTGAAGCCGGTGCGCAAGCGGTGGGACAAATGCGAAGAGGGCGCTGCCACGGCCATGCCGCTAGTGCTTCTCCGGGGCCGGCTCGCCCAGGAGCCCGTGGGGTCGGAAGACCAGCACGAGGATCAGAATGGAAAAGACGACGGCGTTGGTCCACCGCGCAGAGATGTATTGGTCGCTCCAGGTGGAGAGAAAGCCGATCACAAATCCTCCGAGGGCCGCCCCGGGCATGTTTCCGATCCCTCCCAATACCGCGGCGGTGAAGGCCCGAAGTCCTGCTTGGTAGCCCATCCACCACTGGCCGATGTTATAGTAGAGCCCGTGCACCATGCCGGCGGCGCCCGCCAACGCACCGCCGATAAAACATGTCAGCATGATCATGCGCTCGACGTCGATCCCCATCGCCGCGGCAGTCTCCGGGTCCTGGGCGGTGGCGCGCATCGCCTTGCCCCAGAAGGTTCGCGTCACGAAGAAATGCAGGCCGAATATCAGCGGGATGGTGACCCCGATGACCAGGAGATCCTTGCTCGTGACATAGATCTCGCTCTCCAAATGGAAAACGTCTCGGAGGATGTCGAAGCTCGGGAACACGTCGGGGTAAGAGAGGACATAGGGTCCCTTCCAGACCAGAGCCAAGTTCTCGAGCATGAACGAGACGCCAATCGCGGAGATCAGCGGAACAAGCCGCGGAGCGCGCCGTAGCGGCCGATAGGCGATCCGGTCCACCGCGAGGTTCAAGAACCCGGTGATGAGCATGGTGAGGACGAGGATCAGCGGCATGAAGATCAGCAGTTCCCAAGGGCCCAGGGTGTGCGCGAGGCCGAGAGCGGCGAAAAGGGTGAGCGAGACCATAAGGCCCAGCATGAAGATGTCGCCGTGGGCGAAGTTGATCAATTCGATGATCCCGTAGACCATCGTGTAGCCCAGCGCGATGCACGCAAATATTGCGCCGCGGGTGAGACCGTTGATGGTCTGTTGGATGATGAGCTCGGACCAGTGCATGAGGGGCTCTAACTGCCGCTGTTGCCGAAGCGGGAGCAGTGGGTCATTGGATGAGGTCCACGTGGTTCTTGTTTGCCAAGAGAAGTCGCGTGGCTGAGAAGCCACGCACGTTCGAAGTTGAAAATCCCCGATCGAGCCTTGAGCCACCCAAGGCGCTGACCAAGGCGCTGATCGGGTTTGGCGGCTTCGTCAAACGCGATTTCCCCCCGAAGAGGGAACGGGCTCACAGCCCGTCCCCTCGCCAGCACCCTACTTCAGGACCGCGTCAAACTCGTACTTGCAGCCGACGGGTGTGTCTGCCTTGACCACCTTGAAGCCGGACATGACATCCATGGTGGTATCGCCGTTTGCATCAAAGCTCCATTTGCCGTTGAGGCCGTCGAAATCCTTGGTGGCGGCGATGGCAGCTCTGATCTTCTCACGGTCTTTTGCGTCGGCGCGCTTGATTGCATCAACAACCACCTGTCCGGCCTCCCAGGAGTAGAGGGCGTACGAGGTCGGTTCAATCTTGTAGCGCTCCTTGTAGAGCTTGTAGATTTCTGCGCCCTTGCCGGTCATCTTCTCAAAGGGCTTACTGGCGAACGTGATGCGCATATCAACGCCCATGGCGGCATCACACGTTGCCGCCTTGAGCAACTCTTGCTCGAAGAGACCGTCGGGGCCCATGAAGCTGACCTTGGGTGCCAGCATCCCAAGATCCTTCATCTGTCGGATCACAACCTGGGCGCCGGTCTCAACCACTGCTCCCATGTAAATGAGGTCGGCACCGGTCGCCCTGATCTTCGTGAGAACAGGCTTCTGGTCGGGTTGCTTATAATCGATGCCCTCGTTGCCTAGGACCTCAAGCCCGAGCCTCTTGGCTTCGGTTTCGAACACGTCGGCGATGCCCTTGCCGTAAAGCTCCTGGTCATTGAGGATGTAGACCTTGTGATGGCCAAGCTTTTTTGCCCAGTTCGCGCCCACGGTGCCCTGGATGTCGTCGGCAGGTGGTATCCGGAAGAAGCTGACGATCCCGCGCGGACGATAGATCTCGGGCTCGCCTGGCGCGGCACCTTGCTTCTTGGTAAGCCCGGGATAGGTGTTGGCCGGAGTGACCTGGGCCATGTTCGCGCGCTGCGTGATGGCCATCGACACCTTGGCGGCCCCAGAGTTATAGGTTCCGATGTAGACCATGGCGTCGGGGTCAGCCACGGCCTTGTTGGCATTCTCCGCCTCCACAGCACCGTCCCACTTGCCCGTCTGCGGTGAGGCATCATCGAGGTTCACCATCTCCAGGCAGTAGCCCGCGGCTTGGTTATTGTTCTGGATCAACGCGAGTTCCACGCCATTCTTCATTCCGGTGCCCTCCGGAAGCATGGCGCCCTGCAACGGCCAGCTCGTGTAGATCTTGATTTTACCCTTCGGGCATTCCGCGGCATCGACCGCAGCAGAAATCCCTCCAAGCGACAGCACCAGCACCATACCGGCAAGAGCATTTGAGCGTTTCATGAGCCTCCTCCTGTCATTGCGGTTGGGCAACTGACCCTTCATCGTGGCGAGCGGGCTGCGCACCTCCTGCTCGCATTGGCTTAAAAAAGCGGCGGATACTCGTCTCCTTTTCAAGCCGTGAGCTCATGACCGGCCGCGCAAATGACGTGGCGCTCGACCAGAGCGATGCGCGGGGTCACCAGACCCAAAGGTGTCGATCAGGCTGGCGACCGCATTAAGGCCGAGCACGATGGAAACGTGCAGGAACGTTGAGCCCAAAACGACGGCGGCGAGCTTGATATCGGCTTCCATCGGGGCCTACACGCAGCGCAAATTCGTCCGGAGTGT
>JAMXLN010000078.1 GCA_024281145.1 Hyphomicrobiaceae bacterium | reverse complement strand
TAAGTGAGTGCGCCCATGTAAACGGCCCCCATCGAGATCGCCGACAGTGTCCCCGCGAGCGGTCCCATCAGCACGGACGGATCACCGCCCGCCAACTCGAAGAAAACCAAGTAGGTCGGCGCGTTGTCCAAAAAAGCTGACAAACTTCCGGTCAACCAAAAATAAGCGGCTTCATGCGGCAGGCCATCACGCCCTGTCACCCAGTCGAGGAGAGGTGCGAAGACGCCGTTGCGTCCGGCCTTGAGCATCGCGATGACCGGAATGATTGCAACGAAGATGGCTGCAAACAGTTTGCCTACTTCAACGATGGGCTCCCAGGTAAATCCATTGGCGAGCCGATGCTCTGCTGGACTGGCCCAGACCGACAAAAGTGCCACCACAAGAAGCACTATATCTCGCACTATGTTCTGGAGTTCAAAATGGGTCCCAAGCACGGAAAAGCCGCGGCCCGGTACCCAAATGGCGGAGAGCAGCACCGCAGCTATGATGGCCACTAGCAATACAATGTTGAAGCCGCCGCGAATGCGGATGCTGCCAGGCCCTTCTGCGTGACTGGGTACTGGTTGTTCGCGGCGAAGCACCAACAAATCGGTCGCGAAGAACAGCAATAATGCAAGTCCCGCCACCATGGTCGTCTGTAGCCATAAATGCTGAATCGGCCAGAAGAACTCTATTCCGTGCAGGAAGCCAACCAAGAGCGGCGGATCGCCGAGAGGCGTCAACGCCCCGCCGATATTGGCAACGAGGATGATAAAGAACACGACGACGTGGATCCTTCGGGGCCGAGCTTCATTGGCGCGCAGCAATGGCCGAATCATGACCATGCTCGCGCCCGTGGTGCCGATGACGCTCGCCAGGATTGTGCCGATCGCCAGTACAATGGTGTTCGTGGTCGGTGTCGCACGGATGCGCCCGGCTATGACTATTCCGCCAGCGACCGTATAAAGCGCGAATAGAAGGACGATGAAACTTACGAACTCGGCCATGACATGCGTCAGCGCTTCGGCTGCGCTTGCCAAGCCATGCAACAGCACGATCGGTGCAAGTGTCAGTGCCGACCAGAGGAAAGCGATCTTCCCGTAGTGCGCGTGCCACAAGGTCGGGAATAGTTGTGGACCGACCGCTATCATCAGGAGCAGGCCCACGAAGGGGAGCAACCAAGGCAAAGAGAGGGTCGTGCCATCGAGCGCGGCGGCATCAGCGGGCCGCGTGATGCAAATCAGAAGCAGCAATGCCAGAGAGACCGGTCGCGACATGGCTAACTGTCTGCCCGAGCGCTTGCCGGGAATCAAGTCCGCGAGGTGTTGCGCACCTTGAGTTGAGGGTGCGATTGGACGAGGCTCGTGAACACAGGGGGCGACACCAGAGCGCGCCATGCTCTACGGTCTGGCGATGGATTGGCGGTCTGGATTAAACTTCGCGCGGGCGAGGTTGCCGACGTCCCGGGCCGCACTTGGCGCCCGTGCGCCGGACCCGCTCCAAGCCGGCACCGGCGAAGGCCGCCATGGTCCCCGTGTAGTGCACGAGCAAAGCCTCCCTCTCCAGTGGTGCAATCGCCTCGAAGGAGCGATCGCTCGCAGCGTTGCCCTCAAGTCGGGAAGGCTTGATGACCAATCCTGCGGAAACTCAGCCGAGCTTGAGGTCTCCAGGTCGGCGGGTCGAGGCGTCGGCGGCTCGCCACCTCTGGTAACTGGCGCCGAAGGTCATCGCGAGGTCGCGCTCCTCGTAGCGCATGGCGATGATGACATACGTCGTCAAACCCAAGGCCAGCAGCAGATGGCCGACGCTCATGCGCGGCGTGGCCCAAACGCCCAGTAGGACGCCGATGTACATGGGATGGCGCAGCCATCGGTAAAGCCGGCCGGTCTTGAGGCGTGGGCCCAATAGCGGTCGGGCCTCGACCCAGGCTTGCATCTGGGAGATACCCAGGAGGTCGCGTATACCAAAGGACCAGGCACCGAGAAACAGCATGATCCAGCCCGCGGCGAACACCACCCACAGAGCGTCGGCCGTCGCCGCGTCGCGGACATGCCAGATGGGGTTCGGAATCGGTTGCCAACAGAGGATCAACAAAAACAGCGCGAGGTTCGCTGCGTGCACATAGCTGCACCGCTCGAAGGCGGCTGGAACGGCCAAGAGGCGACGTTTGAACCACGGTCGCGCCATCACCGAGTGCTGCGCGCCGAAGAGAGCGATGAGCGAGAGGTCGATGAGGGCCGCCACGAGTGGCGGCCGCAAGGAGCCATGGTCGATCGTGGGCAACGGCCAGAAGGAGAGAACGAGGCGCGGCGCGGCGAGGAACACCACGAAGCTCACCCAAAACGCCCACATGATGGCAAAGCCGCTCCAGGCATAAATAGGCCCGACGGGAGAGCGATCGTGCACCGCGTGAGCGAGGGTGACCATGCGGGTCAACGGCGGTACCACGGCGAGGTTCCGGGGCGCTTCGTGCGCCCGAGCCAGTCTTCGAGCTGCACGAGGAGACGCCGCAAGCCACAGCATGTGTTGAGCTTCCATGGGGCTCAGCGGCGAGCGCCATGTCTTGGGCCCCCGGACCACTTGCGTGGTTGCAAGCCCTAGAGCACCGGGATCACCCCTGTGGCGCGCATCACCTCGGTGCGGAAGATGGGGCGCAGCGTTTTTGCCGTCAAAGGAGACTCGGCGAAAGAACTGGGCGAAAGAAGAAGCCACACCGCCGCGGGGGGATCGCCGCAGACTGAGGTGAGCAGCTCCGGATAGATGGACGACTTTGCTCCGGCGCGAAGCGCCACGCCTGCATGGCCGGTGGAAGGGGCCGCCCGCGTCGGTCGTAAACTGCTGGGGGGGCGCGGCTTGACGCGTTTGCGGCCCCCCTTTGGCTTAGAAGCCAAATTCGACATCGGGATCCCGGTACGTGTGGCGGCCAAACGGCCTGCGCAGGCCCTCAAATCGCCGACCCGGCAGGTCCAATTGCCAGTCTGGGTCGGAGCGGCCCAGCGCCATGGAGGGCACGGAGGGGATCTCCTGTCGTCCGCCGATCCGCAGCCTCTCCTC
>JAMXLN010000077.1 GCA_024281145.1 Hyphomicrobiaceae bacterium | reverse complement strand
GGTTGGTGTGCAGCACCGTGCCCGTCAGGTTGAACACGCGACGCAGGCGCGGCGCATCTTCCAGCTGCAGCAGTCGCCCTGCCTCGGCCGCGATCACCGCGGGATCCGTTGGCGTCATCTGATCGCTCGCCACCCCATTGCGCAGGGCGGACAACGTGCGTCGCACGGCGGCGACCATCGCCTTGTGGCCAAAGCGGGCCGTGGCAGCAACGCCGGCATCGGTGCGCAGCACCCGGTCGACGGAGGGAAGCCGGGCGTGGCGAAAGGAGCGGGGCTCGCTCATCGGCCGGCCATCGCTCTCACGAGGCCAACGGAAAGGCCATCGCGGCGGCCACACCGCAAGGTGTCCCGCGCGCGCAACCTGCGGCGGGCCGGTGCCACGCCACCGAGCCGGAAGCGGAGAAAGATCGCAAAACCATTGGAGGGCACGGCGAACGGCGGCTTCGCCTCCTCGCCGGTATGCCTGGGCTCTGGCTTGGGCGCGCCGACTTCGGACACGAGCACCTCGAACCGAGGATGAAACTCACGGGCACGACTGCCCATTTCATCTATTACCCCTCCCACGGCGATCTGTGGAGTGCGATTTTGCGCGCCTGCCTCTCTGCCGACGCCGTCGGCGGGCGCTAGGCCGGCCGAACTTGTCGTCGAGGTTGAGGACCAGGGGCTAGCCGGCGATCACGATGAGCGCGAACCGGGCAATGAGAATGAGGCAAATCAAGGCGAGCCAAACGACGAGCGCGAGGCCCGTCCAGGGCTCGGCATCGGGGTCGTCGTAGTTCTCCTCCCGGTCTGGATCGCCGCGCTCGCGCATGACCATCGCCGCCTATCGCCTGACTATCGCCCGCCCTTGCCGCGCTAGCGGCATCACCGATCGCGTCCCATTCCCCCCGATAGTGCCCGATCGAGCGCCCCTCGATCCAGTCCTTCGGCAAGGCAAATCTTTGTGTGGGCCTAGACCTGAGGAGGCAGGGTTGCGGACCGATCGCGGGTCCCGCGCCACCTCGGCCTCGGCGGCAGGGCGGCGCGGAGGGGCTCGGGCGAGGCCCTGACTGGGTCCTGTTCGGCCCCAACTGAGCGCGTCGGCCGCCCACGTGTCGTGGGGACTGTGTGGTGGGGTTCAGCCCATCACGCTGGCCATGGCTCGGCTCGACCCCTCGCGAGCCAACCCGGGAACTGGCGGTGCGGGGAGATCGCTAGCGTGTGCGGGCGAGGTAGTGGACATCACCCAAGTGGCACAGGCTCACGCGCCACTCGAGGGGCCGGTCATCGAGCCCAAAGGCGATGCGATCGATCTTGAAGAGCGGCGTGCCCGGCGCGACGCTCAGGGTTACTGCGGTCTGGGGGTCCGCGGCCACCGCCGAGAGGCGGTCATCCGTGCGCGTGACGAGCACGCCGTAGGATTTCTGAAAGAGGTCGTAGAGCGTGTTTGGGATCTCTGGTCGCTCGGCAAGTCCCGGGAACAGGGCCTCAGGCAAGGCGATGACCTCGCACATCAGCGGTGCACCGTCGTGCGTGCGCGTGCGCGAAATGCGGAGCACTTTCGCGTTTCGCTCAAGCCCCAGGATCTTGCGTTCTTCGGCGCTGGCTGCCGCGAGGCTCGCCTTGCTATCGCGGCTGTCTGGGATCACCGCTGCACCGGCGGCGTCGAAGAGGTTGAAGAAGCGAAACAGCACATGCGCGGGCGTATGCTCGACGACGAATGTGCCGCGGCCCTGCCGACGCACCACGAGCCCTTCGGAGGCAAGATCACTGATCGCCTTGCGCGCCGTGCCCTGGCTAACGCCGAACTCGGCGGCAATCTCAAACTCGTTGGCTATGAGCTGACCGGGCTTCCATGCGCCGGAGCGAATGCGGTCGACGAGCCGCTCGCGGACCTGGGCGTAGAGCGGACGATTGGCATCTTTGTCGGGGAGGCTCATCGGTGCGCCAGTTGGCAAAAGCGCGTGACGGAGGTGCCGCCCCTCTTATATAAGAATATACGCCGGACGGCCAGTCGGCCCGAGACTCAGCCAGACACTCAGCCAGACACTCAGCCAGACACTCAGCCAGACACTGGCACGAACCCGGGAAGAAGGGGAAAACGCGTGGCTACACCGCACTTTCTGGTCCATAGCCCGAAGGACAACGTCGGTGTCGTGGTGGTCGAGGGACTGCGTGCCGGCACCGATATGCTGGGCGTCATCACCGCGACCGACAAGACGCTGACGCTCAAAGCCAGCAACGATATCCCGATCGGCCACAAGGTGGCGCTCAAGCCCCTGAAGAGGGGTGATACCATCATCAAGTATGGCGAGGACATCGGCCGCATGACGGCCGATGCTGCCGCCGGTGAGCACGTGCACGTGCAAAATCTCAAGACCAACCGCTGGTGAGGGCCCAAGCTATGGCTGCCAAATCCGACGGCAAACGCCACACTTCCGCCGGCAACCTGAGCTTTCGCGGCTGGCGGCGCGAGAACGGCCGCGTCGGCGTGCGCAACCACGTGATCGTCCTGCCGCTCGACGATCTTTCCAATGCCGCCAGCGAGGCGGTGGCCAACAACATTAAGGGCGCGATGGCGCTGCCGCACGCCTATGGCCGGTTGCAGTTCGGCGCCGACCTCGACCTCTTCTTCCGGACCCTGATCGGCGCCGGCTCCAACCCCAACGTGGCTGCCGTCGTCGTCATCGGCATCGAGGACGGCTGGACCAAGCGCGTGGTCGACGGCATCGCCCACACCGGCAAGCCCGTGGTCGGCTTCGGCATCGAGGGCCACGGTGATATCGCCACCGTGGCCAAGGCGTCCTACAAGGCCAAGGAGTTCCTGCACTGGGCTTCCGAACTCGAGCGTGAGGAGTGCCCGATCAGCGATCTGTGGGTGTCGACCAAGTGCGGCGAGAGCGACACCACCACCGGCCTCGCCTCCTGTCCGACGGTGGGCAACATGTACGATAAGCTCATCCCCAAGGGCATCACTGGGGTGTTCGGGGAGACCTCCGAGATCACCGGGGCGGAGCACATCGCCCAAGCGCGCGCCATCGACGCAAACATCGGCGAAAAGTGGATGAAGGTGTTCCAGGCCTACCAGGATGAGGTCATCGAGGCCCACAAGGTCGACAATCTCATGGACAGCCAGCCGACCAAGGGCAACATCGCCGGGGGGCTCACCACCATCGAGGAGAAGGCGCTCGGCAACCTCGAGAAGATCGGCCGCAACTGCCGCTACATCGAGGTCCTCGAACCGGCCGAGACACCGGCAGCCGGACCCGGCCTCTATTACATGGACACTTCCTCAGCGGCGGCCGAGTGCGTGACGCTGATGGCGGCGGCGGGCTATGTCGTGCACACCTTCCCGACCGGCCAGGGCAACGTTATTGGCAATCCAATTGTCCCCGTCATAAAGATCTCGGGCAACCCGCGCACCGTGCGCACCATGGCCGAGCACGTCGACGTCGACGTGTCCGGTATCTTGCGCCGCGAGCTGACGCTCGATGGCGCCGGCGACGCGCTCATCGACATGGTGATCCGCACCGCCAACGGACGGCTGACGGCCGCCGAAGCGCTGGGCCATCGCGAATTCGTCATGACCAAGCTCTATCGCAGCGCTTGAATGCTGCTGGAGACGAGTGCTTGATATCATCTGGCCGCTCGCGTCGAGCAGCGCTTCTATGCACTGAGGGCGCCGCAAAGGAGCGCCGAAGTCGGGTGCGCCGGTCCTCGCTGAGAGGACGGGTTGGGACGAGCAAACACTAGGAGGAACGTCATATGGCGGATCAATCGTACATCTTCGCCGGTGTGGCCGGCTATGTCGGGCGCCCGAACGAGACAGGCAAGGTTGGCGTCTTCCGCCGTGCAGCCGCCGGCGGTGATTGGCAGCATGTCCTCACCGATCTGGAAAGTCATGCTGTCTTCGTGCATCCAACCAACCCCGCCATTGTATTTGCCGGCACGGTCGACGGCGTGTGGCGCAGCACCGATCACGGTGCCACATTCCAGCGCGCAAATTTCCCCGACAACGGCAAGCAGATCTGGTCGTTTCTCGTCGACTCGCGCAACGGCCAGCGCATTTATGCCGGCGGCTCGCCCGTTGACATCTACCGCAGCGATGACGGCGGTGCGAGCTGGCGGCGGTTGCCCAACCCGGGCATTAAGGAACGGGCCGTTGCACCCTTCGCCGCCCGCGTCATGCGCATGGTGCAGCATCCCAAACGCCCTGACGAAATCTACGCTGCTCTGGAGGTCAACGGCGTCATCCGCACCAGCAATGGCGGGGAGACGTGGGAAGACTGCAGCACTGACCTGCTGCGCCTCTCCGAGCTGCCGCATCTGAAGAGCAAGATCATCAGCGACACCTTCGCCGAGGGCATGCTGGACGGGCACGCCATCACCATCAGTCCGGGGGCCCCGGACACCGTGGTGCTCGCCTGCCGCATGGGCCTCTTCCGCTCCACCGACCAGGGCAAGAGCTGGCAGGACATGGAGATGAAGCGCTTCTCGCCCGTCACCTACGGCCGCGACATAAAGGTGGCGCCACAAGAGCCAAACACCATGTATGCGGCGCTGAGTGTCGCTGCAGCCAGCCACGATGGCGGCCTCTACCGCAGTGAGGACGCAGGCCAGACGTGGAAGCGCTTCGACAAGGTGCAGGTCCACGGCACCATCATGTCGGTTGGCCTGCATCCCACCGATCCCCAACAGGTCTACATCGGAGCGCGCTACCAGGGGGAAGTGTTCGGCACCCAGGATGGCGGCGCGACCTGGGCCGCGATGCCCCTCCCGGGACCGGTCAAGGACGTCTACGCGGTGGCCTGCGGGTGAGGTGAGGGGACGCCACGCGAGGCACCTGCCATCCCGCGCCTTGGACCGCCGGGGTTTGGAGGCTGGGATGGCGGGAGGGGCGCGTGGCGCCTACCTTGCGCACCCGGCCACGGGACCCAAACGCTAGACCGCCCCGCGCAACCTCGGATCGAGCAGGTCGCGGATGCCGTCGCCCAACAGATTGAAGGC
>JAMXLN010000076.1 GCA_024281145.1 Hyphomicrobiaceae bacterium | reverse complement strand
GGCCTTCGTCACGGCGGGGCTTGCCAAGTCCAATGGTGAGGCGCGGCGGCAAATTGCCGGCGGCGGCCTGCGCGTCAACGACCAGGTGGTCTCGGATGAGACCGCCAAGCTCACGCTCACCGATGTGCGCGAGGGCGTTATCAAGCTTTCGCTGGGCCGCAAGCGGCACGTCCTGCTGAAGCTGAGCCGGTGAGGTTGCCACGCACACCGGGGCGAGGACACCCGCCCCGGTCCAACGCGGGCGCGATGCCGGCTTGAGGCCGGGAGCGCGCTAACACGATTGCGTGCGGGTGGGTTGCGGCGGCACCGGCTCCTCTCGATATGTCTGGCGATGCCAGCTCCACAGCGCAAGTCCAGGGCACGGTCCAACGCGGGAGCCACCGTCGAGGGTCGCGCGCGGCCGCCGTCTCGCACGTCGTCTCGGCTGGGGCCGAGCGCTGCTGCCCTCGACGTTCGTCTTGATCTGGCGCTGATGGCGACATTTCCCGCCAGCGACCCCATCGCGATTGGCCGCAGCACTGCCACGGAGCCACCCTCCCGGCCCGTTGAGCGAGGTCCAGCGGCGATCGATGTCGAGGGGTTGGAGCGCGTCCGCAGACAGCCCCGGCGCGAACCCCAGGGCGAACCCCAGGGCGAACCCCAGCGCTAACTCCCACCTTGAGCGCATCGGCACGGCGCGTCGCTGCGGCGCGCAAGGTCGCGCCAACGATGGCCCGGGGGTCTAATGGACGCGGTCACCGGCGGCAAGCGGCTCGCGGGGCACCGCGTGCGCTTCGCGCCGCGCCAGCGGTTGTCGTCGGCGCAGCCAGTCAACCGCGCTGGCCCAACACTTAGATGTCCAAATCCTTGGCGAACGCCGCCCGTTCCTGGATGAAGCGGAAGCGCGCCTCAGGCTTGGAGCCCATCAGTGCACTGACGGCATCGCTTACGTCCCCGCGCTCATCGGCAATGTCGACCCGCAGCAACGTACGCTTCGAGGGGTCCATGGTCGTTTCCTTGAGCTGGCTGGCGTTCATTTCACCCAGCCCCTTGAAGCGATTGACCTCCACCTTGGCATTGGACGCAAACTCGCCTTTGATGAGCTCGTCTTTGTGCTTGTCGTTGCGCGCGTAGACCGACTTGGCTCCGTGGGTGAGCTTGTAGAGCGGCGGCATGGCCAGGAACAGATGGCCCTGCTCGATGAGCTCCGGCATCTCTTGGAAGAAGAAGGTGATGAGCAGCGAAGCGATGTGCGCTCCGTCCACGTCCGCGTCCGTCATGATGATCACGCGCTCGTAGCGCAAATCTTCGTCGCGATAGCGCGTGCCCGTGCCAACGCCGAGCGCTTGGACCAAATCCGACAGCAGCTGGTTCTGCGACAGCTTTTGTGATGAGGCGTTGGCGACGTTGAGGATCTTCCCGCGCAGCGGCAGCACGGCCTGTCGCTCGCGGTCGCGTGCCTGCTTGGCTGAGCCGCCGGCCGAATCGCCCTCGACGATGAAGATCTCCGTGCCCTGCTTGGAGTTCAGGCTGCAGTCGGCAAGCTTGCCGGGAAGCCGCAGTTTGCGCGTGGCGTTTTGCCGCCCGACTTCCTTCTCGCGCTTCCGCTTGAGACGCTCCTCGGCCTGATCGATGGCCCAATCGAGCAACTTGTTGGCCTGTTGCGGGCTGTCGGCCAGCCAGTGGTCGAAGGCATCACGGACCGCGCCTTCGACGATGCGCGAGGCCTCCTGCGTGGCGAGCTTGTCCTTGGTCTGGCCCTGGAATTCGGGTTCGCGAATGAAGACGGAGAGCATGGCCGCGGCCGTGCCCAGCACATCGTCGGCCGTGATGTTGGCGGCACGCTTGTTGGCCACGCGCTCACCGAAATCGCGCAGGGCCTTGCCGAGCGCCGAACGGAAGCCGTTCTCGTGCGTGCCTCCCTCCGGGGTTGGGATCGTGTTGCAGTAAGAATTGAGGAAGCCATCCTCGTCCGCGACCCAGCACACCGCCCATTCCACAGAGCCGTGGCCGCCTGGCTTTTCGACGCGGCCGGCAAAGATGTCCTTGGTGACGCGCGTCTGGCCCTCGATGGTGGCTTCCAGATACTCCTTCAAGCCGCCCGGGAAATGAAAGGTGGCTTCCGTCGGCGTGTCATCGCTGATCAAGCGCTTGTCGCACAGCCAGCGGATCTCTACGCCGCCGAACAAATAGGCCTTGGATCGCGCCATCCGGAAGAGGCGCGCCGGCCTGAAGGTCGCGCCTTTGCCGAAAATCTTTTCGTCCGGCTTGAAGCGAATTTTCGTGCCGCGCCGGTTCTTGATGGCACCGAGGCCCTTGAGCTTGCCCAGTGGCTCACCGCGTGCGAACTGCATGCCATAGAGCTGCTGACCGCGCGCCACCTCCACTTCGAGCTTCTCAGACAGCGCGTTCACCACCGATACGCCGACGCCGTGCAGGCCACCGGAGGTGTTGTACACCTTGCTGTCAAACTTGCCGCCCGAGTGCAGAGTGGTCATGATGATCTCGAGGGCGGATTTATTTTTGAATTTCGGGTGCGGATCGACGGGGATGCCGCGACCATTGTCGGTGACGCAGAGGAAGCCGTCCGCCTCCAGGCGCACCTCGATCCAGGTGGCGTGGCCGGCCACCGCCTCGTCCATGCTGTTGTCGATCACCTCGGCAAAGAGGTGGTGCAAAGCCTTCTCGTCGGTGCCGCCAACGTACATGCCGGGGCGACGGCGGACGGGCTCCAGGCCTTCGAGGACTTCAATGTCGGCGGCGGTGTAGCTCTCGGAGGTGTCGCCCGATTTGCGGGCCGCACGAGCCGTCTTCTCCTTCGTATCAGCCTTCATATCCTGCGCAGTTTCTTCGTTGGCATCTGCTTCGATCGGCGCCTCGGCCTGGGCACGCGCTGCCTGCTGGAGCACCTCCAGCTTGGGTATCGCCTCCGCAGGCTTGCGCCCGCTGGAGCCGTCGGACTTGCCAAAGAGATCGCGCAAAGCGCCCAGACGGAAAGCTGGCATGCGATTCGACCCGTTGCTGGCGCAATGATGGCCGTTCAGAACGACGCCACGCACGGGGGAGCCGCGGCTCTTGGCGAATCCCTCAAACCCAGGCCGGCTGACGTCGCACGCGCGGCTCAAGATGGCAAGAGTGGCGTGCGAGCCACCGGCGCACCGCTTCCCTTTTGAGCCGTGCTGCCTATGTTGCGGGCCATGGCATCGCTGGAAACCCCACGCGCCGTCGACGCCCCGGCGCCGGCGGAGGGCGGCGTTTGGCGCGCAGAGCTGAGCCAGACGATCCGTTTGGCGCTGCCGATGGCGCTGACCCAGCTCGGCCAGATCGTCATGATGACGACCGACTTGGTGCTCATTGGGCGCCTCGGGGACGAGGCCCTCGCCGCGGCCGCGTTGGCGCACACGGTGCTGTTTGCCGCCTTCAGCCTGGGCATGGGGCTGGTGTCGGCCGTGGCGCCGCTGGCCGCCCAGGCCTTTGGCGCCCGCCGGCCCCGCATGGTGCGGCGGGCCCTGCGCGTGGGCCTGTGGGCGACGGTTATCCTGGGTGTGCCGACGACGCTCCTGCAATTCCGGGGCGAGGAAATCTTAGTGGCGCTCGGTCAAAATCCTCATTCGGCCGCGCTGGCCGGGCGCTATCTTGCCGGCATGGCCTGGGCCATCATCCCGGCCTGGGCCTTTATTGCCTTGCGCAACTTCATGGGGGCGGTGAACCGGCCAGAGCCGGCGCTCTGGATCACGCTCGCCGCCATTCCCGCCAATGCGGTGCTCGCCTGGCTCCTCATCTACGGCGCGTTGGGCATGCCGGGGCTTGATCTCTTCGGCGCCGGGATCGCCACGGCCTTGATCGACGCGGGCATGTGCGTTGCAGCGATTGCCATTGCCTGTTCGCGCCGGCCGTTCCGAAAGTATCGAGTGCTCGGGCGGCTTTGGCGTCCCGATTGGCGCCTGCTGGCCAAGCTCGTGGGCGTGGGCTTGCCGATCTCAGGGGCGCTGCTGTTGGAGTTCGGGCTCTTTGCCGCGGCCGCATTGCTGATGGGCCGCATCTCCACGAGCGCCGTCGCCGCCCACCAGATCGCGCTGCAGGTCGCGGCCCTCCTCTACATGGTGCCTCTGGGGATCGCCCTCGCCGCCACAGTGCGGGTCGGCCAAGCCGCCGGACGCCGCGACCCCGTCGGGGCACGCCGCGCCGGTTTCGTTGCCATCGCCGTCGCGGCTGGCTTCATGGCCGCCATGACGCTGATCGTGGCGGCGACGCGGCGCGCCATTCCCCACCTCTTCCTGGGCGCCGCGGATCCGCACTCGGCCGGGACGATGGAGCTCGCGGCCACCCTGCTGGCGCTCGGGGCCAGCTTCTTCATCTCCGATGGTCTGCAGGCGGCCACCGGCGGCGCGCTGCGCGGCCTCAACGACACGCGGGTGCCGCTCCTCTTGGCAGTGCTGAGCTACTGGATCGTCGGCTTCGTCAGCTGCGTGTGGCTCGGCTTCGCCATGAACCTTGGTGCCATCGGCGTGTGGATCGGCCTGTCGCTCGGCACCGCCGTCTATGCCGCGCTGCTGGTGTGGCGCTTCCACGCGCTCACGGCAAGGCATTACTTGCCGGCGGTGCCAGCCCTCACCTGAGGCTCGCCGCGCTTAGGGCGGGCCCACGCAACACGCAACGCGGGCGCGCGTATCGATTGCTCCGCCACCTCGCTCGCTTGCCAGACGGCGTCTCGCTGCTGCCCCGGCTCGTCGCGATGGCGGCCCTTCCTTCGCGCCTTGAGCTGTGCTAGCGATAAAGTGCTAGCACAACTCTGGGGGCTGGGATGAAGGTCTGGAGTATCGTCAGCCAGAAGGGCGGCAGCGGCAAAACCACGCTTGCCCTGCAATTGGCGATCGCGGCCGCCAGAAACCGAAAGGTGCTGGTGATCGATCTTGATCCGCAGCAATCGGCCGAGCGCTGGCACGCTATCCGGCAGCGTGCTACCGGCAGCAAAGACGATCCCAGCGTCGCTGCCGGCCCCTACCAGAAGCTTGCCGACATGCTGAAGACCGCAGGCAGGCTCGGTGCCGAACTGGTGCTGATCGATACGCCTCCCAAGCTTGATAAGGCGATCATTCCTGCGGTTAAGGCAGCCAGCACAATTTTGGTGCCTTTGAAGAGCACCATTCTCGATCTGCAGGCGCTCGAGGACTCGCTCGACCTCATCAATCTGGGCAAAGCGCGTCAACGGGCGGTTGTCATTCTCAACGCGGTGCCGGCCGGCCGCCACAAAGAGACCGCGATCAAGGACAGCCTCCGCGCCGCGAGCCGCCTCAAGCTCGACGTGCTGCCCGAGCAATTGAGCGATCTGCCGGCGCTCGCGCTCGGTCTGAAGACCGGCCGCGGTGTGACGGAGACGGAAAGACATGGCACGGCAGCCAAAGAAGTTAACGCGCTCTACGAGGCCCTCTGGGCGCGCGACCGCGCCGACGCCGAGGCAGAGTGACGTGGCCGCGCCATCGATGACCGATGCCATCAAGGCTTCGGCCGGCCGCCTGACGCCCAATTTGGATCGGCGGCCTCGGCAGCGGTCCGCACCGTCCATGACGCAGTCCGTGAAGAACGTGGCCGCCCACGAGCGCAAGCCCCCAGCCACGCGATCGGGTCGGAAGGGCATCGTCGTCTATTTCGATCAGCGCGTGGCGGCCGCCATCCGTCGCCTGGCCTCCGAGTACGACGCCACCAACCAGGAGCTGGGCGAGATGGCCTTCAAGTTCTTGTTTGAGAAGTTTGGCGAGGCTTGGCCGACTTAGCTCGGCTGTCGCGACCTCGGTCACGGATGAGGCATGGGCAGCGAGGGCACATCGCTTACCGAGGCTGTCAGGCAAACCGCCGGTATTTCCTTGACCAAGGCGGTCAAGGATGCGGCTGGCCGAGGGCCTCTCGTGCCCGACGACGGGGTCGCGAGCGAGCCAAGCCGGACGCGCCCAGTGGTGAGCGCGCTGACGCAGGCGCCGCGTGCGGTTCCCTCCAAATTCACCGTCTTGACGATGCTGCTGACGCTGTTGCTGTTCTTGGCGTCGTTCGTTCTGGTCGTCCTGCCCGTCGCGCACGCTCCCGTCGGCGAGGCCGAGCGCGCAAACCGCAGTCCAGAACCCAGGCGCGTTGCCCTCGTCATCGGCAATGGCGCCTACCGCTACAGCCCGCGGCTGGAAAACCCGCGCAACGATGCGGCCGACATGAGCATCGTCCTCAGGAGCAAAGGCTTTCAGGTCGTGCAAGGTTTCGACCTCGGCAAGGCGGCGTTCGAGGCCAAGATCGGCGAGTTCATCGAAGCCTTGCGCGGGGCGGAGGTGGGACTGCTCTTCTACGCCGGCCACGGCGTCCAGGTGTCGGGTCAGAATTACCTGGTGCCGATCGACGCCAAGCTCACCACCGCGGCGGCCCTGGACATGGAGATGGTGCGCCTCGATCGCGTGCATCGGGCGATGGAGCGGGAGGCGCGCACGAGCATCCTCTTTTTCGATGCGTGCCGGGACAATCCCTTGGCGCGCACCCTGGCTCGCTCCATGGGCTCGCAGTCCCCCGAGGTCGGCCAGGGGCTTGCCGCGATCGAAAGCGGCGCAGGCACCTTGATCAGCTTTTCGACCCAGCCCGGCAACGTGGCCCTCGATGGCAACGGCCGCAATTCACCCTATTCGAGTGCGCTCATCCGGCAGCTCTCTACATCAAACGAGGACCTCAATTGGATCCTGATCGCCGTGCGCAACGATGTCATGCGTCAAACCGATCACAGGCAGGTGCCCTGGGAGCATTCGGCTCTGACGCGACGCTTCTATTTCAGCACCGGCGGCCAAGCCACGGCTTCCTCACGCGTTCAGCAGCGGAGAGCGAGCGAAGCTGCAACGCTTTGGAGTGCAATCAAGGACACCTCGAGCGTTGCCCTCGTCGATGCCTTCGCGGCTCGCTATAGCGAGACCGTCTTTGGGGAGCTGGCGCGGGCGCGAGCCCAGCAGCTGCGAGGCGTGACCGAGGCGCCGGACCTCGCGCCCTCGCAAGCCGAGCCGGCGTTCGCGTTGGAGCCCTGAGCGCGCCGGCAGACTTGCCGTCCGCGGCCAAGGAGGCGCACACTTCAAGCCGTGCGCTCAGCGGTCATGCGTAAAGACTTGGGGACGCGCGCGCACGCGCGGCCCCCAGGGGGTATGCAAGAGGGGCGTGAGGGGCCCCGATGCCGCGCGCCAGGCCTGCGGGTCAGGCCGCGCTCTGCTAGAATGCCCGCCAGGCGATCCGTCGATCCCCGTTGAGGAAGTGCTATGCGCCAGGTCGGGGAAGTGTGCGCTGCCGATGCCGCCGCAAAGAGCCCGGCGCCCGCCAGGGACGCGATCGCCGCCGTGTTCTTGGCCGACGAAGCGGAGCTCATCGCGACCCTGCGGGGAAAAGCCGCCGCCGCGTCGGACGAGCGGACGGCCGTCGCCCGGCTCGCCGCGAGGCTGGTGCGGGCGGCGCGCGCCTCCCGCCACGAACACGGCGGCGTCGACGCCTTCATGCACGAATACGGCCTCACCTCCGAGGAGGGCGTCATCTTGATGTGCCTCGCCGAGGCGCTGTTGCGCATTCCCGACAAGGATACGGCCGATGCTCTGATCGCCGAGAAAATCGGCGAGGGGCAATGGGAGAAGCACCTTGGCGCCTCCGACAACCTGTTCGTCAACGCCTCCACGTTCGGGCTGATGCTCACAGGCCGGCTGGTGCGCTTGGCCGGGGAAAGGGGCGCCGGGCCTGCCAGCATCCTGAAGCGGCTCGTTGCCCGCTCCGGCGAGCCCTTCATTCGCCAGGCGTTGCGCCAGGCCATGAAGATCCTGGGCGACAACTTCGTGCTCGGCCGGACCATCAAGGAGGCGCTGGCCCGCGCTGCCCCCTACGAGGCGCGCGGTTACCGGTTTTCCTATGACATGCTGGGCGAGCGGGCCAAGACGGCCGCCGACGCGGAGCGCTATTTTCGCCGCTACCTGGCAGCGATCGCCGCGATCGGTGCGGCAAAAGGGCCGCCACCCCGTGATGGCGACGGCCTGCTGGCGCGCCCCGGCGTGTCGGTGAAGCTCTCCGCCATCCATCCGCGCTTCGAGCCAGGCAAGGAGGCGCGCCTTCACCGCGAGCTGCTGCCGCGGCTCCTAAAGCTCGCGGTGGCCGCCCGCGCGCAGGGGCTGAGCCTCACCGTCGATGCGGAGGAGCAAGACCGGCTCGATCTCACGCTCGGGCTCTTTGCCGCCGCCTTCTGCGATCCCATGCTCGACGCCTGGCCGGGACTCGGCCTGGCGGTGCAGGCCTACGGCAAGCGCGCCATGCCCCTGTTGGCGTGGCTGCGACGCCTGGCACGTCAACAGGGCAAGCCCATTCCAGTGCGGCTGGTCAAGGGCGCCTATTGGGACAGTGAGATCAAGTGGGCCCAGGAGCGCGGGATCGCCGACTACCCCGTGTTCACGCGCAAGGGCCACACGGACGTGTCCTATCTGGCGTGCATGCGTGAGCTGCTCGCCGACGGGGTCGCGTTCTTTCCGCAGTTCGCCACCCATAACGCGCACACCATCGCTTCGGTCTATGCGGCGGCCGAGGGCCGCCCGTTCGAGTTTCAGCGCCTGCACGGCATGGGTGAGGCGCTTTACGCGGAGGTGGTGGGAGCCGGCCAGCTCGACGTGCCGTGCCGCGTCTACGCCCCGGTCGGCCCCTACGAGGATCTCGTCTCCTACCTGGTTCGCCGGCTGCTCGAAAATGGCGCCAACACCTCCTTCGTCAACCGCCTTGCGGACGAGGCAGCGCCGATCGAGGACATCATCCGCGATCCCGTCGAAAGTCTGCCGCCCGCCGGCGAAGCGTCCATCCCGCGCTTGCCCCGTCCGCCCGAAATCTATGGCCCCGAGCGGCGCAACAGTGCGGGACTGGCCCTGAGCGAGCCCTCCGTGCGCGGCGAACTCGTCAAGCGGGTCATTGGCGAACTGGAGCGCTTCTACGCGGCGGCCCCCATCGTCAGCGGGCGGCTATTGACGGGGCCTGATGCAGTCGAGCTGGTCTTCAGCCCCCACGACCGGCAACACCGCGTGGGCACCGTGCGCACTGCCGACGGGGCGGCCATTGAGGCGGCGATTGCCGGCGCGAGCGCTTCGGCCGCCGCTTGGGACCGGCTTGGCGGCTCGGCCCGCGCGCATGTCCTTGATCGTGCCGCCGAGCTCTTTGAACGCGACCGTGCTCGGCTCATCGCCGTCATGGTGCGCGAGGCCGGCAAGACGCTGGAAAACGCCCTGGGCGACGTGCGCGAAGCGGTCGACTTCCTGCGCTACTACGCTGCCGAGGCCCGCCGCCTGTTCGATGCGCCCATCGCCCTCAGGGGACCCACCGGCGAGACCAACCTCCTCACCCTCAGGGGGCGTGGCCCCTTCGCCTGCATCAGTCCCTGGAACTTTCCCCTTGCCATTTTCACGGGACAGGTGGCTGCAGCGCTCGCGGCCGGAAATCCGGTGCTGGCCAAGCCCGCCGAGCAGACCCCCATCACGGCCTTTCTCGCCGTTGAGCTGCTGCATGAGGCGGGCGTGCCGCCCAGCGTGTTGCACCTGTTGCCGGGCGCCGGCGCAGTCGGCGCCGCGCTCGTCAAGGATCCGCGCGTCATGGGCGTGGCGTTCACGGGCTCGAACGAAACCGGTTGGGCGATCCAGCGGGCGCTGGCCGACCGGCGCGGTGTCATCGTCCCCTGCATCGCCGAAACCGGCGGCCTCAACGCCATGATCGCCGATTCGAGCGCCCTGCCGGAGCAGGTGATCCGCGATGTGGTGCGCTCCGCCTTCGATTCCGCGGGCCAACGTTGCTCGGCTGCGCGCCTGTTTTTTGTCCAGGAGGACGTGGCCCAGGGCATGCGCGAAATGCTGGTCGGTGCGGTTGAGGCCCTCGATCTCGGTGACCCCCTCGACTACGCCACGGATGTGGGCCCCGTCATCGACAGCGAGGCGATGGAAAAGCTCAATGCGCACAAGCAGCGCATGCGCAAGGTGGGCACGGAGCTCGTGAACTTGACACTGCCGGAGGCCCTGAGCGTGGGCACCTATGTCACCCCCGCCGTCTACGCACTCGACGGCGCGGAGGCCCTGCAGGAAGAGGTGTTTGGTCCCATCCTGCACATGGTCCGTTTCCAGGGGGGGCACCTCGACCGGGTCATCGACGCCATCAACGCCAGCGGCTATGGGCTAACGCTTGGGCTGCACAGCCGCATTGCCAGCGTCGCCGACTTCGTGGCCGAGCGGGCGCGCGTCGGCAACCTCTATGTCAACCGCAACCAGATCGGCGCCGTGGTCGGCGTCCAGCCCTTTGGCGGCGAGGGCCTTTCGGGCACCGGTCCCAAGGCTGGCGGACCCAACTATCTCGCCGGCTTCGCCACCGAGCGGGTGCGCACCACCGATGTCACGGCCACCGGCGGCAATGTGGGACTGTTGGAACTGGGCGAGGCGTAAAAAGGCGCTGCGGGCGATTGCCGCCCTGCCGGCGAGACGCCATCTCTCGGGGGGCCACTTGGGGGGAGCCAGACTGGGGGGGCCGGACTTGGGGTCAGCAGATTTGGGCGATGGGTGTTGCCATGCGCGACGGCAAAAAAACGGAAACGAACCCTTGGGCAACCCGGGCATCCCAAACGCCTGCCTCTGCATCCCCGCCCAGCACGGCGCATCAAGCGCCGCTTGACCGCCCTCTGAGGGATCGCGAGGTCGCCGACTTCGTGCGGCGGCTGAAAGAGCTCGCCCCATCGGCGGCCGCGCAGCGCGGCCGGCTCATCTTCGCCATGGACGCCACCATGAGCCGCCAGCCGACCTGGGACATGGCGCTCGCCCTGCAGGCCGACATGTTCAGGGCAGTCAAGGCGGTTGGCGGGCTTGATGTACAACTCGTCTACTTCCGCGGCACCGCCGAGTGCCGGGCCTCCAAGTGGGTCACCGATCCGGACGCGCTCGCCGCACTCATGACCAAGGTTTCTTGCGCCGGCGGCTATACGCAAATTCGCAAGGTGCTGAGCCACGCGCGCGGCGAGGCGACAAAGCGGCCCGTAAGCGCCCTTGTCTATGTTGGCGACTGCATGGAGGAGGAGATCGACGATCTGTGCGGGCGCGCCGGCGAGCTCTCCCTGCTGGGCGTGCCGGTGTTCTTGTTTCAGGAGGGGGCGGATGCGCGTGCGGCGACCGCCTTCCGCGAGATCGCGCGGCTCACCAAGGGCGCCTATTGTCGGTTCGATGCGGGATCAGCAGAACAGCTGCGCGAGCTCCTCTCGGCGGTGGCCGTCTACGCCGCCGGCGGGCGGCAGGCGCTCGAGGCGCTGTCCGGGCGTGGTGCACGTGCGCTGCTGCAACAGCTCAAATAGAGAGGCGTTCGTGGGGTGCCATGCAATACCTCCTGTTGGGTTTCGCTGCGCTGTTGCTTTTCCTGCTGGCGGCCCGCGCTTACACCACGGCCAACCCGCAGGTGTTGGCGCGGCAGCTGCGCATCGGCGCCGGGGTCGCTGCGCTGGCAGGCGCGGGCGTTCTCGTTGTGCGCGGTCTCGTCGGCTACGCCATTTCCTTGGCCACGCTGGGCACGTGGCTGTTGTGGGGCCACGGCGGCTTGCCGGGCTCTCGGGCACGAACCCAGAAGGCACCCGGCCAGACCTCGCGCGTGACGACCGAGCACCTGGAAGTCGAGCTCGACCACGACAGCGGCGATATTCACGGTCGCATTCTCAAGGGCGCTTTTGCCGGTCGGCGCCTCGAGGACTTAAAACCCGTCGAGCTCGCGCACTTGTGGCGAGATTGCCGGTTTAGCGACCCCCAATCGGCGCAAATCGTTGCGGCCTATCTCGACCGGCTGCATCCGACCTGGCGCGATGACATGGCTCGGCAAGGCGCCCCGTCCATGGACGGGGAGGACCGCATGACGCGCGAGCAGGCGCTCGAAATCCTCGGGCTCGCACCAGGCGCCAGCGAGGACGACGTTCGCCGGGCGCACCGCGAGCTCATGATGAAGCTGCATCCCGACCACGGTGGGTCAACCTATCTCGCGGCCAAGATCAACGAAGCCAAGGATGTCCTGTTGGGAAAATAGGTGAGGCCTTCCACGAACTCACGACACCCGCAGCGGCTTCGTGGAGAGGCTCCCTAGCGTTTCCTAGAGCTTCCGAGAATGGCGCACATTCCCGCCGGTTTGGCGCCCCTCGCACAGGGGCTCCACGCCGCAGCAACCCATCTGCCGTCGCCCAACCTGATCGGCTAGTCGTCCTTGCGACGGGGAACGCTCGGCACCGTGCCGCTGGGCCGCGGCCGATCCTTTTTGGCGCCACCGGGGCCGGCGAGCGCCTTGCGCGGGGTCGCATCGACCAGCGCCGCGCCGTCCTCCTCCTCGTCGCCGTCCTCGTCCTCATCCTCGCCTTTAGCCTTTTTCGGTTTCGGTTCGGCTGGGATGTACTCGAAGGCAAGCTTGCGCTCGCTCCCCTCGCCGTCCACCAGCACGCGCACCGTGCCCCCGTTCAGCAGCTTGCCGAACAGGAGCTCATCGGCCAACGGCTTCTTGATGTGCTCTTGAATGATACGCGCCAGCGGGCGAGCGCCGAATTTTTCATCATAGCCCGTTTCGGCCAGCCACTTGGTCGCCTCTTCCGAGAGTTCGATGGTGACACCACGATCGGCCAGCTGCGCCTCCAGCTGGAACACGAACTTTTCGACCACCTTCATGATGATCTCGGGAGGCAGGCCGGCGAACGTGATCACCGCATCGAGGCGGTTGCGGAACTCGGGCGTGAACATGCGGTTGATGGCTTCCGTGTCATCGCCCTCGCGCTTGACGCGGCTGAAGCCCATCGGGGCCTTGGCCAAATCGGAGGCGCCTGCGTTGGTGGTCATGATCAGCACCACGTTGCGGAAGTCGACGGACTTGCCGTTGTGGTCGGTCAATTTGCCGTGGTCCATCACCTGCAGCAGGATGTTGAAAAGATCCGGGTGCGCCTTCTCGATCTCGTCGAGCAGCAGCACGCAGTGCGGATGCTGATCGACCCCGTCGGTCAGCAGGCCACCCTGATCAAAGCCGACATAGCCTGGCGGCGCCCCGATGAGGCGCGAGACCGTGTGCTTCTCCATGTATTCGGACATGTCAAAGCGAAGGAGCTCCACGCCCATAAGTGCGGCGAGCTGCTTGGCCACCTCGGTCTTGCCGACACCCGTGGGCCCAGAGAATAGGTAGCAGCCAATGGGCTTCTCAGGCTCGCGCAGGCCGGCGCGCGACAGCTTGATGGAGCTCGCCAACGCTTCGATGGCCTTGTCCTGCCCGAACACCAGACGCTTCAAGTCCTTGTTGATGTTGGCCAGCACTTCCGCATCCGACTTGGTGACGGTCTTGGGTGGAATGCGCGCCATGGTGGCGACGGTGGCCTCCACCTCCTTCACCGTGATCTTCTTCTTGCGCTTGGGCTCAGGCACCAGCATCTGCGAGGCGCCGGTCTCGTCGATGACGTCGATCGCCTTGTCGGGCAGCTTGCGGTCGTGAATGTACTTGGCCGACAGTTCCACCGCCGCCTTCACTGCATCGTTGGTGTATTTGAGCTTGTGGTACTCTTCAAAGTAGGGCTTGAGGCCCTTCAGGATCTCGATGGAATCCTCAACCGTCGGCTCCTTGATGTCGATCTTCTGGAAGCGGCGCACGAGCGCACGGTCCTTCTCGAAGTGCTGGCGGTACTCCTTGTAGGTGGTCGAGCCGATGCAGCGCACGGTTCCCGACTGCAACGCCGGCTTCAATAGGTTGGACGCGTCCATGGCTCCGCCGGAGGTGGCGCCGGCGCCGATGACGGTGTGGATCTCATCGATGAAAAGGATCGCGCCTGGATAGTTCTCGATCTCCTTCATCACGGCCTTGAGCCGCTCCTCGAAATCGCCGCGGTAGCGCGTGCCGGCAAGCAGTGTGCCCATGTCGAGCGCAAAGATGGTGGAATCGCGCAACACCTCTGGCACGTCCCCCAGCACGATCTTGCGCGCCAGGCCCTCGGCAATCGCCGTCTTGCCGACCCCAGGGTCGCCCACGAACAACGGATTGTTCTTCTGCCGCCGGCACAGCACCTGGATGGTGCGCAACACCTCGGGCTCGCGCCCGATCAGCGGATCGATGCGGCCGTTCTTGGCCTTCTTGTTGAGGTTGATGCAGTAGGTGTTGAGCGCATCCTGCGGCTGCTTCTTCTCGTCGGCCTTGTCTGAGCCCCCCTCCTCGTCGACACCGCGCACGTGCCGCGGCTCCGACATGCCAGGCCGCTTGGCGATGCCGTGGCTGATGTATTGGACCGCGTCGAACCGGGTCATCTCCTGCTCCTGCAGGAAGAAGGCGGCGTGGGTTTCGCGCTCGGCGAAGATCGCCACCAGCACGTTGGCGCCGGTCACTTCCTCGCGTCCCGACGACTGCACATGCACCACTGCGCGGTGGATCACGCGCTGGAAGCCGGTGGTGGGCTGGGCTTCGGTCGAGCCTTTGACGAACAGGGCTGAGAGCTCATTGTCGAGATACTCGGTGATGCGCGTGCGCAGCTCGTCGAGATCGACCGAGCAGGCCTTCATCACCGCCGCGGCATCGCGATCATCGAGCAGAGACAGCAACAGGTGTTCAAGGGTCGCATACTCATGATGGCGCTCGTTGGCGTATTCGAGCGCGCGGTGGAGGGCAGTTTCGAGGCTTTGCGAAAATGCGGGCACGGGCGTCTCTCACTCCTTTTCCATGGTGCATTGCAGGGGGTGCTGGTGTTGGCGCGAAAAGTCCATCACCTGAGCGACCTTGGTTTCGGCGACCTCGTAGGTGTAAACGCCGCAGATCCCCACCCCCTTTTGATGCACGTGCAGCATAATGCGGGTCGCATCCTCCCGGCTCTTGTTGAAGAACCGCTCCAGCACGTGGACGACGAACTCCATGGGTGTGTAGTCGTCGTTAAGCAGCAGCACTTTGTATAGGCTAGGCTTCTTGGTCTTGGGTCGCGTCTTTGTGATGAGACCCGTCCTGCCCTCCTCGTCGCCCCGCGAGCCGTTCTTCCCGGCCATTCGCTTCAATCCCTGTGATCCTCAGTGGGTTCCGCAAGATTTGCGCCAGACCATATGGTCTCGACGATCCCAACATGCAAATCGCCTCCCATTCTAGCGACAGCCGTGCGCGGCGCAAACGCCCGTGGCCGTGCCGCGCCCGAACCCGCCCACAGCGTATCCCTGCTGCACTTGCGGCAAAAAAATGGCCCGGGCGCGAGGAGCGCCCGAGCCTTTGCCGTGGATAGCGTCGTGGAGGGCCAGGGTCCCAGTCCGGCGTCCCAGTCCGGCGTCCCAGTCCGGCATCCCAGTCCGGCGCAGCGTGCCGGCTGCCCGTTGCCCAGCGCTCAGCGCGCGCCTTGCAGCGCCTTTTCGACGGGCTTGTAGGCCTCTTTGGCAAGCTCGGCGTACATCCCGCCGATCTTCGACAGCTGGTGCATGTAGCCGTCGTAGGTTCGCTTGGCAAAGCCGCTCTGGATCTCGATGGCCTGCTCGAGGGACTTGGCCGACAGAAGCTTCTCGAAGGTGGCCGTACTCTCCTCGAAGGACCGCTTGGTATAGTCGGTGATCTCGGCGGCGATCGCCTGCCAACCCTTGTTCCACTCACCCAATACCTTCATAGCAGCGTCCATGTTGTGCTGGCCTAGTCTCTGAAATTCGTCGAAGTTGAGGTTCTTGAGCATCGGTGCGGGTCCTGGTTTGCGGGTGCTGTGCGCGGGGTCCGGGGCAGTCTGACAATCGATCCGTGGCACGCGATCTGCGCCGTTGAGCCGAGTATATGCAGCGCACAATGAATGTCAACGATTTTGCTGCATCGCAACATGCGACACTTTGCAGGCATTAACCCAAATCCTAACCAATCGGTAAGCACTCCGGTTAACCGGCTCGTCACCGAGGCCAGCGTAGCCTTCGCGCGCTGGGCGGTGGCCCCATCAGAGGCCCCATCCGCCGCACACTTGCCTCCAAGGCGCCCCAAAACGGTGGTGCCTATCGAGCAGTGCGGATTCGTCGAGGGAGCTTGGACTGAGCGGCAATGGCGATGCAGGCTGGACAGGGGCCAAGGCGGGGCATTTCAGTGGCGGCAATATTCGCGCTGCTGCTGGTGCTTGCGGCGTTGCCTTTGACCCTGCCGGCACACGCGGACGGCAAGAGCGCCATCCTGGTGGTCGATGCCAACACCGGGCGTGTACTCCACGAAAGCGCCGCCGACGCGCCGCGCCACCCGGCCTCCCTCGCCAAGATGATGACGCTCTATCTCGCGTTCGAGCGCATTGAGCAGGGTCGGCTCAGCTACCAGACGAAGATCCGCATTTCCGCCAATGCGGCGGCTGCGGCCCCCACCAAGCTCGAGCTGGCTGAGGGCGACGAGATCATTCTCATCGACGCCATCCGAGCGCTCATCACCAAAAGCGCCAACGACCTGGCCATCGCGATTGCGGAGCACATCGCCGGCAGCGAGGAAAAGTTCGCCAAGCTCATGACGCAAAAGGCGCGCCAGCTCG
>JAMXLN010000075.1 GCA_024281145.1 Hyphomicrobiaceae bacterium | reverse complement strand
CTAGATCCTGAGGACCCGCAGCCAGCGCGCCACGTCGAGCAGGCTCATCAACGCCGCGGCGACATAGGTGAAGGCGGCGGCACGTAGGATCTGACGCGCGGCCGGCATGTCCTTGGCATCGATGTAGCGCCCGGTTTGCAGCACTGGAAGCGCGCGGCGAAAGCTCGCGTCGAACTCCACCGGCAGCGTGACTGCATGGACCAGGATGGCGAGGGCGAAAATCATCACGCCGACCAGCACCTCAATCAGAGCAATTTGAGGAGCCTTGGCGAGCACCACGACAATTGGCACTGCCAGCATGACAACGGCAGCCACTTTTTCCATACGCAGCGCTTGCTTGGCAAGACGAGTGCGCGCCTGCAGCGGAGGATAGCCGGAGGCATCCTGCATCGCGTGGCCACTCTCGTGTGCGGCAATGACCACGGCCGCCAACGAACGCCCTCCAAAGTGCTTCGGCAAGAGCCGCACCGCCTTGGCCTCAGGATCATAGTGATCGCCAGCGTCGGTCTCTTCCACCCTGACGTGATCGAGCCTCATCTCATCCAGAATGTGACGGGCGAACTCACCCCCCGTCCCCGGAAAGTCCAGTCGCTCACCGCCATGAGTATCAATTACCCTGCGCACCCAAATCTGCGGTAACATGGCGAGCGCAAAAATCACTGCCAGCAAGATTAGGGCCATGGCCACTTGGATCACTCCAGAAATCGACGAGCCACTATACCGCCATTAGTGAGTTGGACACGAATTCGAGCACCACTCGCCGACCCATCGCGCAACACGATTTGTGATTGCAACCTGCTGGCCGCCGGACTGCGCCCTCGTCATGCTGCGCGCCCCTCATACGACAGGACCAAAACGGGCGAAGAACTTCCGCCCGGTTTGGTAGGCTTGCTTTTTACCGTGAAGCGAGATGAAGCTGGCCAACTAGCGACGGCCACGAGCAAGCCGGTTAGCTCCACACATCCTGGGCGATCTCGACAATCATTTTGAGTTTGGCCCATTGCTGTTCCTCAGTGAGAATATTGCCCTCCTCGGTAGAGGCGAAGCCGCACTGGGGTGATAGACACAGCTGGTCGAGCGAAGCGTACTTTCCCGCCTCATCAATTCGCCGCTTGATGTCATCCCTCTTCTCCAGCGTGCCGCTCTTGGAAGTGACAAGGCCCACTACTACGCATTTCTTGCCCTTGGGCAAGAAACGCAACGGCTCCAACCCGCCCGCGCGCTGTGTGTCGTACTCCAGAAAATAGCCATCATACGCGATATCGCCGAGTAGGAGTTCCGCAACGGGTTCGTAACCGCCCTCCGAAATCCAGGTGGACCGGAAGTTGCCGCGGCACACATGCGTGGTGATCGTCATGTCCGCGGGCTTGGCTTTAAGTGCCGTGTTGAGAGCGTTGGCATAAATACTCGGCAGCTTGTCTACGTCCTCGCCGCGAGCCTTCGCCTCAGCCAGCTGCTCCTTAGAACATAGATAGGCCCAAACCGTGTCATCGAGCTGCAGGTAACGGCAGCCGGCATCGTAAAAGGCCATGATCGCCTTGGCGTATAGCTTGGCGAGATCGTCGAAATAGGCGCCCATGTCGGGGTATGCCTGGCGACTGATCGCATTACGCCCGCCGCGGAAATGCATGACAGATGGCGAGGGGATGGTCATCTTCGGCAAGAGGCTCGTGTTGGCCTTAAGGAACCTGAAATGACCAAGCATGGGATGGTCGGCCGGGAAGTCGAGCTTGCCCGTCACCTTGAGGCCCTCTGGCTTGGTCTGGGTTCCGTGGAACTGAATGCCGTGATCGAGCACAATCCGCTCGCAACCCTTAAGTTGCCAAAAGAAATCGAAGTGCCACCATGAACGACGGAACTCACCGTCGGTGGCAAGCTGCAAACCTACCTCCTCCTGCTTGGCAAGGACGTTGACGATTTCTTGGTCCTCGATCCGTTGCAGCTCATCGGCCGTGATCTGGCCCTGTTCGTGTTTGTGGCGGGCTTCCTTGAGTGACGCCGGGCGCAATAGGCTACCGACCATGTCGGCGCGAAATGGTGGTGTGGTCGTGGGCATTAGCTTCTCTCCCTTGGGACGGTCGATGCCCCGCCTCAATTGAACGGCGGCGGTTTGGCTGGCGTCACTTTCCGCTCGGTAACACCCAAGTGCATCTCGAGCCGCTCGGGGTCGCTGGCCAAGGCGGCACTATCGCCGGCAAATACGATACGACCGCGATCGAGTATCACGGCTCGGTCAGTGAAGCCCAGGATTTTGCGCGCCTTCTGCTCCACCACGATGGCCGACATACCCTCCTCACGGATGACCTTGCGCAGCACAACCAAGAGCTCATCGACGATGATGGGCGCAAGGCCCTCCAGTGGCTCG
Source organism: Hyphomicrobiaceae bacterium (assembly GCA_024281145.1). Lineage (GTDB taxonomy): Bacteria > Pseudomonadota > Alphaproteobacteria > Rhizobiales > Hyphomicrobiaceae > AWTP1-13. The sequence continues at coordinate 13,538 of JAMXLN010000075.1, read as the reverse complement.
TCCAGCAGAACGATACGCGGATTGACGATGAGCGCACGCCCGATCGCCAACATCTGCTGCTCGCCACCGGAGAGTTGGCTGCCGAGGTTGTCGCGCCGCTGCGCGAGCCGTGGGAACATGCCAAACACGCGCTCCACCGTCCACGCACCCGGTCGCGCAATGGCGGTGAGGTTCTCCTCGACGGTGAGCGAGCGGAAGATGTTGCGCTCCTGTGGCGACCAGCCGACGCCCGCAGCTACCCGTCGCTCGGGCCGCTCACGGGTAATGTCGCGACCATCGAGACGGATGCTGCCGGACTTGTATGTGGTGAGGCCAACGATGGAATTGATCAGCGTCGTCTTGCCGGTGCCGTTACGACCAAGCAGCGCCAGCGACTGACCGTCAGGTACACAAAAGCCGATATCGGAGAGCACCACGGCCTCGCCATAGCCCGCCCACAGGCCCTCTATCTCAAGAAGGTCAGCCATGGCCGGTCTCACCGAGATAGACCTGACGAACACGCTCGTCGCGCGCAATTGCCTCGGGTGAACCTTCCACGAATAGGACGCCGTTGACGAGTACCGAGATCCACTTCGCGAACTGGAACACGAGGTCCATGTCATGCTCGATTAGCAGTACGGTGACATCCCCCGGCAGCCTGGCGACGATGTCCAAGATCATGTGCCGCTCATCCTCGGGCACTCCGGCAGCCGGCTCGTCCAACAGCAGTACGCGGGGTGCACTGGCAACGGCGACGGCAATCTCTAGCAGCCGCTGCTTTCCGTAGGGCAGGATGGCCGTGCGCTCATTCATGACGTCAACGAGACGGAAGTTCTCCAAGATCTTGACGACTTCGTCGGTCACCTGACTTGGACGACCCACAATGCGCCACCAGTTCTTGCCGCAACCGAGCCGCTCCGAGACTGCGAGGGCCACCGTTTCGATGGGTGTGAGCTCGGCGAACAGCTGGTTGATCTGAAACGTGCGGGCAATGCCGAGCTTCACGCGGCTGTGCGGCTTGAGCGAGGTGATGTCGCGTTCATCGAGCAAGATGCGACCAGCCGTGGGCCGCAGCACGCCGGTCAGGAGATTGATGAGCGTCGTTTTACCAGCACCGTTGGGTCCAATGAGGGCATGGCGCGCCCCCTTTTCCACCTTGAGTGCCACGTTGCTGGTGGCGACCAGTCCACCGAACCGCTTCTCCAAGGCGATCGTCTCGAGCATGACCGTCACGGCCTTTGCCCCTCCACAGCGACTGCGGTGGTGCTACGGCGCCAGTCGAGACGTCGAGCGAGGGCGCGGATTGGCTTTGTCCATGACATGATGCGCTCGCGCCCGATCAACACGATGGCAACAAGCAACAAGCCGATCCAAAACGGCCAGTATTGCGGGGTCAACGCCGCGAGGTAGTCCTGCATCAACTTGAAGAGAATGGCGCCGATCAGTCCGCCATAAAGGTAGCCGGTACCACCGATGATCAGCACGAGCAGGAGGTCGGCAGAGCGTTCGAAGTCCAACACCGAAAGCGAGGTGAATGCCGTCGTCTGCGTGAGTAGCGCCCCGGCCACGCCGGCATATCCGGCGGCGATGGTGTAGATGGCGACCAGCCGTCCGTTGACCGGAATGCCCACCGCCGCAGCGCGCACCGGATTGCCCTTGATCGACTGAAGTGACAGCCCGAATGGCGAATGCACGATGCGTCGAGCCAACAGAAAGAGCACAATCAGCACGCCCAACGCGTAACAAAAAGCCGTGTGCCCGAACATGTCGAAGCGGTAAAGTCCGAATAGCGGCTTGATCTCGACGCCCTGCAATCCATCTGCGCCGCCCGTCAGCCAGGCATAACGATTGGCGATCTCGCGTAGCACCAGCGCCACGCCGAGCGTCACCATGATCCGGGTCAGGTCGGAGCCGCGCAGCACCAGGAAGCTCGTCACGAAGCCCACCAGAGCGGCAGCGACGCCCGAGACGATCAGCGCCAGCAGCGGCTCGGTGACGAGGTCATATTTAGCAAGCAGGCCAGCAGCATAGGCACCAAAGCCAAAGAAGGCGGCCTGGCCCAGTGAGACGATACCGGCATAGCCGAGGATTAAATCAAGCGACAGCGCGAAGAGGCCGAGGATGGCGATCTCGGTGAGGATGAGATGGCGCCCGGGCAAGACATAAATCGAAGCCAGCGCAGCCGCCCAAAAGAGAACCTCCAGTGGCTGCCAGCTGGCGCGAGCGACGAGACGACGAGCTATCTCCTCACCAGGCGGCTGCTGGCTCATCGCGCGCCTCCGCGGGCAAAGAGGCCCTGCGGCCGCCAGATCAAGACCAGGATCATAATGGTATAGATCACGAAGGCACCGAGCGTCGGCATGTAATATTTGCCGGCCACGTCGCCGACGCCAAGCAGAAGCGAGGCCAGGAACGGCCCTGTGATGCTGGAGGTGCCGCCAACCGTGACCACGATCAGAAAATAGATCATGTACTTGAGGGGAAAGATCGGATCGAGACCTAGGATCTCCGCGCCGAGGGCTCCCCCGAGGCCGGCTAGCCCGGATCCGAATGCGAAGGTCAGTGCGAACACGCCACCGACATTGATACCGAGGCCCCGCGCCACGCGCTGGTCGTCTACCGCAGCGCGCAGCCGACTGCCAAACCGGCTGCGTGCCAGAATGAATTGCAACAGCAGCGTAAGAAGGCCGCAGATAATGATGATCAGCAGTCGATAGCGACCGATACCGACACCAAGCACATTGATTTGGCCTTCAAGCCAGCTCGGCAATTGCACGAACACTTGGCTCGAACCCATCACATAGTCGACCGCGGCAACCGACATGAAGACGAGGCCGATCGTGAACAGCACCTGGTCAAGGTGGCTCTTGCGGTACACATGAATGTAGAGCGTGCGCTCGAAGGCCAAGCCCAAGATTGCCGTGCTCAGAAAAGCGAGCGGAAGTGCGGCGAGAAAGGGGATACCCCAGCGGTTGACGAGAATGACCGTACAATAACCGCCAGCCATGGCAAACGCGCCGTGAGCAAGGTTGACGAAGTTCATCAACCCGAGCGTCACGGCGAGCCCGCATGCCAATACGAAAAGCAGCATGCCGTAGGCTATTCCATCAAATAAGATCGTTAGCATCTGCTTGCCGTTACCGCCCGACCACACCCCAGATTGGCGGAGCGAGCATCGCCACCCTCCGAGGCTTTACTCACTGTGAAGCCGGAGCTACGCCGGGCCGCCCGCCAACCCGACGCGCCCCAACATCAAGGATCTGCGCGCCAAGCTGTGCTTTTTGAATTGGGCGTAGCGCCATATACCCAGCCGGTCTATTTCTTCGCCGCCTTGACGGGGTCCTTGATGCCCTCGAACGTGGCAAACTCCACATTGTAGAGTTCGCCTGCCTTTTTTTCGACTTTGCGCATGTAGACGTTCTGGATGATGTCGCGGGTCTCGGGATCGATGGAAATGGGTCCGCGCGGGCTCTCCCAGGACATGCCTTTCATGGCTGCAATGAGGGTGTCGCCGTCGGCCTTGCCGCCGGTCTTCTTCAAAGCCTCATAGATTAAATGCATGCCGTCGTAGCCACCGACCGACATGAAGTTCGGGCGGAAGTTGTTGGCCTTCTTGAAGGCCTCCACGTAGGCCTGGTTCTTGGCCGAGGGGTGATCCGCCGAATAGAAGTGCGCAGTCACGGCGCCGAGCACGGCATCGCCCATCGCAGGCAGCAGATCATCGTCGGTGACGTCGCCGGGACCTATCACTTTGATGCCGGCCTTATCGAGACCGCGCTCGGTGAACTGCTTCATGAAGGTGCCACCTTGCCCAGAGGGCACGAACACCATGATGGCATCGGGTTTGGCGTCGGCTGCCCGCTGCAGGAACGGCGCGAAATCAGGGTTGGCAAGTGGGAAGCGGATCGCCTCGATCACTTCTCCGCCTGCCTCCTTGAAGCGATCGCTGAAGGACTTCTCCGCGTCGTGACCCGGCGCGTAGTCCGAAACCATTGTGACCACCTTCTTGATGCCATTCTTGGCCGCCCAGTCGGCCAGAGGCACGCTCGATTGGGCCAGCGTGAAACTGGTGCGCGCGATGTAAGGCGAGCGCTCGGTGATGATCGAGGTGCCGGCGGCCATCACGAGCTCGATTACCTTGCCCTCGGTCGCCAGCGGCGCGGCAGCGAGTGCGGCCGGCGTGACGCCAAACCCGGCAATGACGCTCACCTTATCGTTGACGATCAGCTCCTGGGCGAGGCGCTTGGTATTGTCCGGAACCGCCGCATCATCCTTGAGGATGACCTCGATCTTGCGGCCCGCGACCGTGTCACCGTGCTCCTTGATGTAGAGATCGACGCCGGCCTTAATCTGCTTGCCGGTCGAAGCCTGCTGGCCGGTCATCGGCAAAATCAAGCCGATTTTGACGGGGTCCTGCGCCCATGCCGCGCTCGTCAGGCCCAGCAGCCCCACCGCGAGCGCGGCCTTGAGAGCGGTTAATCTGCGCATGGGTTCCTCCTTCGATACGGTTTGGATTTGACGGTTGGCCACATCCGGCAGCAGCCGGCTTGTTGCGGCTTTCGAATATCGCACGCAGATCGTGGGGGTTCCAAACTATCTTTCGTCGCGCGGCCATGCCGCCACGACCGTTCAATCGCCTACGGGCGCGGCGCGGCACCAAAGGCAGCGCGCACCTCGGCGGGAAGGGAGGCAGACCGCAGGCGCGTCGGATGGACTGGGTCGCGCACGGTCCACAGCCGCGTCTCAAAGCCTTCCAGCGCCAGCGTAGCGCCCTTCATCACCTTATGCTCAACGAAGAAGCTTGAGCGGCGAAACTCCGTTACCTGTGTCTCGATCTCAAGGTCCTCTCCATAGTGCGACGCAATCTTGAACACTGCTCGCGCCTCCAACAGCGCTAGGCCCGCGCCACCATGTTTCTCGAGCATCTTGATCTTCGTCATACCCGTCGCCTTCTCGAACAGCAGGATCGTCGATGCGTCGAACCATTCGAAATAGCGCGGATAGAACACAATGCCGGCGGGGTCGCAGTCGCCCCACTGAACGCGCACGGTGCGGATGTTGATCAGCATGCTTCTCGCTCGTCTAGGCGACCACAATCACCTCCGGCGGAGCTGGCGTGGCATAGAGACGCTCCACCAGTGCGGCGCGCCTCGTCAACACGGCACGCTGATTGAGATAGCCCTTGTCGGTGATCTCATCAGCGTCGATGACGGGCGGCTCGGCGAGCAACAAACAGCGGGCGATGCGCATCGAGCTACCCTGCACGCCGGCGTTATGGCGAATGAGCCCCTCCAGCACGGCGCGTCGCACGCCGGGCTCCGCAATGAGCGCCTCCAGGCGGGCGTCGGCGCCCAGATGCGGGCACAAGCTCTTGAGGCCGGCGAGGCTCGGGAAGATTAAGAGCCCGACGTCGTCGCGATCGTGGCCGGTAATGACGGCGTCCTCGATCACTGGCGTGCCCGCGGCAATCACGCATGGGCGCAGTGTTCCGACATTGACCCAAGTGCCGGTCGACAGCTTGAAGTTCTCCGCCGTGCGGCCATCGAAGATGAGGCCAGCCGCCGGATCGGCCACATCTGCAAGGCGCACGGCATCGCCGGTCCTGAACCATCCTTCTTCATCAAAGGCCTTGGCGGTAAGCTCTGGAGCCTTGAAGTACCCGGGCGTGACATTGGGCCCCTTGACCCGGATCTCGAGCTTGTCGCCCTCGGGGGCGAGCCTTACCGCCATGCCCGGCCCCGGCACACCAATGTTGCCCGGCCGATCGATCGGGAAGTGCACCATTGTCACGGCCGGCGCGGTCTCTGTAAGGCCCCACGCGGAGACAAACGGCACCCTTCGGCCCCGCGCCTTTATCCCTACGGCCTCGAGGCGATCCCACAGGCTCTGCGGCAAGGCGGCCGCCGCGTAGAAGAGCAGGTCGAGGCGGGCAAAGAACTTTTCCCGCAGCGCTTCGTCTTGCTCCAGGTGATCGGCGAGGGCCGCATAGCCGCGGGGCACATTGAAATAGAGGGTGGGCGAGACATCGCGAAGATTGGCGAGCGTTTGCCCGACGAGGGCCGGCACCGGCTTGCCCTCGTCGATATAGAGGCTGCCGCCGTTGCGCAGCATCATGTTGAAGTTGTGATTGCCGCCGAAGGTGTGGTTCCACGGCAGCCAATCGACAATGACGGGCGGGTGAGCCGAAAGCAGTTTCCACGCCGCGGCTGCGCTCTCCTGATTGGCGCACATCATGCCCTGGGTGTTGATCACGCCCTTGGGCTGACCAGTGGATCCGGAGGTAAACAGGATCTTGCCCACGGTATCGGGTCCCACCCGGGCAAAGGCAGCATCCACCGCAGGCGTCGGACGCAACTCGCTCAAGTCCGCGAACGGCGTCACACGGCTCCCCGCGAGACTGCCGCGACTTGCCACGATCTCCAACCGCGTGGCGCCGATCGCCGCCAGGGCGCGAGCGTAGCGCTCGCATTCGTCCACGTAGATCAGCCCCGGCTGGATTAGGCCGAAGATGTACCGCAGCTTGCCATAATCGAGGCTGAGCCGAGCATAGGCGGTCGACACTGGAACCACGGGGACACCGACGTGCATGGCGCCCAACATCATGATGCCATGGTCGATGCCGTTCTCGGCGAGGATCATCAGCGGTCGATCGGGCCCCAGACCACGGTCAAGGAGAGCCTGGCCCACGCCGTTGGCGGCGCGCGCGGCCTCGCGATAGGTGAGCTGCCGCCACGCGCCGGATGCCAGGCGCTCCGCCAGGAACACGCGGTTGGGTTCGGCCATCGCCCAGCGTTCGAGCAGGACGCCGAGGCAGCGGGGTACGGCACCCAGCCCGCGCGCCGATCGCAACACCGTCGATCCGTCAGGGCGCCGCTCGCGCGCGATCTCGGGGGCGGCAAATAAGCGGGAGTCGCCGGCCGTGCCCTTTTCCGTGCTCACCGGAGCCTCCGCGTCGGTCGCATAGTCATGCAGCATCCTCCAAGTGCTTGCGCGCATGCTGTTGGGGGTGCTGAGGGTTGTCAACGCTCAACGCGGGTCTTGAGCCCCGCTACGGGGACGCAGCTGCGAGCTCAGGGCGCGCTCCCATCCGCGTCGAAGGTCCCAACGTCACCTCGCCACGGGGCCCATTGGCCGACCCCTTGCACGCGCCACCGCGCCGACGCCAATATATCAAAGGCCGCAACGACTGGGCCGCAAAGATCTGATCCACCAGCCGCGAGCTTCGCCAATGCAAGTTTGCCCGCGACGCAGTGTGCTCTACATGCCCGGCTCCAATGCGCGTGCCCTGGAGAAGAGCAAGTCGATCCCGGCCGATGCGCTGATCCTCGACCTTGAGGACGCGGTTGCGCCCGAGGCCAAGGAAGCGGCACGGGCTCAAGTGTGCGCGGCGGTCAGGGCGGGCGGCTACGGTGAGCGCGCGCTCGTCATTCGCATCAACGGGCTCGCAACGCCGTGGGGCCATGCCGATCTGGCGGCGGCAGCGGCGGCCGCTCCCGATGCGGTTTTACTACCCAAGCCCGGCACCGGTGACGACATCATGCGGGCCAGTGAGGCGCTGGCGCGCGCGGGCGCTCCCAACAGGACCCAGCTGTGGGCGATGATCGAGACACCCCTTGCCATCCTCAACCTGGCAGACATCGCTTCGGCTTCGAGGCAGCCCGGAGCACGGCTTGCTTGCTTTGTGCTCGGCACCAACGACCTCGTCAAGGAGACCCGCGCTGACCTGTCGCTCAACCGGCGCCCCGCGCTCTACTGGCTCTCGGCCGCAATCACGGCGGCGCGCGCCTATGGCCTCGACGTGCTCGATGGCGTCTACAATAATCTCGGGGATGCCGCGGGCTTCCGGCGCGAATGCGTGCATGGTCGTCGCCTTGGCTTCGACGGCAAGACGCTGATCCATCCAGACCAGGTGGCGGTCGCCAACGAGGTGTTCGCACCAACCGCGGCGGAGGTGGCATTTGCGCGCCAGATCATCGCTGCCTTCGCGCGGCCCGAGAACACGGCCAAGGGCGTGATCACGATCGAGGGTCGCATGGTGGAGCTGCTCCACGCCGAGACCGCACGGCGCACGGTGGCAATCGCGGAGGCCATCGAGCGCATGAGGGCGCCATGAGGTCAGGCAAGACCAATCCCGGCAATTTCTTTGAGGACTTTGCCGTCGGCCAGGTTCTGCAGCACGCCACACCGCGCACGCTCACGTCGGGCGACATCGCCGTCTACAACAGCCTCTATTGCCCGAGGTTTGCGGTCCAGTCCTCAGACGAATTCGCACGCGCCCTCGGCTATCCGCGTTCACCGGTCGACGACCTCATTGTTTTCCATACCGTCTTCGGTAAGACCGTTGCCGACATCTCGCTCAACGCTATTGCCAACCTGGGCTACGCCGAGTGCCGGTTCCTCGTGCCCGTCTACCCGGGTGATACGCTTTCGGCCACTTCCGAGGTCATCGGATTGCGCGAGAATTCCAACCGCACCTCAGGTGTGGTCTATGTGCGCACCAGGGGTCGCAACCAGAACGACGCGATTGTGCTCGAGTACGTGCGCTGGGTCATGGTGCGCAAGCGCGAGATGGCAGCGCCCGCGCCGACACCCGTGGTGCCGCAGCTTGCCGAACGCGTCGATCCTGCGGCGCTCGGCAACGCCGTGCCAAGGCTCGTTGCAGCGGGCTATGACTTTGCGCTCGCGGGCGCACCGCACCGCTGGAGCGACTATAGGGTCGGCGAAAAGATCGACCACGCCGATGCCATGACGCTTGAGGAGGCCGAGCATCAGACCGCCACGCGCCTCTACCAGAACACCGCCAAGGTTCATTTCAACCTGCACGAGCAAGCGCAGGGGCAGTTCAAGCGACGATTGGTCTATGGCGGCGTCGTCATCTCGCTCGCGCGCACGCTTTCATTCAACGGCCTTGCCAACGCCTTTCACATCGCCGCCATCAATGGCGGGCGGCACGTTGGCCCCTGCTTTGCCGGCGACACCGTTTATGCCTGGTCCGAGGTGCTGGACAAGGTCGAGTTGCCCGGCCGCAGCGACATCGGCGCGCTCAGGACCCGTCTCGTCGCCGTCAAGAACCGCAGCCCAGCCAGCTTTCCCCTGCGCAACGCCAAAGGCGAGCACGAGGAGGGCGTGCTCCTCGACCTCGACTTGTGGCTCCTGCTGCCGCGATAGGTGCGGGCCGCACCGGCGTTGGTATACCAGGCATGCATCCTGGCGCCTTCGCTCGAACACCCGGCAGTGACATATGGACAATTGCCGCCTTTGCTGCAGCGCGCTAAAAGCGCGAACGTCAATGGACATCAGAGGACTCGCGACAATCGCCCCCAAAACACGTGGGGGGCTAGAGCGGGAGACGAAGCACGATGGCAGAGGCAAGACAGACGGTGGAGCGTCCGCTTTCACCGCATCTCTCCATCTACAAGCCGCTGATCAACATGGTGATGTCGATCCTGCATCGGCTCACCGGCGCCGCGCTCTACTTCGGCACGCTGCTGCTGGCGGCCTGGCTGATCGCCACCGCCATGGGTGAGGTTCCCTTCACTTATGTTAACGCCCTCTTTGCCCACCCGGTCGGGCAGCTCGTGCTTTTCGGCTATAGCTGGGCACTCGTCCATCACATGCTCGGGGGCATCCGGCACCTCATCTGGGACACCGGGAGGGGCTTGCAAATATGGCAGGTCAACGCCCTATGCTGGCTCACTATCTTATGCTCAATCTCGTTAACGGTGGCCCTCTGGGCCGTCGGCCTTGCGCTCCGAGGGCAGCTCTGATGGCTTATCGTACGCCGCTCGCCCGGGTCCGCGGACTGGGCTCAGCCCGCGCGGGAGCCGAGCATTTTTGGCGCCAGCGCCTCACCGCGGTTGCCAATATCTTCCTCGCCTCCTTCCTGATCTGGCTTGTCGCGACGCTGGCCGGCGCCGACTACGCAACAGTCAAGGGAACCTTGGCCAAGCCGCAGATTGCCATCCCTCTCCTGCTCCTGGTCGTGTCGGGCCTCGTCCACATGCGGCTTGGTATGCAGGTCATCATCGAGGATTACGTGCACTCTGAAGGCCACAAGATCGCAGCGCTCATGCTCTCCTCCTTCTTCACCTTCGCCGTTGGCCTCGTATGCGTGTTTGCCGTGCTGAAGCTGAGCTTCGGAGCCTGACCCATGCCGGAAGAAAACGTCCGCGATCGCGGCGAGGCCGCTCCCAAGCCCGCCATCAATGGCCGCGCCTATCCCATCACGGAGCACATTTACGACGTCGTCGTGGTGGGCGCGGGTGGTTCGGGCCTGCGCGCCACGTTGGGCTGCGCCGAAGCCGGACTGAAGACCGCGTGCGTCAGCAAGGTTTTCCCCACGCGCTCGCACACGGTGGCGGCGCAAGGTGGTATCGCCGCCGCCATCGGCAACATGGGCCACGACGACTGGCGCTGGCACATGTACGACACCGTGAAGGGTGCCGATTGGCTGGGCGACCAGGACGCGATCGAATACATGTGCCGCCACGCCAACGACGCGGTCTACGAGCTCGACCACTACGGCGTTCCGTTCAGCCGTACCGAGGACGGCTACATCTACCAGCGTCCATTCGGGGGCATGACGACCGAGTTCGGCGAGGGGCCGCCAGCCCAGCGCACCTGCGCCGCCGCCGACCGCACCGGCCATGCCATCCTGCACACTCTCTACGGCCAGTCGCTGCGGCATTCGGCCCAGTTCTTCATCGAATATTTTGCGATCGATCTCATCATGGATCAGGACGGCGCCTGTGGCGGCGTCATCGCGCTATGCCTAGAGGACGGCACACTGCATCGGTTCCGCGCCAAGAAGACCATCCTTGCTACCGGCGGTTATGGCCGTGTCTATTTCACCTGTACGGGTGCGCACACGCAGACCGGTGACGGCAACGCCATGGTGCTGCGTGCAGGTCTACCCCTGCAGGACATGGAGTTCGTGCAGTTTCATCCCACCGGAGTTTACGGCGCCGGCGTGCTCATCACCGAAGGCGCGCGCGGCGAAGGGGGCTATCTTACCAATGCCAACGGCGAGCGTTTCATGGAGCGCTATGCGCCCCACGCCAAGGACCTCGCCTCTCGTGACGTGGTCGCGCGTTCAATGACGATCGAAATCCGCGAAGGCCGCGGCGTGGGCCCCGACAAGGACCACATCTACCTCCACCTCGATCACCTCGATCCAAAGATCCTCCACGAAAGGCTGCCGGGTATCACCGAGAGTGCCAGGATATTCGCCGGTGTCGACCTGCGCCGGGAACCAATCCCGGTGCTGCCGACCGTCCACTACAACATGGGTGGTATCCCGACCAACTACCACGGTGAAGTCTACACCCTCAAAGACGGCAATCCCGACACCATCGTGCCCGGTTTGCTGGCGATCGGGGAGGCCGCGTGCGTGTCGGTGCATGGTGCCAACAGGCTTGGTTCAAACTCGCTCACCGATCTCGTGGTGTTCGGCCGCGCTGCCGGCCTGCGCTGCAGCGAAACGGTGGAGCGCGGCTCCGTCATGCCCCCGCTCGCCAAGGATGCCGACGATGTTGCCCTTGGTCGGCTCGACCGCATCCGCCATGCCAAGGGCTCTACCCCCACTGCGGCGCTACGCCTGCAGATGCAAAAGACCATGCAGTCCAACTGCGCGGTTTTCCGCACCGGCGAGGTGCTCGAGGAGGGAGTGAAGAAGATCACCGAGATCTGGAAGGGCACGGGCGATATGGCCGTCTCCGACCGATCACTGATCTGGAACTCAGACCTCGTGGAATCGCTCGAATACGAGAATATGATCGTGCAGGCGGCCACCACCGTGGTTGCCGCCAGCAACCGCAAGGAGAGTCGCGGCGCGCACGCGCGCGAGGATTACAAGGACCGCGATGACGCCAATTGGATGAAGCACACGCTGACATGGGTCGATCTCGACCAGCATCGCGTGCGCATCGACTACCGCCCGGTGCACGCCTACACCCTAACCAACGAGATCAACTACATCGAACCCAAGAAGCGCGAATACTGAGGCCGGGCCAGTTCCGACGGCCGCGGCAAATGGGGCTACAGCCGGCGCGCCGATCGGTGCACGGCAAGCTGCAAACCATCGCAACGACGTTGGTGGCGATCGCTTGCAACGCGTTGGCCAGAACCAGGCCAGAACCAGGCCAGAACCAGGCCAGAACCTCATCAATCGGATCAGGCAAGACAGCCACAGAAGGATCTCCATGGCGGACGAACTGCCTTTCAAGAAAACGATGGTCTTCACTTACGGCGAGCCACGCGAGCTCGCACCAGGCGTGGTCCGCATCGTCGCCAACAATCCCAATCACTTTACCTTCAAGGGAACCAACACCTACCTGATCGGCAACGGTCGGTCGATCGGCCTCATCGACCCTGGACCCGATGACCCCGCTCACTTGAGAGCCATCCTCGATGCCGCAGGCGAGCGCAAGATCAGCCACATCATCATCACCCATACCCATCGCGACCACACCGACGGCATGCCGGCGCTGCTCGCGGCCACCGGTGCCAAAACCGTGGGTTTTGGCCGGCGCGTTGCCAACCGCGGTACAAGGCGCACCAGCCCGTCGGGCGGCGAGTACGTGGAAAAGGACTTCATTCCCGACATTCCCCTGACCGACGGACAGCGCTTCGAGGGCGACGGTTGGACGATGACGGCTGTGCACACGCCGGGACATGCACCCGATCATTTGTGCTTGGCTTTGGGGGGCACCAAGATCCTCTTTTCCGGCGACCACGTGATGGGCTGGAACACGAGCATCGTTGCACCGCCGGAAGGCAGCATGGGTGCCTACATCCGCTCGCTGCAACGTCTGGCAGAGCGCGACGATGACCTTTATTTTCCCGGGCACGGTGGGCAGGTCGAGGAGCCAAAGCGCCTGGTCAAAGCTTACCTGCTGCATCGGCGCATGCGTGAGCAGTCGATCCTCGACTGCATCCGGCAAGGCAATGCCACGGTGCGCTCGATCGTGCCGATCGTCTATAAGGACCTAGATTCGAAGCTTCTCAACGCAGCATCTCTTTCTGTCCTTGCCCACGTCGAGCACTTGATTGAGCGCGGTCTCGTTTGCTGCGACTCTCCGCTTTCTGCTGATCGTGTCCTTTCACTTTCTTGACCATTGCGCCGGTGCGCGTGGTGCGGAGCGTACGCCGCCCCGCCATCGCCGTGGGTGCACTGGATTCCACACGCGCCTGCAGCTCGGCAAGGAAGCGGCGCACGCGAGATGCGTTCTGCCCAAGGTCCGTGGGACCATAGCGGGACGCCGAACGCACATCGACGCGCGCGCGGATATCGTTGCCTTCCACGCGCACGACCACATCGTCGGGGAAGCCAATTACGGGCGTCAAGTCGGTTGCCTCTAGCGTGCCGGCCCTTGCCTGCTTGCCGGCGGGCGGCTCGGAGGAAGCCACCCGCCACTTGAGCTTGCGCACGGCCTCCTCCACCAGCCCGTAGGCTTCTTCCACCCCGCGGTCCAACCAGAACGTGCGCAAGTCAGGGTAGGCCTTCTGCTGCTCCTGGGCGAAGCGCTCGCCCGGATAGGGAGCCGGATTGGCGTCGCCCG
>JAMXLN010000074.1 GCA_024281145.1 Hyphomicrobiaceae bacterium | reverse complement strand
CCCGCGGCAGCGATCTCGCCGCGCACCAGCACGACGATGCTATCGGCGTGGGCGAACACGGCATCCATGTCGTGTTCGGTGAAGAGCACCCCGATCCCGCTTCCGCGCGCAATGTCGTGCACGAGCTGCATCAGCTGGGCCCGTTCCTTGGGGGCCATACCCGCAGTCGGCTCGTCCATCAGCAGCAGCTTGGGTGCGCCGCAGAGCGCAATGGCGAGCTCAACGCGCTTCACATCGCCATAGGCCAGCTCGCTCGAGGGGCGGTCGGCCTCGGCACCCATCCCGACACGCTCCAGCAGGCCAAGCGCCTCCCCGCGATTGAGGCTTGCAGCAGCCGGCCACCAAGCGCGCGTGCGCTGATGATGGCTGATGAGCGCCATCTGCACGTTCTCGGCCACTGTCATGGACACGAAGGTTTGCGCCACTTGGAACGTGCGTCCGACGCCCAGCCGCCAGATGCGGCGCGGGGCGAGACCGGTGATGTCCTGCTCGGCCAAGACCACGCGGCCGCTGTCTGGCTTGAGCTGGCCTCCCACCATGTTGAAGATCGTCGACTTGCCGGCGCCATTGGGGCCGATCATCGCCAGCAACGTGCCCGCCTCGAGCGCGAACGTGACGTTGCGCGCGGCGATGACGCCGCCAAACGACTTCGTCAAGGCTTGGACGCTGAGAAGGCTCATGGCCCGGCCCCCCTCCCCAACTGGGCGCGCGCCTTCAGCGCGCCTCGACCCCCACCGAGCCTCGCGCGCAGCACAAGCGCGCCACCGACGAGGCCGCGGGGCATTGCCAGCACGATGGCGATGATGGCAAGCCCCAGCAGCAGCCGCCAGTGATCGGTGAGTGGCATAAGGACGTCGCGGATCGAATGGAACGCGGCCGCGCCGACGAGGGGGCCGGCGATCGTCTCAACGCCACCGAGCAGCGTCATCACGAGGAAGTCGATGGACATCGGGATCGAGATCAGCGTCGGGTCGATGGAGCCCTTGGCAAAGGCGAAGAGACCGCCGGCGAGCCCGGCCGCGGCCCCCGCGACCGCGAAAGCCAACCAGCGGTGCGCGCGCACGTCGATGCCGATCGCATCCGCGCGGGGGCTTGAATCGCGCGCGGCCCGCAGCGTGTAGCCGAACGGGGCGTAGATGCCGCGACGCAGCAGCACGATGATGATCGCGCTGACGGCGAGCACCAAGTAGTAATAGCTCGCGCGGCCCGCGGCCCAGCGCGAGGGCCAAACGCCCACGACGCCGTTGTCGCCGCCCGTCAGCTCCACCCATTGGAACGCGACCGCGTAGACGATTTGCGCAAAGGCGAGGGTCAGCATCGCAAGATAGATGCCCGACAATCGCACAACGAAAAAGCCAAAGAGTGCGGCGCCGAGACCGGCCACGACGGGAGCAGCGATCAGCGCCGGCTCCATGGCCACTCCCAGCCTCGTGACCATTAGTCCTGCCGCGTAGGCGCCAAGGCCGAAGTAGGCGGCATGTCCGAAGCTGACGATGCCGCCGACGCCGATCAGGAAGTTGAGGCTGAAAGCGGCGAGCGCAAAGCACAACACTTCGATCACCAGCTTGATCGTATAGCCGTCGCCGAGCAGTGGCAGGCTCGTCAGGAGGAGGCCCAAGGGCACGAGCGCGACGGTTCCGGCTCGTGACAGGCGCTCCAGCCGCACGATCCCTTCGGGGAGGCGGGCGCGCGCCGGCCCGGCCTCGGGTCGGCCCATCAGGCCCCAGGGCCGCACTACCAGGACCAATGCCATCAGGAGAAACACCAGCACCAGGGTGATCTTGGGAAAGATCAAGATGCCGAAGGCCTGCAGCTCGGCGATCAGCACCGCCGCCACGAAGGCGCCCGACACCGAACCCATACCGCCCACCACCGTGACGACGAACGCCTCGGCGATGACGGAGATGTCCATGTTGGGATTGGCGGCGAGTTTGGGTGTCTGCAATGCACCGGCGAGGCCCGCGAGCAGGGCGCCCAAGAACAGCGTGCCCGTGAACAGCAGCGCCTGATTGACGCCCAACGCGCCCACCATCTCGCGGTCCTGGGTGGCGGCGCGCACCAGCACGCCAAAGCGCGTCCGGTACATGATGAGCCACAGCAGGGCGAGCACCAGCGGGCCCACGCCGATCAGGAAGAGTTCGTAGGCGGGAAAGCGGTGGCCGAGGATATCGACGGCACCCCGCAGTCCCGGGGCGCGCGGACCCAAGAGGTCGAGCGGTCCCCAGATCTTCAGCACCAAGTCCTCCACCGCGAGCACGACGCCGAAGGTGGCGAGCAACTGGAAGAGCTCGGGCACCGCGTAAATGCGCCGCAGCAAAACGAGCTCCATGGCGACGCCGATGGCGCCGACGGCCACGGCGGCCGCCAGCACGCCCACGAGGAAGGCGGGAAAGGTGCTCGAGGCCTCAAGCAGGCGTGGGATCAGCGTGACCCCAAAATAGGCGCCCAACATATAGAACGAGCCGTGCGCAAAATTGACGATGCGCGTGACGCCAAAGACGATGGTCAGTCCGGCGGCGATGAGGAACAGCGAGGAGGCACTGGCGAGCCCATTGAGCGCCTGCAGGAAAAGGAATGAGACATCGGGCAAGGGAGTGCCTCGCGAGCACAGTGTGGAGGCGCTACCCGGCCGTCCGCGGGCCATCAGGGTGAGGCCAACCCTAGGCGCCTCTTAGGACATGTCGAACGCCTGCGCGTTGGTCTTGGGGCTTTGCCCTACTCCTTGCGCGCGGCCCGCACTTCAGCTTCCGGGAC
Organism: Hyphomicrobiaceae bacterium; assembly: GCA_024281145.1. Taxonomy (GTDB): domain Bacteria; phylum Pseudomonadota; class Alphaproteobacteria; order Rhizobiales; family Hyphomicrobiaceae; genus AWTP1-13. The sequence goes on along the minus strand of JAMXLN010000074.1, from coordinate 3,305 downwards.
CAGGTATTTGGCGCCGTCCTCGTACTGCCAATTCTTCATGCTGCCCACCTTGCCGGCTCGGGTCGTCTCGCCCACCCAGGCGCCCATGGTGGACTGGTGATCGAGCGCGCGGATCGTGAGGGGACCTGCCAGCGATGCGAACTTGAAGTCTTGCAGCGTCGCCAGCAACTTCTCGGTGTCCGTGGAGCCGGCCTTGGCAATGAGATCGCGCATCATGTAGCCCACCGTATAGCCCAGAAACGAGCCGAGCCGGGGCGTATCGTTGAACTTGGCGCGATAGGCATCGACAAAGGCCTTGTGCGCCGGTTCGCTGATCTGGTCCCAAGGATAGCCCGTGACGATCCAGCCCTCCGGCACCTCTTCACCCAGCGGCAGGAGGTACTCGGGCTCGCCCGTCAGCAGGCTCGCCACGATGCGTTTTTCAAACAGGCCGCGCGTGTTGCCCTCGCGGACAAAGGTCGTCAAGTCGGCGCCGAACAGCACGTTGAAGATGCCGTCGGGCTTGAGATTTTCGAGTGCAGCGACGGTGGCACCGGCATCGATCTTGCCTAGCGCGGGAAACTGCTCACCCACAATCTCGGCGTCGGGGGTTGCCGCCTTGATCAGTTTTCGGAAATTGGCAGCCGCAGATTGGCCGTACTCATAGTTGGGAGCAACAATGGCCCATTTCTTCACCCCCTTGCCCTTGACTGCCTCGACCAACATCTTGGTCTGCATGTAGGTGGAGGGGCGGATGCGGAAGGTGTAGCGGTTGCCGGCCGCCATGGTGATGGCGTCGGTCAACGGCTCGGTGGCGATGAACAGCGTCCGCTTTTGGTTGGCGAAGTCGGCGACCGCCAGCCCCACGTTGGAGAGGAAGGTGCCGGCCAGAAAGGCCACGTTCTCGCGCGTCAGCAACTCTTCCGCCACCCGCACAGCGTCGGAAGGCGTTGCACCGTCGTCGCGGAATATGATCTCAAGTTTTCCGCCCGACACGCCACCTTTGGCGTTGATCTCTTCCTGGGCGAGCTGCATGCCGTTGCGATAGGGCACGGCGAAAGCAGCAAAGCGGCTGTAGGAGTTGAGCTCGCCCACCTTCACGCCTCCCTGGGCCATGGCGGGAGCGCAGGCCAAACCCGCAGCCGCAGCGCCAATCCCGGCGGCGAGCATCGCCGCCAACGCGCTCCGCCCGGACGCAAGCTTTAAATGCATGCCTCACTCCTTTGTCCCGCCACGCAACCCACACCCGCAGGTGCCCTGGGGGTCTTGGCACCCGAGCTTAGCGGTCCCGTCCCATCGAACCAAGGACCTTGGGGTTCGAGGGCCCTGAGCTCGAAAGCCCTGACCTTGAGGGCCCTGAGCTCACGGGTCTTGGGGGCAAGGCCGGTGGGGGCAATGGCGCTTCTCGGATAGGCCAAGCTCGGTCGGCTCGGCTATCATGAGGCACTCCAAGTGACGCGCGAGGAGGTCGCCATGGCCACACGCATTGGATATCTGTTGCCGACCCGCGAGCAGGTGATGGCGGGGCGACCGGAGGCGGCGCCGCTCATTGCGCTTGCCGAGCGCGCGGCGGATCTCGGTTTTGATTCGATTTGGGCCGGTGATTCCCTGCTCGCGCGTCCGCGTCATGATCCGCTGACCCTGTTGGCTGCGGTGGGCGGCCGCGTGCCCCGCGTTGAGCTTGGCACCGCGGTGCTGCTGCCGGCCTTGCGCAATCCGGTCGTGCTCGCCCAGCAGGTTGCCACACTCGACCAGATCAGCGAGGGTCGCGTGATCCTGGGCGTCGGCATCGCCGCCGATCTTCCCAATATTCGCGCCGAGTTCACCGCAGCAGGTGTGCCCTTCGAGAAGCGGGTCGGGCGATTGCTGGAGGGCGTGCGCTTGTGCCGCGAGCTGTGGACGGGCGCCCCCGTCTCTTGGAACGGCCGCTGGCGGGTCGAGGGTGTGCTGGGGGTAACGCCGCACCGTCCCGGAGGGCCACCGCTGTGGATTGCGGGCGCGCTGCCAGCGAGCCTGGAGCGCGCCGGCCGCCACTTCGATGGTTGGTTGCCCAACGGGCAAGACGCAAAGACCTGGGCTGAGCAGTGGGCACAAATCAAGGCCATGGCGCGGGCGGCGGGGCGCGACCCCGACAAGCTCACGGGTGCCATGTATCTGACGGCCGCCGTCGAGGAAAACGCGGCGCGCGCGGACGAGCGGCTCAACGCCTATATGGAGCAGTACTACGGCCAGCCGGCTCACGTCATGCGCGCCCGCCAGATGAGCTTTGCCGGACCCGCCGCGGGCTTTGAAGCCTGGCTGCAGGGTTACGTGGCGGCCGGAGTGAACCACATCATCCTGCGCTTTGCCGGGGATCACGAGCGGCACCTCAAGACGCTCGCCCAAATGCGCGCCAAGATCGCGGGCTGAGGCACGCCGCAACGGGGGGCGCACGCCCGCTGGAGCTCCAAGGTCACGCGACCCTCTCCTCACGCGATCGTCATTGCGATCGAACGGTCGCGGCGGCGAGCTTGCTCGTTTAGCGGCGGGGGAATAAGCGATGGCGGCGCCCATGGCATCGTTGCAGATCACGCTCATTGGCGGGCCGACGGCTCTCTTGGAAGCTTCCGGCTTTCGCGTCCTCACCGACCCAACCTTCGATCCGCCTGGCCAATATCATCTGGCGCACACGACCCTCAACAAGACTGCGGCCCCAGCGCTCACGCCCGAGGCCGTCGGGAAAATCGACGCCGTGCTGTTGAGCCACGACCAGCATGCCGACAACCTCGACCATGCCGGGCGCGCGTTTCTGGCGCGGGCCGGACGCGTGCTCACGACCCTCGCCGGCGCTCAGCGCCTGGGGGATCGTGCGGAGGGCATGATGCCGTGGCAGACCGTCGAGCTTAGAGCACCGGATGGTGCCCTGCTCGAGGTGACCGCCACGCCGGCCCGCCACGGCCCCGCGGGCATCGAACCCTATTCCGGCGATGTGATTGGGTTTGTCCTCGCCCTTCCCAAGGCAGCCGCTCGCCCCATCTACGTTACCGGCGATACAGTCTGGTGGGACGGCGTGGCCGAGGTGGCGCGGCGTTTTGCGGCGGGTGCGGTGCTGCTTTTTGCCGGCGCGGCACAGACGCGCGGGCCCTTCAACCTCACTATGAGCGTCAATGATGCCATCGAGACGGCGCACGCTTTTCCCAATGCGGTGATCGTGCCGGTGCATTGCGACAGCTGGGCGCATCTGACACAAGATCGCAATGACCTCGAGCGCTCCTTCGCGACCCTGGGGCTTGGATCGCGGTTGCGCCTCCTCGAGCCAGGGAAGCCGACCACTATCGAGTTGCCGC
>JAMXLN010000073.1 GCA_024281145.1 Hyphomicrobiaceae bacterium | reverse complement strand
GGGCGCATCCGTGCGACACCGACCACGAACACCATTGTACTGGCGATCGGCACAATCCTGGCGAGCGTCATCGGCACCACGGGCGCGAGCATGGTCATGATTCGGCCAGTGCTGCGCGCCAATGAAGCTCGGCCCCGAAGGATCCATGTCGTCGTGTTCTTTATCATCCTCGTTGCCAATATCGGCGGGGCGTTGACGCCTCTCGGCGATCCGCCGCTCTTGGTTGGCTTCCTGCATGGAATACATTTCTTCTGGCCGATGCAGCATTTATGGCTACAGACGACCCTGGTGGCGGGACTTGGATTATTGCTGTTCTTCACGATCGATTTGCTGGTGCTTCGCCGCGAACAGCCAGCACCCAATCACGCAGAAGGGTCTGGCAGCATCAGCATCCGCGGCGGCTTCAACATTGTATTGCTCGTGGTCATCATAGCTGCGGTGCTGCTCTCCGCCATCTGGGTGCCGGGCCGCGGCTTTTCCGTTCTTGGGACCCGTTTTGAACTCCAGAACATAGTGCGAGATATAGTGCTTGTTGTGGTGGCACTGCTGTCGGTCTGGGCCAGTCCGGCAGAGCATCGCCTCGCCAATGGATTTACCTGGGAGCCCATCGTTGAAGTAGGCAAATTGTTTGCAGCCATCTTCGTTGCGATCATTCCGGTCATCGCGATGCTCAAGGCCGGACGCAACGGCGTCTTCGCGCCTCTCCTCGATTGGGTGACAGGGCGTGATGGCCTGCCGAATGAAGCCGCTTATTTTTGGCTGACCGGAAGTTTGTCAGCTTTTTTGGACAATGCGCCGACCTACTTGGTGTTCTTTGAGTTGGCGGGCGGTGATCCGTCCGCGCTGATGGGACCGCTCGCGGGGACACTGTCGGCGATCTCGATGGGGGCCGTTTACATGGGCGCACTCACTTATATCGGCAATGCGCCGAATTTGATGGTGTATGCCATCGCCGAGGAGCGCGGCATCAAGATGCCGAGCTTCTTTGCATACCTCTTTTATGCGTCGCTGGTGCTCGTGCCGATGTTTATATTGCTGACCTTCTTGCCCATCTCACCCATCCTGCAGCGATAGCCGGACCGGTGCATTGCCAGGGGGGTGGCTCATGGGCCCAGGTGATGGGTCAAGTTCTCAATTTCAGCTCTGCGTACTCGCGTTCGCTGACCCCATAGGTCCAAGCCACGGCTTCGCGCGCAGTGCGCACGCTTGACGGCACCCGCAGAAAATAATGCCGGCGCGAGCCGTCGGGTTCGGGGGTGCCATTGACCACTTCCACCGCGCACCATGATCCGATCGTCACACCTCGAAAACTCCAGGACTTGCGCCAAAGAACTCCGGTCTCATCTTCTGCCGCCTTGGGGACAGTGCCGGTTTTGACGAAGCGCTCCGGGGTCATGATCTCGATCATGGAGTTGCGCAGGACCGGGTCAAACGTGTCGTCAATGCGCGCAGGCGTAATCCGCTCAGGATGTTTGATCAGCCACGCCGGTACCTGCACGCCCTTCCAGGCGTGAACACACCAGCCATCACGGTAGCGCAGCGCGGGACCTTCGAGACAGTGCAGCCTGCCCCGCGCATCCCAGTGCAAGGCGCTCGGCCGCTCGCAGATCCAGCAGACGTGCTCGTAGGGTACAATCCAGCCGGCGCTCTTGGCGATCGTAAACCAGGCCTGCATCGATCGCGTCGGCACCCGCCAGGCGAGGACGTCATAAAGATACGCATAGGGGCCGAGGCAGGCGAAATCATTGGGGCCGACGGCGACCTCCTCGAAGCTTTCGCGCGGAAGCACACGGGGCATTCCGCGCAGCATGTGCAGCGCGTGCCGTGCGCGTATGGCGAGCGTTGCGAGATTGACGCTGGCAGCATCGCGAACAACGCGATTGACGGCAGCACTCACCGCCTTGCAAGCGACATATCCGTGCAGGGGCGCGCGGCCAGCTCCATCGTTCGTCAGTTGTGCCGCCGCGGCAATGACCTCGTGCCAAAAGACTTCCGCTAACACCCCAACGTTGTGGCGGATTTGATCGAAGACTTGCGCTTTGACACTGGAACCCACTCCGTCGGTTGGGCTGACGCGCCTCAGCGCCTCGGCAATCTCCAGCGGCCCCCCGCACCACACGATGCGCTCCGGCGGGCTTAGACCCGCTGTCGCATAAGCCAAGCGAACGCCCTCATTCGCGGCAGATCGGTTGGCTGGCTCACACGAGAGCTGTGTCGCAGCCCAATGCTCCAGACAACCGCTGAGCCCGTCAATCGAGGAATGATCACGCGAGGCGTCGAGCATGAGCGTCAATCCTCGAGCACGCCGTACTGTTCGTAGAACCCGGTATCCGTCGGTTCCAATTGGCGCTGGCGCCGGAGACGGTACGTTCCCCGCTCAAGCGTGATCGGTGCGTGTTCGTCGTGCTGCAGACGAGCACAAGGACTATGAACTTGGAGGTGGAGGGTGTAGAGCCCGGCAGGAATATCACGCGCCAATGCGTCATCGCGAAAGAGCGTGACCGAACCAATTACGCTGTGATAATGGCCCGCCTTCTCGCCTCCAGCAACGACCGCGGATCCGAAAGTGACGCACTCTATGACGTGACCTGAGATCTCCACGTCACCGACGCGCTCAACCAGGATGTCACCCTGTGCGCATAGCAAACCCATGGGCAATCCATTTCTCGGCAACCGCTTGACGGCGGCAGACGCCGCCGGTTCACTCCTTGGTGCTGTCTTGGCCCATGTGGGCATGGACCTCTGTTTCGCACCTGGCCTTTTGCGTGCGCGGTTCGAAAAGTGCCACCAACAGTCTCTTGATGAGCGATTTGCGTCTGTGGGGCACGGCGCCGACCTGGTCTTGGCTGGCGTCTGTCGGCTCGCCTTCTTTGGCTTTGACCTGGCTCAGCGCGATCGCCTGCGAGGTGATGAAGTTCAGCACGGACTGAGCTCCGCTCATGATGACACTCGCTGCTAACGTGGGTCCTCAGGGCATAAAAAATCGAGAGGGAGGCTCGCCATTTCGCATAAGTAAGAAATAAAGACGCGCAGCACATCCCCTGCACCTGCAATCGGCCTTGGCGGGCTCCAGGGTGCGCAGAGAGGTCGCCCGGCACAACTTGCATGTCCTTGTTCGTGTGGGGCTAACCGCGCCTGCTCACCACGTGGGGCGAGGGATCGCAGCTCCCGGCGTCCGCGGCAGGTGAGATCGGTTACCCCATGCGGTGTCGATCGCAACGATCGCCGCGGATGTTGAAAATCTAATGGGACGCCGGCAATTGCGCGGGCCGTCGCCACAATCTCGCGGCTCGGCAGGAGCATCTTCGTATCGGGCTCGCGCGTGTGCCATGGAGGCCTAGGTTTTCTTCGCGGCGGCCAGGGTTGACGATACCCGCGTCCGGAAAAGCAGTGGGCACGGCCGTCCGACTGGCGAGATGTCAGTGCAGCTGATGGCATGACCGCCGGTGGAACCCCATCCAAACTCAATGCTCTTGCCGATCTCCACCCGACGCCGCTCCACTGGCTCAGTTGGCTCCTCATGATGACGAGCTCGTTCAGCTGGCAAATTCCCGATGCGGCGATCGCGAGGCTGCCGTCGCTGCCCTAAAACCGCAGCGCTCACACGGGGCTCTGGAAAAGGTGCCGTGTGCCGACCCTGGGCGGACGCGACGCTGCCAAGGTCGCGGGTCGCATGATGCTGCGCGTTGGCTCGCCGCGCAGGCCCGAGGCAAACGAGCGGAGCCGACGCAGCATGCCAAGCGCGTCGCGCGGACGATCCCGACGAGCGTTGCCCACCAATTCGGTTTTAGGGGGTGCAACCCACGGGAACCACGGATCATTCCATGAGCGAAGCCCGGTCGGTTAGGGGCTTATTTATATGCCGTTTTTATGCAATATTGGTCTCCCCCACCTCGATTTCTTATGTGGGAACGACGACAAATTCGCACCAGCAAGCTGGCTCGCCAGTCAAGCTCACGCCGTTAGGCGACCGGCGGGCTTATACATCCGTGGCAACCCTCCGAAGGAGCAAGGCATGTTGGACGTGGTCCTCCTGGCCGGTGGCATCGGCTTCTTCATCATCTCGATCGCCTACGCTTACGGCTGCGATCGTCTCTAGGGACATAAACCCCATGTTGATCGACTACGTCCTGGGCGGCGTCGTGACCGCCGCGCTGCTCGTCTATCTCGTCTACGCCCTATTGCGTCCCGAGAAGTTCTGAAAGGCTCGATCTCATGACCCTGATCGGCTGGATCCAGATCCTGCTTTACTGCGCGATCATCGTCGCGCTGGTAAAGCCCCTCGGCAGCTACTTGACACGCGTGTTCAACGGCGAGCGCACCTTTCTCTCGGTCGCATTGCAGCCGGTCGAGGCGGTACTTTACCGTGTCGGCGGCATCGACGAGAAGCGTGAGCAGGATTGGCTTTCCTACACCGTCGCCATGCTGCTCTTCCACATCGGCGGTTTTCTTATCCTCTACGCGCTGATGCGCTTCCAGGACCTTTTGCCATTCAATCCTGCCGCGCAATCGGCTGTGTCACCAGATCTTAGCTTCAACACCGCGGTCAGCTTCATCACGAATACCAACTGGCAGAACTACGGCGGCGAAAGCACGATGTCCTACCTCGTGCAGATGTTGGGGCTCACGCACCAAAACTTCCTCTCCGCAGCCACCGGCATTGTGTTGGCCATCGCGCTCATCCGCGGCTTTGCCCGGGCATCGACGAATACCGTTGGTAATTTCTGGGTCGATATTACGCGCTGCACCCTCTACATCCTGCTGCCGATTTGCGTGGTCTACGGGCTTTTCCTGGTTTCGCAGGGCATGCCGCAGACGCTGGGTCCCTACGTGGATGCCACCACTCTGGAAGGCGCCAAACAGACCATGGCGGTCGGACCCGTAGCGTCGCAGGTCGCGATAAAGATGCTGGGGACCAACGGTGGCGGCTTCTTCAACGCCAATGCCTCACACCCCTTCGGGAACCCCACTGCGCTGTCGAACTTCGTGCAGATGATCTCAATCTTTGCGATCGGTGCTGCACTCACCAACGTGTTTGGCCGCATGGTGGGCAACGAGCGCCAAGGCTGGGCCATCCTTGCCGTCATGGGCATCCTGTTCATCGCCGGCGTGGCCGTCTGCTACTGGGCCGAGGCGCGCGGCAACGATGCCTTCACCGCCATGGGTCTCACCGGTGGCAACATGGAAGGCAAGGAGGTGCGCTTCGGGATCGTCGCGTCTGCATTGTTCGCCGTAGTTACCACCGCCGCCTCCTGCGGCGCCGTCAACGCCATGCACGACAGCTTTACCGCACTCGGTGGCATGATCCCGCTTATCAATATGCAGTTGGGTGAGATCATCGTCGGCGGCGTGGGCGCCGGCATGTACGGCATGCTGCTGTTCGTGATCATCGCGGTGTTCGTCGCCGGGCTGATGGTCGGACGCACGCCTGAGTACGTCGGCAAGAAGATCGAGGCCAAGGAGGTCAAGATGGCCATGCTCGCCATCCTGATCCTGCCGCTGATGTACCTCGGTTGGACGGCCGGCGCCGTGGTGATCCCCTCCGCCGTGGCCTCGACCGCGAACCCGGGACCGCACGGCTTCACGGAGGTGCTCTATGCCTATACGTCGCAGACCGCAAACAACGGCTCGGCGTTCGCGGGCCTCACTGGCAATACGCTTTGGTACAACATCACCGGTGCCATCGCCATGTTGGTCGGCCGGTTCTGGATGATCATCCCGGCCATGGCCATCGCCGGCTCGCTCGCGGCCAAGAAGATCGTCCCGGCCTCGGCCGGCACCTTCCCGACCACCGGCGGCCTATTCGTCGGATTGGTGGTGGGTGTGATTTTGATCATTGGTGGCCTGACGTTTTTCCCGGCACTCGCGCTCGGACCCATCGTCGAGCATCTGGCGATGACGGGTGGCATCCTCTATTCATCGAACTAGTCTCGGAGCTCGGCTTATGGAAACCTCAGTTGTCCGCAAGCGCATGCCGACTGCCACCTTGCTCGACCCGAAGATCATTGGGCCCGCAATTCGCGCTGTGTTCGTCAAACTTGATCCGCGTACTCTCGCGAGCAACCCCGTCATCTTTGTGCTGGAGATTGTTACCGCGCTCACCACCATATTTCTTATACGAGATATCGTGAGGGGCAGCGGTAACCTCGGCTTTGAATTCCAGATCGTGTTGTGGTTGTGGTTTACGGTGCTATTCGCCAACTTCGCCGAAGCGGTTGCAGAAGGTCGCGGCAAGGCGCAGGCCGACACGCTGAGACGCCAGCGTACCGAGACGCAAGCGAAGTTGCTTAGCGCCGCGAACTCGCGAGATTTTAACCTCGTGCCGAGCACGAACTTGAAGGTCGGCGACATCGTGCTCGTGGAAGCGGGAGACCTCATTCCTTCCGATGGTGAGGTCATTGAGGGCGTTGCCTCAGTCAACGAGGCGGCGATCACAGGCGAGTCCGCCCCGGTGATCCGCGAATCAGGCGGCGACCGTTCGGCCGTCACCGGGGGGACTCAGGTCCTCTCCGACTGGATCCGCGTAAGGATCACCGCAGCACCCGGCTCCACCTTCCTGGACCGGATGATCAAGCTCGTGGAAGGCGCCGAGCGGCAGAGGACGCCCAACGAGATCGCCCTCAACATCCTGCTCGCGGGCTTGACGATCATCTTCGTCTTCGCGACAGCGACCCTGCCGAGCTATGCTACCTACGCCGGTGGCAGCATTTCCATCATTGTGCTGGTCGCCCTGTTCGTAACGCTCATCCCCACCACCATTGGGGCGCTGCTGTCGGCCATCGGCATCGCTGGCATGGACCGCCTGGTGCGCTTCAATGTCCTTGCCATGTCGGGCCGCGCCGTCGAGGCGGCTGGCGACGTCGATACGCTCCTCCTCGACAAGACCGGCACCATCACGCTTGGCAACCGCCAAGCCACCGAATTCAAACCTTTGCGCAGTACCAGTGAAATGGAGCTGGCCGATGCAGCCCAGCTCGCCTCCCTTGCCGACGAAACACCCGAGGGGCGCTCGATCGTTGTCCTTGCCAAGGAGAAGTATGGCATCCGTGGCCGTGAGGTGAGCGAGCTCAATGCCAAGTTCATTCCCTTCTCGGCGCAGACGCGAATGAGCGGTGTGGAGTTCGGATCGACCTCAATCCGCAAGGGTGCCGTCGATGCCATCGTCGGCCTTCTCAATGGTGGACCTGCAGCGGCCTCTCGTGGTGCGACCGCCGTGGTTCTCAAGCCCGGCGTGAGTGCCGAAGCGGTTCGAGAAATCCAGGCCATGGCGGATTCCATCGCCAAATCTGGCGGCACACCCCTGGCGGTTGCTCGGGACGGAAAGCTGCTGGGCATTATTCACCTGAAGGACGGCGTCAAGGGCGGCATTCGCGAGCGCTTCGCCGAGCTGCGTCGCATGGGCATCCGCACCATCATGATCACGGGCGACAACCCGACCACTGCGGCGGCCATTGCGGCCGAAGCCGGTGTCGATGATTTCCTGGCGCAGGCGACGCCCGAGGACAAATTGAAGCTGATTCGCGACGAGCAGGCCAAGGGCAAGCTGGTCGCCATGTGTGGTGATGGCACCAACGACGCGCCTGCACTGGCCCAAGCCGACGTTGGCGTCGCCATGAACACCGGCACCCAGGCAGCGCGGGAGGCCGGCAACATGGTCGATCTTGACTCCAATCCGACCAAGCTCATCGAGGTCGTGGAGATCGGCAAGCAGCTCTTGATGACGCGCGGCGCGCTCACCACCTTCTCGATCGCTAACGACGTGGCCAAATACTTCGCCATCATTCCGGCGATGTTCCTCGCCTTCTACCCGCAGCTGCAGGCGCTGAACATAATGCGCCTGCAAACACAGCAAAGCGCAATCCTATCGGCCATCATCTTCAACGCGCTTATCATCATCGCGCTTATTCCGTTGTCGCTCAAAGGCGTCGCCTTTCGGCCGATCGGCGCAGGACCGCTCTTGCGCCGCAACCTATTCATCTATGGGCTGGGTGGCATCATCGTTCCGTTCATCGGCATTAAGGCCATCGACGTGCTCGTAACGGCCTTGCACCTCGCTTGAGGAGGATAGTCATGTTGCGAGAAATCCGACCGGCGATCGTCTTCGTCGTCGCTCTGACCCTGATTACCGGTCTCATCTATCCATTGGCCATGACCGGGATCGCGCAGGTGCTGTTCCCGCACCGCGCAAATGGCAGCCTCATCCTCAGGGACGGTAAGGTCGTAGGTTCGGAATTGATCGGACAGGTCTTTAGCGCAGATGGCTACTTCCATGGTCGCCCTTCCGCTACCAACACGCCCGATCCCAAGGATCCGGCCAAGACCATTGACGCCCCTTATAATGCGGCAAATTCTGGCGGTTCCAACCTCGGACCCACCAACAAAGCGCTCATCGACCGGGTCAAAGGCGATGTTGACAAGCTGAAGGCGGAAAATCCCTCCAAGCAGACGCCCATCGACTTGGTTACCACGTCGGGCGGTGGTTTGGATCCGCACATCACACCCGAGGCGGCCTACTTCCAGGTGCCACGGGTTGCCAAGGCCAGAAAACTACCCGAAGATCGCGTACGCCAGCTCGTCGATGAGCACGTCGAAGGCCGAACGTTCGGGCTCTTGGGCGAGCCGCGCGTGAATGTCCTCGCGCTCAACCTTGCCCTTGACCGCGCAACGGCGAGGTAGCGCGAGCGTTCTCCGGCTAGATCGATCTATGGCAGGTCAGCGCAGCGACAAAGAACAGCGTCCCTCGCCCGAGGCCCTACTCGCAGAAATGCGGCGAGAGGAGCGAGGCGGCTCCGGTCGTCTCAAGATCTTCGTTGGTGCCGCTCCGGGCGTCGGCAAGACCTATGAAATGTTGCAGACGGCGCGCGCCAAACGCAAGGAAGGCGTGGACGTCATCGTTGGCGTGGTCGAAACCCATGGCCGCAAGGAGACGGAGGCGCTGCTGGAGGGCTTCGAGGTCTTGCCACGCAAGCCGACGATCTATGTTAATCGCATTTTGAGTGAATTCGATATCGACGCTGCGCTCAAACGGCGCCCGAGCCTCATACTCGTCGATGAGCTGGCCCATACGAACGTGCCAGGCAGCCGCCATCCCAAACGCTATCTGGACGTGGAAGAGCTGCTGCAGGCCGGCATCGACGTCTATACCACCCTCAATATCCAGCACATTGAGAGCCTCAATGATGTTGTCGCACAAATCACCCACGTGCGCGTGCGCGAGACGGTGCCGGATTCAATTCTCGATCGCGCCGATGCCATTGAGCTGGTGGACTTGACGCCGGACGATCTGATCCAACGCCTCAAGGAAGGCAAAGTCTACGTCCCCAAGCAAGCCGAGCGTGCCCTCAAGAACTATTTCTCGCCGGCCAATCTCACCGCGCTTCGCGAACTCGCTCTCAGACAGACCGCCGAGCGCGTCGACGAGCAGCTGCTCGAGCACATGCGGGCCCGCGCCATTTCCGGGCCGTGGGCTGCCGGCGAGCGGATCCTCGTTTGTGTGAGCGAGGATCCGCGATCTGCGGGCCTGGTGCGCTACGCCAAACGCCTCTCCGATCGCCTGCGGGCACCATGGACGGCGCTGTGCATCGAAACGCGCCGTAGCCTGCAGCTGACGGAAAAGGAACGCGACCGAATCGCGGAGGCAATGCGCTTGGCCGAACGCTTGGATGGCGAGGCCATCACAATCCCGTCTGCCACCCGCCGCATTGCCGACGACGTCATCGCCTTCGCGCATGCAAACAATGCCACGCACATCGTCATCGGCAAGTCGACGCGCTCGCGCTGGTTTGAAATTCTGCACGGCTCTGTCGTTCACGATCTCGTTCGTCGTGCCGGCAACATCAGCGTGCATGTCATTGCTGGCGACGAGCTCGTGTCCGAGCCGAGCACGGCCAAGGACGTGGCGCCGGCGGCATCGAGACCATTCGATCTCATCCCCTATATCGTGGCGGTGCTGGCCGTTGCCGTCGCACTTGGGATTAGCTTGCTGGTTCAGCCCGTCTTCGGATTGGAAAACGTCGACCTCATATTCCTGACGGCCATTGTCGGCGTCGCCGTCCGCTATGGCCTTTGGCCGTCGCTATTAGCGACGGTTCTCGCATCGCTCAGCTACAATTTCTTCTTCCTGCCCCCTATCTATACGTTCACAATCACGGATCCCACGAACATCGCCGCTTTTCTTGTTTTCATGCTTCTCAGCATTGTCGTTTCCAATCTAGCGGCACGTGGTCAAAGCCAAGTGGCCACCACGCGTGAGCGCGTGCGCTCGGTGGAGTCGCTTTATGCCTTTAGCCGCAAGTTGGCGAGCGCGGGCACGCTGGACGACGTACTCTGGGCGACGGCCCATCAAATCGCCTCGATGCTCAAGGTCCGAGTCGTGTTGCTCCTGCCCGAAGATGGCACCATTACGGTAAAGGCAGGATATCCGCCTGAAGACACCATTGAAGAGGCCGATCTGGCCGCGGCCAAGTGGACTTGGGAAAACAACCGCATTGCCGGGCGCGATTCCGACACGTTACCGGGTGCGAAGTGGCTGTTCTTGCCGATGCGCACCGGACGGGGCGCGATCGGGGTGCTCGGCATCACCAAGGACGGACCAGGTCCACTGCTCCGCCCGGGGCACAGGCGCCTGTTGGATGCCCTCACCGACCAGGGTGGGCTCGCAATCGAGCGCGTGCATCTGGTTGAAGACATCGACCGCGTGCGTCGCACAGCGGAGACGGAGCGGCTTCGCTCGGCACTGCTTACCTCAATCTCTCACGATCTCAGGACGCCGCTCGCGGCAGTGCTGGGTGCAGCGGGTGCCCTGCGCGACCTCTCCAAGTCACTCGATCAAGCTTCAAAGAGCGACCTGTTGGCCACGATCATCGACGAATCGGAGCGCCTGAACCGGTTCATCGCCAACCTCCTCGACATGACCAAGCTCGAATCGGGGGCAGTCTCACCGAACGTCGCGCTGCACGATGTCAGTGAAATTGTTGGCAGTGCGCTTGAACGGACCAGCAAGATATTGGGCAAGCACCGCATCGAGGTCGAGATTAATGCCGATCTGCCGATGATTATGGTGGATGCGGTGCTGTTCGAACAAGTGCTGTTCAACTTGCTCGACAATGCCTCGAAGTACGCAGCCGGCGATACGACCATCACCGTCCGCAGCTGGCGCGATCGGGAAACGGTCTGTCTGCAGGTTATGGACGAAGGAGAGGGCATTCCGCCCGCGGATCTTGCGCACATTTTCGACAAGTTCTATCGCGCGCGGAAAGGCGACCAAGTGCGTGCTGGTACCGGGCTGGGTTTGGCCATTTCGCGCGGCTTCATCGAAGCCATGCATGGTCAAATAGCCGCCGCCAACCGCCCGGATCGCTCGGGCGCTGTCTTTACGATCACTCTGCCGATCCCGAAGACGACAGAGAAACTCCTACCGGCAACTGCATCATGAACACAACGCCTGCACCGAAGATCCTGGTCGTTGACGACGAACCGCCCATTCGCAAGTTGCTGCGCATGGGTCTTAGCTCGCAAGGCTACGACGTCCTAGAAGCTTCGGATGGAAAGGGCGCCATCGAATTGCTCGCCAAGAAGCCCGCCCTCGTGATACTCGATCTGGGTCTTCCCGACATCGACGGGCATGATCTCTTGCGGCGGATCCGGCATCGCCAGGAGGCGCTGCCTATCATCGTTCTTTCCAGCCGAGGCGACGAGGCCGGTAAGGTTGCTGCCCTCGATCTTGGTGCCGATGACTACGTTACCAAGCCATTCGGAATGGATGAGCTCTTCGCCCGCATTCGCGCGGCTATGCGCCATCAGCTGCAGGAACATGGCGAACGACCCCTCTTCCAAGTTGGGGACCTGCGCGTGGATTTGGTGCGGCGCATCGTCAAGGTGGGTGACAAGGAAGTGCGGCTCTCGCCCAAGGAATATGACCTTCTACGCCTGCTCGTGCAGCATGCCGGCAAGGTGCTCACCCACAGGTTCCTCATCCAGGAACTGTGGAACGAACCCGCCGATCCGCAATACCTGCGCGTCTATGTGCGCCAACTGCGCCGCAAAATTGAGGCTGATCCGGAAAGACCGCAGTACATCATGACCGAATTGGGCGTGGGCTATCGCTTGCGAGCACCAGACTAGCAAGGGTTGGTCTCGTGCACTCCGTCCACGCGAAGCGGCCCCACTGGAGCAGCGATGAACATCAAAACATTCCTCGCACCCTCCGATGTCCTCCTGGACTTCAGAGCCCGCGACAAGGTGGCCGTCCTAGAAGAACTCTCGTCCCGAGCCGCTGCTGTCCTCAATCTGTCGGCAGAAGCAATCGCGCACGAAATTGAGCGCCGCGAGGAGCTTGGCTCGACGGGAATTGGTGGTGGCGTTTCCATGCCGCACGCGCGGTTTCGCGAGGTCAAGAAACCCTTTGGCTTGTTGGCAAGGCTCAAACAACCCGTCGACTTCGAAGCCATCGATGGCCAACCCGTTGACCTCGTCTTCCTGCTGCTACTGCCGGCCTCCTCACAGCTCGACCAGCTCAATACATTGGCAGCAGTGGCGCGGAAATTGCGAGACCCAAAGGTTCTTGCCGATCTCAGGCTGGCCACCACCGCGACCGAGCTATATAAGGCTGTGGCGGCCTGAAATTTTTGCAACATGAGTCCTGGGCTGTGCAACCACGAGAACATGGGTGCCGTGGTCCAGCCATGCGGGCTCGCGGCAAAGCTGATCTTCCGCCTCTCGCAGTGATCTGAGGACTTGGTTGCGGCCGGGTAGCGCGCTCGCAAGGTGCGCCGTCCAGTTCTCATCCAAGGCGAATCGGCTGAGGAAGAGATCGACCGCCCTGAGATCCTTGAGGATAGCCCGCGCGCCGAAGAGCGCCTTCAGTCGCTCCGCGCTGTAGAGGTTGAGCGTCAGGACATGCTCTGATCCGTCCTTGAGCACCAGCCTCAGCTCACCACTTTGGCGGTCGTGGTGGTAGCGCGAAACGTGCTCAGTGCCGACAATACACGCCGTAACAGGACTGGCGACGGCGCGAAGCGTAGCGATCACGCGGTGATTGGCGACCCGGCATAGCTCGCCTAGTGCTGCAGGCAACGCACTCCGGTCCAAATGGTTGAGAACGATGTAGTTGCAGAGCACGATGTGGAACTCGCCATCGCTCCAGGGCAGCGGATCGGCAAGGTTGTGGGTGAGAAACCGGACGCGCGTAGTTGCTGAAGTTCCGGCTGCCCACTCCATGCGCCTGCGGGCAATCTCGAGCTGGCCTTCAGCGATGTCAAATCCGGTCGCGTCGATGGCGAGGTTTACACGACGTGCGTATGCCGCCACTCTCCCAACCCACGTGCCGGGACCGCAGCCGGCATCAAGGAGGCGCAATCTCGTGATGCCCCTTTCGCGCAGCTCGTCAATTGTCTTGCGGATCGCATCCCAAACGATGCTGTCAGCGTGAGCGAAGCGGCTCGTCGAACACCCCTCTTCCGCTTCAGGGCCATCGGCATACGCACCGTAGGCTTCGCCGACCTGATCGTATGCCCAAGCTGTGGCGCAAGCTGGCGTGGAACGTACCCGTTTGATTCGGGTTGGTCTGCCGACGACGGCATGCTTGTTGCGAATCGCTGGGGCGGTGCCAGCCCTGGGGCGTGACAGCATGCGCATGGTGAAACTCCGGTTCACCTAGCTTGATCGTCTCCAAGATCGCGGCGAATGCATAGGAATTCGAGAGGAGCGCGGCGCCTTTCGCATAGGTGGGAAATAGAAGCTCCGCGTCGGCTCGGTCACCGGGAGAACAGCCGCATTCAGCCAGTGAGCCCAATAGGGGGACCTACTTCGGACGAACACACGCAAGGCACGAAACGACCTGTCTGCAATCGGTCCGCACGGTGAGCTTTGTCAATACGACCAGCGCGGCACTCAGGCGCCGTGGTGCAATTGCGAATGCCTTGAGCGACAACCGCTCAATTTCGATTAGCCAGAGGCGGATCTACAACTTAATTGAATTTGCGAGGCGATTTTTATGCCAGTGCCCACTCTTATGGGCGCCTTTGCAATGAGATGAATGCGCACATTTATGTGATTTTTATGCCGACGCGCATCCTGTTTATTTGCCGCGCGGATCGGGTTCACTTGTTTGCAACGTGTTTTCTCGGTCACGCAGACATCGATATTTTCAATCCCACATTGCGTTCTCTCGCGATCCCGAGCTAGGACACGCGCCATTCTGGGGGGGTCCAACCATGGTCTGCCACGCCACAGCCGATGGCTCTCGAGGATCACCGATCGGTGGCCGTCTGTGCGTTGCCGCTGCTTTTGCGTCCATCGTTCTGCAAATCCAATGCGCCAGTGCCGCCGATGGGCTCAGCCCCGCAGACATCTTCATTCAGTCCTATATCGATGAATGGGGAAAGCCCCCGAAATCCGATCCGAATGCTCCTCCCACCCGCTGGCCAAAGAGCGAGCTGCCGCCACAGCCGCAGACGACCCCGCCCTATCCGTTTACCGAGTGGCCGTTTGGCGGTTCGAGCGCAATCGGGGCAACTGTCCCGAACTCTCAAGGTGGGGCGCTCATGAAGGCCCTCGCGCCGACGGACTTCGGCAAGTGGCTCAAGGACAACCACATCGAGCTCTACGGCTGGATCAACGCTGGCGGCAACGTCAGCACCGCGAACACGCCCTACAAGAACGCCAACTTTCCCGTTGCCTACATGTACAGCGCCGACACGCTCGAGTTCGACCAGGCGGTGCTCTACATCGAGCGGCTCCCCAATACGGTGCAGAGAGATCACATCGACTGGGGCTTCCGCGTGAGCGGCCTCTACGGCGAGAACTACCGCTATACCACCTCTTTGGGTATCGCGACGTATCAGTTGCAAAAGCTCAACAACGTCAACGGCTACGACTTCCCGATGATGTACGGGGAATTGTACATCCCGTGGATCGCGCAAGGCATGGTGATCCGTGCGGGACGTTTCATCTCGGTGCCGGACATCGAGGCGCAGCTCGCACCCAACAATTACATGTATTCGCACTCCTTCACCTACGCATACGACAACTTCACCAATACTGGCGTCAACTTCGCCTTCCAGCTGAGCAAGAATTGGATGGTGCAGGTGGGCCTGATCGACGGCACGGAGGTCGCCCTATGGGTGCCGAGGTCGCAAGATCCCGGCAAACAGGCGAGCCTCGAAGCCTGCGTGCGCTGGACGTCCGATACCGCCTACGACAACGTCTACGTCTGCGCCAACGGCATCAACAATGGCACGTGGGGCTACAACAATCTGCAATGGTATGGCTTCACGTACTATCACAAGTTCAACGAGAATTGGCACCTCTCCTGGGAGACCTGGTACATCCATGAGAACAACGTGCCCAACGTCGACGTCACCGGGGGCAGCTACGCCGGCACACCGTTCTTCGGCATGCGCAACCCGCCGTTCCAAGCTCACTGCAACTTCGGGGAGCAAGACTGCACGGCCAAGGAATGGTCGATGCTGGCCTATCTCAACTACAAGGTCACGCCCATGGACAACATCACTTGGCGTGCCGAACTGTTCAACGACCTCAACGGCCAGCGCACTGGCTTTCAGACCAAATACCTGAACCTCGCCGTCGGATGGCAGCATTGGTTCTCGCCGAGCGTCACCTTCCGTCCGGAGGTCGGTTGGTATGATTCGCTCGACGCCAAGGCGTTCGACAATGCCAGAGAGCATACGCTCACCGTGTTTGCCGCCGACGTCATCTGGCACTTCTGATGGGCTTCGCGACGGCCCGTCGCAAAGGAGATTGACGATGAGACGCTCGACACTGGTGTTGGCGGCCTTGCTCCTGAGCGGGGGCGGCGGTGCGCTCGCTGACGGCGTGGGGGCGCGCAGCAGCGCTAATTGCTGTTATGCACCAACTTGGTCCGGGGTCTACGCAGGCTTTCAAGCGGGTGGCGCTTGGGGTGACACGGGATGGTCATTCCCGTTCGCCGAGTCGTTCAATACCCTCCCTGGGCAGCGCTTCTCGGTGAGCCCGGATGGAGCCCTCGTTGGGGCGCAACTCGGCGTCAATCAGCAGTTCGGCGGCATTCTTCTCGGTGGCGAGCTGGCCTTCGCCGGCACGGATTGGCACGAGACGCTGACTGGTCCCGCGACGTTTCCACAGGATAGATTCAAAACGGCAATCTCCAATCTGCTGACGGTCACGGCGCGTGCCGGGGTGCCGTTCGGTGAC
Organism: Hyphomicrobiaceae bacterium; assembly: GCA_024281145.1. GTDB lineage: Bacteria > Pseudomonadota > Alphaproteobacteria > Rhizobiales > Hyphomicrobiaceae > AWTP1-13. The sequence continues at coordinate 5,451 of JAMXLN010000073.1, read as the reverse complement.
CATCTCCTTTATGGCAAAGCGGGTTACGCCAACGGCAACGTTGCGCTCGGCGCCGCGTCGGGCCCGCCTGTCCCCGACATCACGGCGAACGTGAGCCACCGCGAAGATGGGTGGACGGCGGGCGTGGGCTGGGAGTATCGGATTGGTCGGAGCCTCGTGTTCGGAATCGAGTACGACTACGTTGAATTCTCCGGATCCCGTTTTACAACGACCACCGGAGGAGCGCTGGCGGGAGCACCGTTCAGCGTCGACTTGGAGAGCCTGCATATGCAGGCAGTTACCGCTCGCCTGAGCATACTGCTGGATCGCTCACCCACCGCCTCGACGAAGTGAGGTCAGCTTCATCGTTCCGAGCATCTCGGGGCGGCGCTGCCACCCAACGACGGCGCGCGATCGACTGGCTCACGTGCGGCAGCTTGTGACGGACGAGCTATGAGCACCAAGTAGACTGGGAGCGCCGAGCAAGGTCTGTGCGTCGTCCGCGCACGGGCGTCTTCGTGCATCGAGACGCCGACCTTTCGCTCTCTCACGCGAACCGCAGAGTGAGCGCCCAGACCACGACGCCGTCCCGTGTGGCCCGTTGCTCCACGATCCACCCTATCTCATGCGAAGCGACACGGGACTTCCAAGACAGCCCTTCGCGGGTTGGTGATGATGTCTCTCAGGCAGCTTGGCGAGGGACCAATGTGCCAAATGGTTTTTCGACCTCTCCCATGCGCATGTGCGTCTCATGTTCCAGGTCGAAAACGAAGATCTTGCCGTCGTCCGCCTGACCCGTTTTGGCCGCACGGGCGATGGCGTCTCTTACAATTTCGACGCGATCGCTTGGAACCGCGGCCTCGATCTTGAGCATGGGCACAAACTTCGGCGTATATTGGAGGCCGCGATAAATCTCGGTAGGTCCGCTTTGGCCATAATCTTTGGTTTCGGTCACCGTGAATGCATGGATTTCGATCCTTGCTAGCGTCTCTAGAACGGCATCAAGCCTGATCGGCTTGACGATCGCAGTCACGAACTTCATGGATTGGCCCATGAACCATCTCCTCTTGAGGACGCCGGCAGTCATGGCTCCCGCCAAATCAGCCTTGGCCTCAACCGTATAGCCGTGTGCATATAAATTCGATGGGGAATGCAGGCATTCCTCGTAAAGGCGATATAAACGGACGTATGCATTATTGCCGATCCGGCACCGGCATGCGAGTGCGCGCCGTCGATGCACGCAGTTGCCAACGGCGAATGGCAATAAGCGCCCAGATCGCCTCGACCATGCCAAACGGCCAAGCGCCTTGCAGAAACCCGTAGATTGATGCCAATGCACAGGCGCCAGCGAAAGCCAGCACATACCACGCGCTGCGATCTTCCAACGCGTAGAAGACGAGCATGGCGATGACCGCAAATAGGCCAAACGTGGTGATCGCATCCATATCGACAGCACCCATATCCAAAACCGTGACCTGTTCGATATTTCGTACGCGTGGCTCCCCGAGTGTGCCAGGACCAGTGTCGTCAAGCGCTGTCCCCCGTACGTCCGCTGCTCGCAGTTGATCCCTCAATTTCCTGATGCGGGAAATTGCGTAGCTACCGAATTGTGCTGCGCGCTCAGCCGCCGGAACCGCCAGTACACAATGACCGGAAAAAGGGACGTACCGCATCCGACCCCGTCCGCTCTCGCAAGGATAGACCGACGAAGGAACAGTCCACGCTCATCTCACTTGCCCGGCATCTATGAATGATCTCCACGATGTCCTAGCCTGGCAGAAGCCTCACAGCCCATGTGCGGGGGCAATTGCCAGAAACGCGGGCCGGATTGTTCCACATGAGCACGTCTGTTGGATCTCAGGGCGGCCTTGCCTTCAGCGCAACCGGTGTGCCAAGGCTGGCCGAACTGTGCCGACGGCCCCCGCGCTGCGCACCCGAGGGTGGTCCGCCCATGCTTGGAAGGAAGTAGAGGTACCCGCGAGCCCCAAAAGAGGCGAAGGCGGGCTCCTATCGAGGAACCGGTGTATGCAACTCATGATTGGATCATGGCGCCAGAGCGCTTTGTCAGGACGGGCGCGCGCTTTTCCGTGTGTGCAAAGACTCGGAGCGGCGTCCTATGGCGGAAGCTCTACTGTCGCGGCGTCACGGCCGGCTCCTGGAGTGCGGGTTCCCTGAAATTGGGTATCTTAGTGGCAGGTTGCCAGATTGGAAAATGTCGATGCCGCCCGCCGAAGACCTGACGAGCACTCCAGACGGAGGCGACAACGCTACCCCGGGGATCGAGCTGCACGTCCGCCGCATGCATCGGCGCGATATCAATCGCGTGTGGCAGTTCCTGAAGATGGTGTTCCGCGGTGTAAACCGCGAGACGGTCGAATTCCAACGCCCACGTCACAAGAAGCGCTTCGTAGAGACGTATGAAGATGAAGGTGTGGAGCAACTGCTTTTTGAAGTCAACCGCGGGGAGAAATTCGAACTGGTTGGATATGCGGAGTATTCTCATGAGATCGGCGGCAACGACAGCTGGATGAATCATAGATACTTCGAAAAGCGCGGCATGCGGCCCCTGTTTGTGGAGGAGATAGCGGTCCATCCTGATTATCACGGCATGGGCATCGGGTCGTTCATGTTCGAACAGATTGAGCATGCGGCACGCCTCAGAGGCTGCACGCATATCGTGCTCGAGGTGGCAGAAAACAACGAAGAGGCTTTACGGTTCTACCGCAAGCGCGGCTTCCACAAACTCGATGCGGCGATCTTCCTCTCGCGCAAGCTGGAGACGGCTGGAGATTTGCTGAGCCCGCGTTTGCTGACGCGACGCGACGGGAATAAATGAAAAGATGCGTTGGCGCACCAAGCCTCTCGGGCACCTACAGTGCATTTATGAGAAATGACGTCCACGCGCCTGGAATTTATATCCTGCCGTATGTACATGGTTTGGTGAGCTTGTTGGCCAGATGCCCGCGACAGTGTCAATGCAGAGTTAGGTACCATGTGGGAACTTATTGGCTACGTGGCTGTCGGATTTGCTTGCTTTATTTGCCTCCTTGTCCTGGGCTCAGCTTTCGATGATAGGTGATACCCCTCGAACTTGAGCTTTCACATTTGCGATCGCAGAGGTGCAGCGCAATTGTTGCGGCAGTTTCCGCGGTGAGGCGGCTCTAAGCTCTGCAGGCGCAAGCGACGAAAGCTTTCGTGGTCATCATGCAATCGGTGCGGTAGGAAGCGCTCCTTAGGTAGAGCTAGGCGCTCACCTCGGAGAGGGTGCGACCACCCCAGGGCCCTCTAGTCCTTCCCGCGCTGGTCAGGTAGGGAGCGCAGGATGTGCAAGGCCTGCTTGCGCGTGAGCGCAGCAGGCTTTGGGCGGTTCCCGGCGCACGGGATCCGCCTCTGCGGCTCATCAGCAGAAACAATGCACCAGAGGTCGGCTGGGCCTTCGTTGGGCTCAAGGCGACAACCCTTGCGGCGGGCGAGCAATCTCAAATCAAGGTTTGAGCGTTCCGTCTCGGCCATCACCAGCAGCTCAGCGCGGTAGTGGGCGCGCTGCATGTCAAATACTGTTTGGCTCAGATCAGGAATTTTCGCGTGAATGGCAGCGTCATTGCTGAGGCAAGCGAGGACCATGAGTTTCTCGCGTTGCGAGAGGCCGTTCAGAAACCCGATGATCTTTCTTCGCCGCTCAGCAAATTCGTTGGTCATCCGTTACAAGACCACGTAGAGGTTGCGGCATTAGCGAACATGTGTTGGTGGCGGCGAAGAGGATCGGGCAAACCCGCATCAGTGCGTAGGTTGGAAGGGATCGGCCGCCCGCGGGCGAGGTTCGCTTTCGCTGATCCTTGCCCAAACCCCACAGAACCCCATCTCGTCCAGCGGCTACGCAACGGGCGCGCCTGAATGTTTCTTCCGCCACTTGGGTCCAGGACCCCGCATGTAGTACTGCTCGGGACGGTACGTGGTGAAGATACTGTTGCGCAGGGTAGTCCATGTTTCGACTAGGAATGAGCCTGGCCTATGGACGAGCCTCGCCACGATAGCAGTTATCGCATCAGCCATGGCAAGCCTCCGGTTTCCCGCGATGATGGGCGGTGCGAAGACGGACGAGTTCTCGCTCCAGTTGTTTCAGACGATCTTCGGCCGCTTGGGTCGGTCCGCCACACACGATCAATCGTGCCACGTACGCCCGTTGCTCCACCAGGATCCGCTCAGCTTCGGCGAGCGGCCTGTCTGGGGTGAAAGCAGTCTGCTTGTAAACGAGGGTCATAGACAAAAATCTATGCCTCGACGCATAAGAATTCGAGAGCACCTAGGTACCCATTGCATAAAGGAAACATAAGAATCGTGAGTACCACGTCGCTGGTTGGTGGCTGGGCAGCGCTTTCAAAAAGCCAGTTCATCAGTTGCGTTGCACGGGCCCTGTTGCTGGGGGCCGTTCAACTCAGTGGAGCGGGTGCCGGAGCACAACCTGAGAATCTAGTGAACCTCTTGGCAAATGAACCTAGGTTCATCCAGGCCGGCACGCCCGGCTGACAGCCGCACGTCAACCGCGCGATGCCGGCAATCAGCAATCGAAGCCTGCGCATCGCCAGCAACGAACTCCTCTTCTTGGTTAATACGAGCAGGCTAGTGCGCGCGCCGCCGCCATTGCAAGGCGATCGGCGGAATGCCCGACGTCCCCAAGGCGCTCCTTTGTCGCGCGGATGTAACCTTTATGCGATCGGGGCCAGGTCCAGCTCGAATTTATATGCGATGGCAACCATGCTTTGCGCCCCGTGGAGTAACGGCAATGCATGCGCTCGGTCAGAAGCTAGCTTGCGCGCGACGAGCATCGACGCAAGAAGAGAGGGGCCGCAGGAGCAATGGCGATGCTACCGTAGTCGCGGACATCACTGCTAGGGAACCCAAGGTCGCCACAACATCCTTGCTGTCTTGGCTCAATGTTGAGGACCACGCACAGCCCGGTGCCGCCATCTGGATTGTCGCCCTGGCGGCGATGATTTGCATCGGTCTTGCCTACGCCTACTTCTCGCACATAACAGGCTAATCTCGGCCGTATTTCCCTGATCCGCTCGAAGTCCACGCCGGACGATGCGGACGAGCTCCCCTGGCTCGCCCTCATTCCTCTGTCGCAGACTTGCACGAGCAGACACGCTGATGTCGTGGGGGCTAGCCGATAACAGGAACGGGCTTGCCCGCCACTGTCGCCCGCCACCTGGCCGCTGCTTCGGTGCAAGGAGGTTGAATTGCCCCTCACCTCTCCAGACGGGGGCTCGCGAAGCCATGGCGGGGGCGCCTCAAGTTCCTCCGCCAAAATAAAACGCATCAAGCGCTGGCGATCAGGACTGGCCTGCCTGGGTGTTGCCGTCACACCCGCATAGGCACATCAAGCCGCCTAATTGGCTTCTGGGTGACAGTGAAGCTCGAGAACTTATCGGCAATGAACGATTCGAGGGCGGCGTCCGAGAGATCATTTGG
>JAMXLN010000072.1 GCA_024281145.1 Hyphomicrobiaceae bacterium | reverse complement strand
CGCACTTCCGTCTTCCTTGACCATGCCGGGCAGCTTGAGGCGCGCGCCGAGCTCGAGCAGGACGTCCTGGAATGGGCGCACGTCGCGATCTGGCGCCACCACCGGCTGGCGGATGGCGTCGGCGGGTCCGTCGGCCTCGGAGATCGGCCGATCGAGAAGTGAGATGCAGTCCCACCGCTCAAGATAGGTGGTGTCCGGTAGGATCAGGTCGGCGTAGGGCACCGTCTCTGAGAAATAAGCGTCCGAATAGATGATGCGGGGGATCTTATATTGCCCGGTGGCCGCGTCCTTTGCGGTCAGGTACTGGAGGGTACCCGGCAGGTTCATGGCCGAGTTCCAGCCCATATTGGCCATGTAGAGAAACAGCACGTCGACTGGGTAGGGATCGCCGCGCGCGGCGTTGGCGATCACCATATGCATGAGGCCGTGGGCAGCGAACGGCGCTTCCCAGCTGAACGCCTTGTCGATGCGCTGGGGTCTGCCATCGGCATCGACGATGAGGTCTTCCGGACCCGTCGGGAAGCCAAGGTGTGGACCGGGCATTGGCTTGCCGGGCTGCACGTCGCCCGGTTTGCCGCGCGGCTTGAGGAACGGTGGCGCCTGCTTGGGATAGGGTGCCTTGTAGCGGAAGCCACCGGGGCAATCGATCGAACCGAGCAGGATCTGCAACACGTGCAGCATACGGGCGGTGTGGAAGCCATTGGCGTGAGCCGAGACACCGCGCATGGCGTGCATGCCGACGGGACGGCCGATCGTCTTGCTATGGCGGCGACCGAACCAGTCGGTCCAGGGGATGTCGAGTTCGATCGGTTCTTTGAAGGCGGCATGCGCCAACTCGGCGGCGATGCGGCGAGTGGTGGTGGCGGGGACGCCGGTCTCCTTTGCTACGCGCTCGGGCGCGTAGTCTTGGCTGAGAAACCGCTCGGCAAGGAGCTGGAATACGGGCACCACCTCACGCCCATCGTCCAGACGGAATACACCCGATAGAGCCGGCGTGAGGTCGGCGGCGATCGCCTTAGTGATTTTGCCAGCGCGTACGTCGTGGACGAGTGGATTGCCGTCTTCGTCGCGCGCAAAGAGGCCGTCTTGGGCCGTGTCGGGGGCGCGGATCACCAGCCAGGGCGCGTTGGTGTAGCGCACGAGGTAGTCGACATCGATCTGCTGGGAGGTGAGCAACTCCTGGATGATGGCCCCGATGAACAGTCCGTCGGTGCCTGGCCTGATGCCGATCCACTCGTCGGCGATGGCGCTGTAGCCGGTGCGCACCGGATTGACGGATACGAACTTGACGCCGCGCTGTTTGAGCTTGCCGAGGGCAATCTTGATGGGATTGGAGGCATGGTCCTCGGCGACCCCGAACATGATGAAGTAGCGCGTGCGGTCCCAGTCGGTGTCGCCGAATTCCCAGAATGAGCCACCGAGGGTGTACATGCCTGCGGCCGCCATGTTGACGGAGCAAAACCCACCGTGGGCGGCGAAGTTGGGGGTGCCGTACTGCATCGCCCACCAGCCCGTAAGGGACTGGCTCTGGTCGCGGCCGGTGAAGAAGGCGAGCCTGCGCGGATCCGTGCGCCGCACATCGCCGAGCCAATCGGTGGCAAGCCCTAGCGCCTCCTCCCAGGAGATCTCCTTGAAGTCGCCGGAGCCGCGCTCGCCAACGCGCAACAGGGGCGTGTGCAGCCGCGCCGGCGAGTAGTGCTGCATGATGCCGGCCGAGCCCTTGGCGCACAGCACTCCCCGGTTCACGGGATGATCGCGGTTGCCCTCGATGTAGCGGACCTTGCCATCCTTCAAGAACACGCGGATGCCGCAGCGGCAGGCGCACATGTAGCAGGTGGTCGTCTTGACCTCGTCGGCGGGGGGAACCGACAGGTGCGCGTGGATGTCAGGCTCGGACGGCGCAGGCGTAGAAGGAGAAGGCACTGAAGGAGAAGGCACTGAAGGAGAAGGCACTGGATCCTCGGCGCGGATGGGCAGCGCCGCGCCATGCGGACACTGCGGCGATCGACCTCACAGGTCGTGGGAAATTCTAATTGACCCGGTGGGCCTGCGCCAGCGCATCGTCCGCGGTTTCCTAGCCTCTCGCATCCTCCAGGATCATGGCTGCGGCCTTCTCGGCGATCATGAGCGTGGGCGAGTTGGTGTTGCCGGAGGTGATGGTCGGCATGATGGAGGCATCGGCCACGCGCAGGCCTGCGAGCCCTCGCACCTTGAGGCGGTGATCGACCACGGCGGCCGCGTCGCTGCCCATCTTGCAGGTGCCGACCGGGTGGAAAATCGTGGTGGAGATGTCGCCGGCAGCCTCGGCCAGTTGCTCATCGCTCTGAAACGCGCGCCCCGGGCGAAACTCCTCAGGACGGTATTTTGCCAATGCCGGCATGGACACGATGTTGCGCGTCACCCGGATGGAGAGGGCGGCAACGTGGCGGTCTTCGCTGGTGGAGAGATAGTTGGGCCGGATTTCCGGGTGAGCCGTGGGCTCTTGTGAGGTTATCCGCACCGAACCGCGGCTGGTCGGGCGTATATTGGCAACGCTGGCGGTGAAGGCCGGGAAGGGATCGAGCGGCTCGCCAAACTTCGGCAACGTCAGCGGCTGGACGTGATATTGCAGATTGGCCGTCTCGCGGCTCGGATCCGACTTCACGAAGGCGCCGAGCTGGGACGGCGCCATGGTCATCGGTCCGCGCCGTGCGATGGCAAACTGCAAGGCGAAGCCGGCGCGCTGCAACAGGCTCTGGAAGCGCTCGTTCATGGTCTTGACACCGCTAACCCTGTAGGCGCAGCGGATCTGCAGGTGATCCTGCAAGTTCTCCCCGACGCCCTCGAGTGCGTGTTTGACCTCGATCCCGAGCGGCCGGAGCACACCACCGGGCCCGATCCCCGAGAGCTGCAAGATCTGCGGCGAGCCGATGGCACCGGCCGACAAGATAACCTCGCGCGTCGCCTTGACCGTGCGAGGCTCGCCGTGCTGGCGCAGGCAAAGCCCGGCCACGCGCTTGCCCTCGAGGATTAGCTTTTCCACCTGCGCGTGCGTTTCGATGACGAGGTTGCGGCGATGGCGCACGGGGCGCAAGAATCCCTTGGACGCGTTCCAGCGCATGCCGGTCTTCTGGTTGACGTGAAAGTAGCCGCAACCTTCGTTGTCGCCCCGATTGAAGTCATCCACCTTGGGAATGCCTGCCTGTTCGGCAGCCTCGCGAAAAGCATCGAGGATTTCCCAGCGGATGCGGGCAAGTTCGATGCGCCATTCGCCACCGCGCGCATGCAGGTCTGCAAAGGCCCCCTGCTCGAGCGCCCATTGATCCTGGTGCCTCTTGAAGTAGGGCAGCACATCCTCCCAGGCCCAGCCAGAATTGCCCAGCTGGCGCCACAAGTCGTAGTCGCGCGCTTGGCCGCGCATGTAGATCATGCCGTTGATGGAGGAGCAGCCGCCCACCACTTTGCCGCGCGGGTAATTGAGACTGCGCCCGTTGAGGCCGGGCTCCTCGGCGGTCTTGAAGCACCAGTCGGCGCGCGGATTGCCCATCAGGTAGAGGTAGCCGACCGGGATGTGGATCCAGTGATA
>JAMXLN010000071.1 GCA_024281145.1 Hyphomicrobiaceae bacterium | reverse complement strand
CAAGGGTCCAGACAACAGGCGGCTGGAGCGTCCGGGGGGCCCAGGCCCCCCAAAGAGCCCACCCACGGACGGGCATCGGGAAAGAAACTGAGGAAAGAAACTGAGGAAAGAAACTCAGGAGATAAAGAAACTCAGGAGATTAGGCCCGGGAGAAGGAAGCCGAGGACAGGCGCAGGGGGATCGCCCAGGGGCAGGCCGAGGCAGTGGCCAAGGAATGAGGCCAGGGAATTAAGGCAGGGAAATTACGGCAGAGAATTAGGCCAGGGGATTAGGCCAAGGGGACATGCCGGGGGACATGAATGCGCATCCTCAGCCGGTACATCTTTCGGCAAGCCGCGGGTGCGCTCGTGCTCATCCTCCTGTCCCTGACGGGCGTGGTTTGGATCGCCGTCGCGCTGCGGCAAATCGAGTTGATGACCAGTCAGGGTCAGGACGTCATCCGCTTCCTTGCGATGACGACGCTCGCGATCCCCAGCATGATGGCGCTGATCGCGCCCATTGCCCTGCTTATCGCCTCTATCCATGTCCTCAACCGCCTCAACAGCGATAGCGAGCTCATTGTCATGGCGGCTGGGGGCACACCCGCCTGGTCGCTGATCAAGCCGTTGGGCCTGCTGGCCCTCCTCGTTGCCATGGGCATCGCCACGGTGAACCACGTGGTGGGCCCGTGGGCGCAGCAGAAGCTGCGTGAATTGGCGGTACAGGTGCGCACCGACCTCATGGCTCAGGTGATCCAGCCTTGGCGTTTCACGTCGCCGGAGGCCAAGCTCACGGTGCACATCCGCGACCGTTCCCCGAGCGGTGAACTGCTGGGCCTCATGATGCACGATGCGCGCGACCCCAAGCAGATCGTCACGTACCTGGCCGAGACCGGCCTCATCATCAAGCAGGGTGGGACCTCCTATCTGCGCATGGACAAGGGCCATATTGTCCGCCGGCTGGAGAATGATGCGGCACCGCAGATCATCGCCTTTGACCGCTACGCGGTGGACATCAACCAGCTCGAACAGCGAACCGACCAGGTCGTCGTCTTGCGGCCGCGGGAGCGCTACACCGACGAACTCTTGAACCCCAATCCCGACGATCCCGTCTATAAGTCGAGCCCCGGCAGCTACGCTTCCGAGTTGCACGAGCGCCTGGCAAGCCCGCTCTACGCATGGGCGTTCGTGCTGGTGGTGCTGGCCTTCATGGGCCAGGCACAGACTACGCGCACGAGCCGCACGTTCGCGGTCGTCGGCGGCTTCGTGGTGGCCGTGCTTTTCCGCGTCATCGGCATCATGCTCAGCAACCACGCGGTCGTCCATCCGAGCGCGGTACCCTTGCTCTACGCCGCGCCTGGCTGTGCCGCTTTGTGCGGCGCCGTCATCACGCAATGGCGGCTCTATCCGCGGCGCCGCTCGCGGCTTGCGCGCACCCTTATCGCACTATTGGAAGGCTTGGCGCGCGCGCTCCAGGTTTTGTGGCCGCGCCGAAGCGCCGGGCCGGTGCCTTTCGGGACGGGAGGGTGAGGTGCTGGGCCCGCGCACACTGCGCCGCTATGTCGCCAAGCGGTTCTTGACCGCGATCCTGGGAGCGTTCGCGGTTTGCTCGGTGCTGATCTTCATGATCGACATGGTCGAGCTGTTGCGCATGTCGCGGCGGGCGACCAACGTCTCGATGTTCGCCTTGCTGTGGATGGCGGCGCTGCGCCTTCCCGCCTTCACCGAGATCCTGCTGGCGTTCGCGGTACTGGTCGGGGGCATCGGCGCACTCCTCAGCCTCAACCGCAAATCCGAACTCATCGTCATGCGTGCCGGCGGCATGTCGGTGTGGCAGTTCCTGCGGCCTGGTGTCGTGGTCACGCTGTTCCTCGGGGTGTTTGCCGTCACGGTCTACAACCCCCTGGCTGCAGCCGCCCGATCGGAGGCCGAACGGTTGGTCGCGGAGGCGTTCGGTCGGGAAGCGAGCTTGCTCGCCTCAACGGGCGAGGAATCCTGGCTGCGGCAGGACGGCACGGACGGGCAGTCGGTCATGAGTGCCCGCGCCGTGGCCAATCAGGGGCTGTCTCTGTCGGGTGTCATCGTCTACCAGTTTGATCCCCAAGGGCGGTTCCTGGAGCGCATCGATGCGGCCAAAGCGATCCTGAGCGATGGTTACTGGGAGTTGCAAAAGGCTGTCGTTTCGCGTCCGGGCCGGGAGCCTGAAACGTTCGACACCTATACGGTGAGCACCTACCTCACCCGCGAGCGCGTCGGCGAGGCGTTGGGCTCGGAGACTGCAGTGTCCGTCTGGCAGCTCCCATCACTGATCGAAGTCGCTGAGAGGGCTGGACTTTCTGCGGCTCGCTACCGCATGCAATACGCCCTGCTGCTGTCGCGTCCCGCGCTGCTAATGGCGATGGTGATTTTGGCCGCCACTGTGTCTCTGCGGTCATTCCGGTCGGGTGGGATCCAGACTATGGTCATCACGGGGATGGTCGGGGGGATCGGGTTCTTCCTGCTGACGGAGGTCTCGCGCCAAATCGGAATTGCCGGTCTGGTGTCGCCGACTACAGCAGTGTGGGTGCCGATTGGCCTCGCTTTGCTGGTTGCGCTGACGGTGTTGCTGCACCAGGAGGACGGCTGAGTGATGCGTCGGGCGCGGAAACTGCACGCTGAGTGCGGCAGTACGCGGGTTTGCAGCCGTCATATGGGCCGACGGCGGCGCGCCTTCGCGCTCGGCTCGCTCATCACGTTTGGCCTCTTGATCCTCGGCGCGCTGCCCTCCCTCGCCCAAGACCCGAGCCTTTACATCGGCAACGGCCCGCCCCGTCAGCAGTCGTCCTTCCCCAAGCAGCCCGGCGGCATGTTCGGTCCTGCACCCAAGATCGATCAGGCCCAGCCGCTCTATCTGCAGGCCGACCAGCTGCTCTACGACACCAAGAGCAGCCGGGTGATCGCCCAGGGCAACGTCGAGATCTACTACAACAACTTCGTTCTGACCGCCGACCAGGTGGTCTACGACCAGAGCACCAACAAGCTGATCGCTGAGGGCAACGCCCAGCTCAAGGACCCGAACGGCAGCATCACAAGGGCCGATCGCTTCGAGGCCCTTGACGATTTCCGCGACGCCTTCATCCAGTCGCTCAGCGTCGTCACCGCCGACAACACGCGCATCGCCGCGGAGCGCGCAAGCCGGCGGGAAGGCAACACCACCGAATACGAGAAGGGCAAGTTCACGCCCTGCAAAAACGATCCTGGCACGCCGCCGCTGTGGTGCATCAGTGCGGCGCGCATCATCCACGACCAGCGCGCGGCGACCCTCATCTACCAGGATGCGCAATTCGAGTTCTTCGGCATTCCGGTGGTCTATCTGCCCTACTTCGAGCATCCAGATCCCACCGTTAAGCACCGTTCCGGCGTCCTGATGCCGAACTTCTCCTCGTCCTCCACGCTGGGGTTTGGCTTCGAGATACCCTACTATTTCGCCCTGGCGCCCAACTACGATTTCACCTTCACACCCAAGTACTGGTCCAATTACGGCACGCTGCTGCAGGGCGAGTGGCGGCATCGGCTGGACAACGGCGAGTACACCGTCAACGTCTGGGGCATCGATCAAGGTCGCGATGCCACGGGCGTCTCGGGAGCGAGCGACGCCGGCTGGCGCGGATCGGTGCAGACAAAGGGCCAGTTCTCCCTGGCCTCGTGGTGGCGTTTTGGGTGGGACGTGACCATGGACAGCGACGACAGCTTCCGCCGCTTCTACCAGCTTGACTCGATCCTGCAGACCGATCGCGTCAACACCGTCTACCTGCAGGGCATGAGCGATCGCAACTACTTCAGCGCCAAGCTCTATCAGTTCGGCGGCCTATTGCTCACCGACACCCCCTACTCAAACTCCTGGGTCCATCCGGTCATCGACTACAACTACATTGTTGGCTCCCCGGTGGTTGGCGGAGAACTGAGCTTCAGCGCCCACGCCCGCAGCATGACGCGCTCGGACGGGATCGACACCAACATCGCCGTAGTCGAAGCCAACTGGCGGCGGCAGATGATCGACCCGATCGGGCAGGTGTGGACGCCATTCCTCAACGCGCGCGGGGAGATTTACAACTACAACAACGGCATCGATCCCATCACCCTTGCGCCGCTCTCGGATAATACGCTGGCGCTGGGCAACGCTGCCGCCGGCGTGCTCTACTCCTATCCCTTCGTTGCCAATTCCAGCTTCGGCTCCCACGTGATCGCGCCAACCGCGCAGATCATTGCGCGCCCGAATACCGTCGACCAATCGCACTTGCCCAACGAGGACGCCAAGAGCCTCGTATTCGACGACACGCTGCTGTTCGACATCGACAAGTTCTCAGGCTATGACCGCATGGAGACGGGCACGCGCGCCAACCTGGGCGTGCAGTACACCTTCCAAGGGAACAATGGCACTTACGCGCGTGCCGTGGTGGGCCAGAGCATCCAGTTGGCGGGCGTGAACCCCTACACCGACCCCGGTCTCGATCCGACCTTGAAGTATAACTTCTCTCCCATCAGCGGACTGGAGACGAACCAATCTGACTACGTTGCGGGTATCTACCTGTCGCCATTCGCCGGCCTCGGCGTCATCAGCCAGGCCCGCTTCGACGAGAGGGACTGGACGCTGCGTCGTCAGGATACAGGCATCACCGCCAGCTACGGGCCCCTCACCGGCACCGCCGCCTACACCTATACAGGGTTTGACCCCGTGACCGGCCTGATCGATCGCCAGGAAGAGGTCATGACGACGCTCGGCCTCAAGCTGACGACCAATTGGAGCTTGCTGGGCGCGATGCGCTACGACCTCGATCTGCACCAGCGCATTCAAGATTCCGTTGGGATCAAGTACGCCGACGAATGCTTTGTGCTGAGCGCCACCTACATCGAGACGTTCGTGGAGAACGCCGCGCTCGGTCTCACGCCCGATCGCACGGTAATGCTGCGCTTCGAGCTCAAGAATATCGGCTCCTATAGCTACAACGGTGCCGCCCACATCTTTGGAGACCAGAATCTCGGACCCAAGCTGTAATCGGCCACCGACGGGCGAGTCTGCCCCGACCCAACTCGCCCCGTTCATCCCGCGGGCCCGCGTCGCACCCGCCCGGTCCCTAGGCACCCCGCGAGCGTACGCATCGCCATGCCGGCGCCACGGTTGTCTGTGGAAATCGGGGGGGCCGCCAACGGGCGTCGGCGGTAAGATTGTTGGTTCGATTCGGCGCTCCGGACACGCCTCTTCCCATGCATTATTCTGCCCTCCATCGTCTGGCCTTGCCCTTCGCCCGCCTGCTCATTGCCGGCGTGGCGGCCGCCACCGCTTCCGAGCGGCTCGTTGCGCAGGCGCCACCGCGCCAGGCCGCGGCCGAGTCGCCCGCCGCCAAGGCCGAAAAAACGAGCCAGTCCGGAAGGTCTGAGCAGGCCATCGTCCTGCTCGTCAACGACGAGCCGATTACGGCCTATGAGATCCAGCAGCGGGCCAACTTTCTCGCACTGCACGAGAGCGGCCCAACCGCTGAGCTCAGGGCCAAAGCCGAGGCGCGCTGGGCGCAGATCACCAAGGACCCCAAAATTAACGATCGTCTCACTGCCTTGATGCGGGAACGAAAGGTGACGAACAAGGAGCAGGCTCAGGCCGTGCAGAAGGAATTCGTCATGAAGCTGCAGCACGACATGCTCGACCAGCTGCAGCGGGAGGGCCGCGCCGCGATGATGCCCAAGCTCAAGAAGGAGGCGCAGGAGGAGTTGATCGACGAGCGGCTCAAGCTGCAGGAGGCCAAGCGCGGCGGCATCGAGATCAGCGACGCAGACGTCCGCCGCATGATGAAAACGCTCTCCGATCGCAATAAGATGACGGAGGAGCAGTTCGCGCAACATCTGAAGGGTATGGGCGTCGACATTGCCACGATGAACGAGCGCACCCGCGCTCAGGCCGCCTGGCGCGAAGTCGTGCGTCGCAAATTCTCCTCGCAGATCTCCATCAACAGCCGCGACGTCGATCGCATGATATCGAGCTCTGCCAGCGAAACGGGGGCCGACACGGTAGAGCTGCAGATACAAAAGATCACCCTGCCCACGCCCGCCAAGCTGGACCAGGCCGCTCTGGCCAAACGGTATGCCGAGGCCGACGGCTTGCGCCAAAGGATCGGCGGCTGTAACGCGATGGGTGGCCTCGCAAGGGAGGCCAACGCCAGGTTTGATGACTTGAAGTACATCAAGCCCAGCGCCATCTCCGAGCCCACGCGCTCGATGCTGCTCAATGCTCGCGATGGGGATGTGCTGCCGCCGGCGACGGCGGCGGGCGGCATCGAGATCTACGCCGTTTGCGGTCGCCGCTCGATCAAGGCTGACGAGAAGGAGCGGGAGAAGGCGCAAGAAGAGTTGGCGCAGAAGGAATTTGAGATCATGGCGAAGCGCCAGCTGCGCGACCTGCGGCAGGATGCCCACATCGAGTACCGCTGAAGTGTAAGCGATGAGCCCTTCGCCCCGCCAGCGCCGACCTAGAGGCGAGCCTGGGCGCCCGGCAGCGATCGCGGTGTCGATGGGCGACCCCAAGGGGATCGGCCCCGATATCACGCTGATGAGTTGGCGCGAGCGGCAGCGGGACGCGCTGCCAAACTTCGTGGTTTACGGCGACCCGGACGTACTGCTGGAGCGCGCGCACACCTTGGGTCTTGAGGTTCCCATCAAGACGCTCGCCAACCCCACCGAGGCGGCGGACGTCTTTTCCCACGCGCTGCCAGTCTGGCCCGTGCCGGTGTCCGCACCGGGCGGGGAAGACCGGGCGATCGTCGCGGCCATCGAAGCAGCCGTGGCCGCCGTATGCGCCGGCGAGGCGCTCGCCATCGTCACCAACCCCATTGTTAAGCGCACTCTCGACCGCGTCGAACTGCCCTATCCGGGGCACACCGAGTTCCTGGCCGAACTGGCCCTGCGGCACGGCGCAGCGGCGCGGCCCGTGCCCGTCATGATGCTGGTGGCCGAGGAACTGAAGGTCGTGCCGGCCACCGTACACATTCCGCTCGCCGCCGTACCGCACGCGCTGACGCGCCAGCGGCTCGCCGAAACGCTGCGGATCACCGCGGCGGCACTCGCCGGCGACTTTGGCATCGCCAGGCCGCGCATCGCCGTTACCGGCCTCAACCCGCACGCCGGCGAAGGCGGGCGCATCGGCCGCGAGGAGATCGAGGTCATCAAGCCCGCGATCGACGCCGTGGCCGCCGAGGGCATTGCGGTGACGGGCCCGCACTCGGCCGACACGCTCTTCCACGTCGAGGCGCGCACCGCCTATGACGCCGCCGTGGCCATGTATCACGACCAGGCGCTGGTTCCCATCAAGACGCTTGCCTTCGACCGCGGTGTCAACGTCACGCTGGGGTTGCCGTTCGTGCGCACGTCTCCCGATCATGGCACGGCCTTCGCCCTCGCCGGCACCGGGAAGGCTCGAGCCGGTAGCTTCATCGCCGCGCTCCGCCTGGCCGATGCCATCGGCCAACGGCGCGCCGCAGCCCCCATCGCCTCGCGCCCATGATCGCGCGGCCGGCAGCAAGCCCCGACGGCTTGCCACCGCTCGGCGAGGTCATCCGCAGCCTCGGCCACACCGCACGCAAGAGCCTCGGCCAGAACTTCATCCTCGACCTCAACTTGACGCGGCGCATCGCGCGCGCAGCCGGGCCCCTGCAGGGTTGCACAGTCCTCGAGATCGGTCCCGGACCAGGCGGGCTCACGCGGGCGCTGTTTCTGGAGGGCGCGGAGCGGGTGGTGGCCGTGGAACGCGACGAACGCTGTCGCCCAGCCCTGGAGGCCATCGCCCAACGCTATCCCGGTCGCCTCGATGTCCGCTACGCCGACGCCCTCGTCGCCTGCTGGTCAGCGCTGGCACTCAAGGGCGCGAGCAAGCCGATCGTGGCCGCCAATCTGCCCTACAACATCGCCACCCTTCTGCTCATTGGTTGGCTCGAGAGCGAACCTTGGCCGCCCTGGTATGTGCGACTGGTGCTGATGTTCCAGCGCGAGGTAGCGCAGCGCATCGTCGCTGCGCCGGGCTCCAAAGCCTATGGTAGGCTCGCTGTAATCGCCCAGTGGCGCACGCGCCCGCGCCTGCTCTTCACCGTCAAGCCCGAGGCCTTCACGCCCACACCGTCTGTGGCGTCTGCCCTCGTTGAGCTCACGCCCATCGATAGTCCATCGCCGCCGTGCCGCGTCGCAACCCTTGGCGCCGTCACCGCCGCTGCCTTCGGGCAACGCCGCAAGATGCTGCGCCAGAGCCTGCGCGCGCTGAGCCCAGAGCCCGAGGCACTGCTCGCTGCCGCGGGCATCGCGCCAACGCTGCGCGCCGAAGCGCTGAGCGTGCGTGATTTCGCTCGTCTCGCGTACGTGTTCGAGCGGCTGCCAGGAAAGTAGAGAGTTTTAGAGGCAACGGCGGAGGCCTCACAGTCCCGCCAGCACAGCCCGCACGAAGTCGGGGAGGTCGGGCTGGCGCACGCGCTTGAGCCGCTCGGCAGCCAGAATTGCCGCGAGGCCTGAGAAGCTCGTTTGCAAATCCGCGTTGACAATGACGTAGTCGTATTCGCCCCAGTGCCCGATTTCGGTGGCCGCAGCCGCCATGCGGCGCTGCACGACGTCCTCGCTATCCTGGGCGCGCTCGCGCAAACGCCGCTCCAGCGTCTGTCCGTCCGGCGGCAGGATGAAAACGCTCACCACGTCCTGGCCCATGCGCTCCCGTATCTGCTGCGCACCTTGCCAATCGATGTCGAAGAGCACGTCGAGCCCCGCTTTCAGCGCCTCCAATACGGCCGCCTCGGGCGTGGCGTAGAGATTGCCGTGCACCTCGGCCCATTCGAGAAGCTCGCCGGCAGCTTGAAGGCGGGCAAACTCGGCAGGGTCGATGAAACGATAGTCGCGGCCGTCGACCTCCCCGGGCCGCGGCGGACGCGTGGTCACGGAGACCGACATGCGCAGCGAGGGGTCGGCCGCCAGCAGGCGCCGCGCCAAGGTCGTCTTGCCCGCGCCCGAGGGCGAGGACAGCACGAGCAACAGCCCACGCCGCGCCCCGCGCACCGCTTGGCTTTCTGGGCTCCGCTCTTGCTCGCTCGCCGCGCCGGCCACCGTTCCGCTCACTCGATGTTTTGCACCTGCTCGCGCATCTGGTCGATGACCGCCTTAAGCTCGAGTCCGGCCCGCGTCGTCTCCGGGTCGTTCGACTTGGCACACAACGTGTTGGCTTCGCGATTGAACTCCTGCGCCAAGAAGTCGAGGCGCCTGCCGGCCGGCGCGTCCGAACCGATGAGCTCGCGTGCGCTGGCGATGTGGGCACCGAGGCGCTTCAGCTCCTCCTCCACATCAGACCGCGTCGCCAGCAAGGCGGCCTCTTGGTAGAGGCGGCCCTCATCGAGGGGAGCGCCGGTCTCGATCAGTCGCTCGAGTTGCTCCTTCAAGCGTTGGCGGATCGCCTCCGGCGACCGGGACGGCGATGCGGCCACTCTTGAAACCAGGCGCTCGATCGTGGCGACCTGCTCCAACACGATGGCGCTCAAGTGCCGCCCTTCCGCCTCGCGGGCCCTCACCATGCCCTCGAGCGCTTCGGACAACCCTGCCAGCATGGCAGCGTTGCGCGCCTGCAGCTCAGCCTCGCTCTCCTCGGGCTCGACCACCTCAAGCACGCCCTTAATCGCCAGCAGCGCCTCGGGCTGTGGCGGCGCCGTCGCCAGGCGCGCCGCGAGACCGTCGAGCGCGGCAAGCACCTGGGCAAGCGCGGCCTCGTTGAGCTTGAGGCGTGTTTCGCCTTCGCTGCGCTTCACGTTCAGGTTGATGCTGAGACTGCCGCGGGTGATGCGCCTGCCCACGGCTTCGCGGATCCGCGCCTCCAGCCCCTCATGGCCAGGGGGCAGCCGCAGCCGCAGATCGAGACCGCGCCCGTTGACCGAGCGGATCTCCCAGTGCCAGCTGAGGGAACCCAGAGCGCCATCCGAGCGCGCAAAACCGGTCATGCTCTTGATCGTCATGTCGGCGTCGGTAAACGTGAAGAAGCTCCTTGCGCCAGCACTCCGACCTGGAACAAAGGTCGTGGGACTTTAATCGCACAGACGCGCGCGAACAAGGAAGGCCGGCCGTCTAGCGCTTTTGCTTGGCCTCGGGTGTGGCAGGCTCGGCCGATGGGTCGGGCGGCGTCTTGGCCGTAGGCACGGTGCGCACGACGGAACGCGCCTTTGCGGCGGGCGCGCCCGAGCCCGCATTGGCGGTGGGTGACACGGTCTTGCCCCTCAGCTCCTTCTCCGTCGCACGCCATTTCTGGACGTTGGCATTGTGATCCTTGAGCGTCTCGGCAAACACGTGGCCTCCTGCGCCGTCGGCCACGAAATAAAGATCCTTCGTATCGGCCGGATTGAGCACGGCCTCCAGCGCAGCGCGACCCGGGTTGCAGATCGGCGTCGGCGGCAGGCCGTCAATCTGGTAGGTGTTGTGCGTCGTCTTCTGCGTTATCTCGGGCTTCTGGATCGGTCGGCTCCACACCGTCTTGCCGCCGCTCAGCCCATAGAGGATGGTCGGGTCCGATTGCAGGCGCATGTTCTGGCGCAGCCGATTGAGGAACACGGCCGCGACGCGATCACGCTCGTCGCTTCTGCCCGTCTCCTTCTCCACAATCGAGGCCAGGATGACGGCTTCCTCTGCCGATTTGATCGCCAAGTCCCGCTTGCGATGTGCCCATGCCTTTTCGATGAGCTTATGGGCTTCTGCCTGCATGCGCTCGACAACGCTCTGGCGCGGCATCCCGCGCTCGACAACGAAGGTCTCGGGCAACAGCGAACCCTCCGGCGGCACCGCTTGGATGTCGCCGGACAGGTTGGGGTCCGCCTTCAAACGTTCGACGATTTGATAGCTCGTAAGGCCTTCCGGGATCGTCACCCGGTACGTCAAGGTTTTGCCCTCGCTCAGCAGTTCGATCAGCTGTCGCACGCTGGCGTACTGCCGCACGGAGTAGTCGCCGGCCTTGAGGGGAGCCGGCTTGGTACCCTCGATCATCGCTGCGAGCTGCGTCCATCGGTAGGCGACGACAAACAGCCGTCGGTCGGTGACCATGCCCTCGCGCTCCAGGCGCGCGGCGATCTCCAGTGTGCCTTCATTTTTCGGGATGGCGATGGTCTTCGCCTGCTGCAGGGGGCCCGGTGCATCGAGCTGGCCGTCGAACACGTAGGCGGCAGCGCCCGCGAGGATCATCACCACCAGCGTGAAGGTCAAGAGCCCGTTCACAAGGCGCAGGAGCGGGCGCGCTCGCCGCGACTGCCTAGCGCCCTGGTTGCGCCGGCGCGGGGGCCGCGGGCGGGTGGGCTCCAGGCGCTCGGAGGGGCTGCGCGCCAGCGCACTGCCCGTTCGGGCAAGGTAGGGATCCCGCTGGCCCGCCGGGTGGCGGTTTCTCATGATCCGCTCCTGCGAAGCACACCCCGCACCTTCGAGCTCTGCCGCGCACGGTTCTCACACCAGCCGCCGATTCAAGAACCGAAGCTTGAGGGGAAATGTGGCGAAAGGACGATCTATTGGCAAACGCCGATTGGGTTCAAAATCCCTGCCAATTCCCGCGCGGGTCCCGACACGAGGTGCCTGGGTGGCTCGCGACCTCAAGCCGCCAGTCGCCGCAGCACCAAGGACGCATTGGTCCCGCCGAAGCCGAACGAGTTGGAGAGCACGGTGTCGATCGAGCGCTCCTGGGCCTTGTGCGGCACGAGATCGATGGCAGTGTCCACCGACGGGTTGTCGAGGTTAAGTGTCGGCGGGGCAATGTTATCACGGATGGCGAGCACCGAATAGATCGCCTCCACGGCACCCGCCGCTCCCAGCAGGTGCCCGACGGCCGACTTGGTCGATGACATGGCAAGCTCGCCTGCGCGATTGCCGAACAGTCGTTCGACCGCAGCGAGCTCGATCTCGTCGCCCATGGTCGACGTGCCGTGGGCGTTGACGTACTGCACGTCGCTCGGGTCGATGCCGGCGCGCTTGAGGGCCATGCGCATGCTGCGATAAGCGCCATCGCCGTCCTCCGACGGTGCTGTGATATGGAACGCATCACCGGAGAGGCCGTAGCCCAGCACCTCGGCATAGATGTGCGCCCCGCGCGCTTTGGCATGCTCCAGGGCCTCCAGCACGACGATGCCGGCCCCCTCGCCGATAACGAAGCCGTCGCGGTCTCGGTCCCAGGGGCGCGACGCCTTGGTCGGGCGGTCGTTGAAAGCCGTCGCGAGAGCCCGACAAGCGGCGAACCCGGCGACGCCGATGCGGCTGATGGGGCTCTCGGTGCCCCCCGCTACCATCACGTCGGCATCGCCGAGCGCGATGAGCCGCGACGCATCGCCGATCGCATGTGCGCCCGTCGAACAGGCGGTCACAACCGCATGGTTGGGGCCCTTAAGGCCATGCCGGATCGAAACGTAACCCGAGGCCAAGTTGATGAGCCGTCCGGGGATGAAAAAGGGACTGACGCGCCGGGGGCCTTTTTCCTTGAGAAGCAGTGACGTTTCAGCGATGCCGGTGAGCCCGCCGATGCCGGAGCCGATCATGACCCCGGTGCACTCCTGCTTCTGTGCGGTATCGGCTTTCCAGCCGGCGTCCTCGATGGCCTGCTGGGCGGCGGCCATGGCATAGACGATAAAGTCGTCGACCTTGCGCTGCTCCTTGGGCTCCATCCAGTCGTCGGGATTGAACTTGCCCTCGCTGAGCGGGCCGCGCGGCACGAAACAGCCAATCTGACAGGAGAGATCGTCAACCGGGAATTCTTCGATGCGGCGCGCTCCGCTGTTCCCGGCGATCAGCCGTGACCAGCTCGCCTCCACTCCGCAGGCAAGCGGGGTAACCAGTCCGAGGCCCGTGATGACGACGCGTCGCAACATGTGGGATCCTGAGCTACCCTCCGGCTTCGGCCGCGGATGCCGCAAACTGCTGCGCGTGCTCTTGCGCGCGGGGGCAGCGGCGCCCGACCTCCAGCGTCAGGCGGCGCTGGCATGCTTTTCCAGAAACTTCACCGCATCGCCCACAGTCTGGATCTGCTCGGCCGCATCATCGGGGATTTCGCAACCGAACTCCTCCTCGAACGCCATCACGAGCTCGACCGTATCAAGGCTGTCGGCGCCCAAATCATCGATGAAGCTGGCGTTATCGGTGACCTTATCGGCCTCCACACCCAGGTGCTCGACCACGATCTTCTTCACACGCTGTGCGACGTCGCTCATCGGTTTATCCCTCGGCTCTTTGGCTGATGCTGGCTGATGATGCTGGCTGATGCCGTGTTCATGCGTGATCATCCCGGGTGGACCATAAGGACCGTGCCCGAACAGCGCAGCTGCGCACGACTCGCGCGCCACAGCAAGCCCGCCGACGCTCCGTCCCCAGGCTGCACGCCCAAATCAGGGGCTCGTTAACACACTTCATTTGGCTTGACCAGCGCTCCAAAACGAGGCCGTCCCCGGCATTAACCTTTGCCGCTAGCGTGCTCAAACCATTACCAATCCGCCGTTCACATGCAGCGTTTGGCCGGTCATGTAGGCAGCCTCCGGCGATGCCAGATAGACAACTGCAGCCGCAATATCGTCAGGGGTACCGAACTTCTGTGCCGGTATGGCATCGCGGATCGCCGCCGTCTGCTTCTCGTTGAGGGCGTCGGTCATGGGCGTTGAGATGAAGCCCGGCGCGATGCAATTGACGGTAATGCCGCGCGAGGCTACCTCGCGCGCCAGCGACTTTGACATGCCGATTATGCCGGCCTTGGAGGCTGAATAGTTGCCCTGGCCGGGATTGCCGATAACGCCGCTGATCGAGGAGATGTTGATGATGCGCCCAAAGCCCGTCCGGCTGCGCATCATGGCGCGCGTTGCCGCCCGCATGAGCACGAAGGTGGAGGTCAGATTGACGGCGATCACATCGTCCCACTGATCATCCTTCATCACCATAAACAGATTGTCCTTGGTGAGCCCGGCGTTGTTGACCAGGATATCGAGCCGGCCAAGCTTGCCGATCGCCTCGTCGATGAGCTTGACGACCTGCGCCTTGCTGGCAAGATCGCAGGGGCAGATGTGCACGCGCGAGCCCAGCTCCGCGGCCAGCTTTTCCAGCCGGTCGGTTTGGCGCCCGGAGATGGCGACAGTTGCCCCCTGCTTGTGCAACGCGCGCGCAATGCCGCGCCCGATGCCCCCGGTCGCGCCGGTGACGAGCGCCGTCTTCTCTGTGAGCTCGAACATGCCCGTCCCCTATCACCTGAGCCCGATTGCGCCGTCCGTGAGTGCCGGCAGTATCGCATCGATGTCCTGTGGCGTGCCGACCGCGCTTGCGTTGAGGGACGGCACGATGCGCTTGGCTAGTCCAGCCAACACCTTGCCCGAGCCGATCTCATAGATGTGGTTAACGCCGTCGGCGGCCATCCGCGCCACGCATTCGCGCCAGCGCACGGTGCCCGTCACTTGCTCCACCAGGCCTTGGCGGATTGCCGCCGGATCCCTGATCGGGGCAGCTAGCACGTTGGCAACGAGCGGTACTGCGGGCGCCTTGATCTCGACCTCGGCGAGCGCCTTGGCCATGGCGTCAGCCGCGGGCTGCATCAGGGCGCAATGGAAGGGAGCGCTGACATTGAGCGCGATAAAGCGGCGCACGCCGTGCGCCTTGGCGAGTTGCGCAGCCCGCTCCAGGGCACCCCTGGCGCCGGAAATCACCGCCTGCGTGGGCTCATTATCGTTGGCAAGTTGGCAAACCTCCCCCTGCGCGGCTTCTGCGGCAAGCTTCTCGCCAGCCTCCTTGCCGACGCCCAGCAGCGCTGCCATCGCCCCCTGCCCTACGGGCACTGCCGCCTGCATGGCCTGGCCGCGCAGCCGCAGAAGGCGCGCCGCGTCGGCCACCTTGAGCGCGCCCGCTGCGGCGAGCGCGGAATATTCGCCCAGCGAGTGTCCGGCCACGTATTTTACCTTGTCCGCGAGGCGGAAACCCTTCTCCTGCTCCAGCACTCGGATGACCGCAAGCGACACAGCCATCAGGGCGGGTTGGGCGTTCTCCGTTAGCGTCAGGACCTCAAGCGGGCCGTTGAACATGATCTCGGAGAGCTTCTGGCCGAGCGCAGCGTCGACCTCATCAAAGAGCGCCCGGGCGGACCCGTAAGCCCTGGCCAGCTCGGCCCCCATGCCCACCGCCTGGCTACCCTGTCCCGGGAACACGAACGCAACAGTCATTGGCCGAACCAGATTGCACCACTTGCGGGTGCGCTTAGACACGAGCGCCGGCTTGGCTGTCAAGCTGAACGCCTATGCCAAGCTCAGCGCAAGCCCCTTCTATAGGCCTCCCGATCGACCGGCAGTTCCGGAGGGAACTGGCGACAAGTCACGGTGTGAGCCACGTCGGCCTCCCCATCCCGCCCGCTGCCTTTGCACTTGCCCGCTCGAGGCAATTGCGTATAACAACCGCACCACCCGCTCCGGTTGGAGGCTGAACGGGAGGCCGGCTCGCACCCAGGCGGGACGGCAGGGCAATGCCCGGCTCCCGGTGTCTCCGCTCTTTCGGGTCCTTTGGGCCTTTCCGTGCACCGATGTGCCGCGGGCCCAAAAGGGGCTTTGCGCCGGAGCGAGCAGTGACGGAAGGAAAGGCCAACCTATGCCGCTCTATGAGCACGTGTTTTTGGCGCGCCAGGATATCAGCCAGGCGCAAGTCGAAGCGTTGACGAAGGAATACAGCGAAGTCATCAGCGAAGGCGGCGGGCGGGTCGGCAAGAATGAGTATTGGGGCCTCAAGAGCCTCGCGTTCAAGATCAAGAAGAACCGCAAAGCCCACTATTCGCTGATGAACATCGACGCACCTGCGGCCGCGATTGCCGAGATGGAGCGCCGCATGGGCCTGTCCCCCGACGTCATCCGCTTTCTGACGGTTCGCGTCGAGCAGCACGAGACCGAACCCTCCGTGCAAATGCGCAAGAGCGACCGCGACGATCGGCGCGATGGCGACCGCGGCGGCTTCCGCGGCGACCGCGGTGGCTTCCGCGGTGACCGCGGTGGCTTGCGTGGCGATCGTGGCGGGGGCGGCGGCTTCCGGCGCGACCGCGAAGGCGGTGATCGGGATCGCCCGCGGGGACCACGGCCGCCGCGCGAGCGCGATGGCGAGACGGCAGCCCCCTCCGAGGAGAGCTGAGCCATGGCCGAGATCGCGACCATCCCTGCCCGTCGGCCGTTTCATCGCCGGCGCAAGACATGCCCCTTCTCGGGCGATAAGGCCCCCAAGATCGACTACAAGGATATGCGGCTGCTGAGCCGCTACGTTTCCGAGCGGGGCAAGATTGTACCGAGCCGCATCACGGCCGTGTCCGCCAAGAAGCAACGCGAACTCGCCAAGGCCATCAAGCGGGCTCGCTTCATTGGGCTTTTGCCCTACGTGATCAAGTAGGGGGGATGTCCCCACAGTTGGGGCGGCGCCGCCAACGGCCTCGCCCCTAACCGCCGCGGCGGGACAGCGCAACCCATGCCCTTCAGCCTCTTCATCGGTGTCGGCGGCGGTTTGGCCTCGGCGCTGCTGTTCTATTCGGCAGCGCACGGCGCGCCGCTCATGGGCACCCTGCTGCTCGTGCTCACGCCGCTTCCCTCACTGCTGGTGGGTCTCGGTTGGGGATGGCTGCCAGCCGCAGCCGGAGCCGTCGCGGGCGCCCTCCTGATGGGCCTGCTCGCCGGCCCGCCGTTCTCAGCCGGCTACTTCTTGGCGCTCGGCCTACCCGTTGCCCTCTTTCCCTACCTGGCCTACCTGAGCCGGTCGCAGCCCCAAAATCCTGGAGCGCGGCAATTCTATCCGCTAGGCCGGCTCCTGGCGGCGGTGTCCCTTTATGGAGGCGCCCTGCCTGTTGTCGTGTTGCCCCTCATCGGCGGCAGCTATGAGCCTTTGCGCGCGCCGATGGGCGAATTCTTTCGCGTCTTTTCCGCCCGTGCCCCCGAGCTCGGCATGAAACCTCTGGACGAGCGGCAGATCGAGGCTCTCTCCGAGTTCCTCGTGTCGGCCCTGCCCGGTGCGCTCGCGGCCTATTGGACGGCGATATTCGCGCTCAATCTCTACCTTGCCGGTCGCATCATCCGCGCCTCCGGGCGGCTCGCGCGCGATTGGCCCGACCTGGCGGCACTCGCCTACCCACCGTGGTTGGTGCTCCTTTCCGCGCTGGCGGTCGCTGCATCGTTTGGCCCAGGCGTCATTAGCGTAGCCGGCACCAGCTTTACGGGCGCCCTGCTCTTTGCCTATTTGATCGCCGGCCTCTCCCTGATGCACGCGATTGCCCGAGGTCGCGGCCAATGGCTCCTCTGGATCGTCTACGTGGGGCTCCTCATCTTTGGGCCCTACATGGGCCTCGCGCTCACGGTCGCGGGCTTGCTCGAGCCCGCCCTGAAACTTTCCCGCCGCCTCGGCACACCGCCGGGCCCATCCTGAAACACCTCCGCCAACAGGAGCAACATCATGCAAGTCATCCTTCTGGAGCGCATCGGCCGCTTGGGCCAGATGGGCGATGTGGTCACCGTCAAGGATGGCTACGCACGCAACTTCCTGCTGCCGCAGAAGAAGGCCCTGCGCGCCACCCCTGAGAACAAGGCGCGCTTCGAGAAGGATCGCGCGCAGCTCGAAGCGCGCGACCTTGAGCTCAAGAAGGACGCGGAGGCCGTCGCAACCAAGCTGTCGGGTAAGATCTTTCTCGCCATTCGGCAGGCGGGAGATACCGGCCAACTCTACGGCTCCGTTACCACGCGCGATATCGCCGACCTGGTGACCGCCGGCGGGTTCAATATCGATCGCCGTCAGGTCGTCCTCGACCGGCCCATGAAGACGCTTGGCCTCCACCCGACGCGCGTGGCCTTGCATCCGGAGGTGATCGTGCAAGTCACCCTCAACGTTGCGCGCTCCGAGGACGAGGCCGAGCGGCAAGCGCGCGGCGAAGACGTGACGGTGGTGAAAGACGAGGCGCTCCAACTCGAGACCTTCAATCCCGATGCGCTGTTTGAGGACGAGGCCTTGGCGCGCCAGCGCGGCGAGGGCGAGGAGGCCACGCGGCCAGAAACGCCTCAGCCCTGACCCACCCGCGCTGAGGGTTGCAGCGGCTCGTCACTGCCGCTGCGCGCCAGCGTGCTTTGCCCTCACGTGAGCTGCGCGAGCTCGTCCCCCCGAGGCGCCTTGCGTGCCTTGGGGCGGAGATCTGCGTCCGGAGTGCACGCCATGCGCGCTGCCGGAGCCTTCTTGCGCGACGCGCGTTGTGCTCTGAGACCCGCCTTGGATCCTTCGTGTTGTGTCAGCAAGTGATCTTGAGCGTTGCCAGTAGCGCTACTGCGCCACTTCCGTATAATGGATCAAAGACTACGAACACGGAGCACAGAGGGGGTCGAAGCCGCAATCGCGTGGTGTTGCGTCATGTTCACGTTGCTCGACATCCTCTTGCGTCGCATCGTCCGGCGCGGCGCGCTAACTCTGATTGATGCGGCCGGCACCGCCCACCGCTACGGTGATGGCACACCACCAGCCATCTCCTTGCGGCTCTCCGACAGGCGACTGGAGCGACAGCTCGTGCGCGACCCTCAGCTGGCACTGGGGGAAGCTTACATGCACGGCCGTCTCAGCATGGTCGAGGGCAGCATCTACGATTTCCTCGAGCTCATGCTGGTCAATCTCCAGGGCGGACCGTTGCCGGGTTGGACCAACGGTTTCGCTGCGGGCCGCTACGTGCTGCGTCGGTTAAAGCAATTCAATCCATCCGGCCGCGCGCGGCGCAACGCGGCGCACCACTATGACATCGATGGCGCCATCTATGACCTCTTTCTCGATTCCGACCGGCAGTACTCCTGCGGCTACTTCACGGAAGGTGCAGACCTGGAGGAAGCGCAGCTCGCCAAGAAGCGTCATCTCGCCGCCAAGCTCGCCATCGAACCCGGACAGCGTGTGCTCGACGTGGGCTCGGGCTGGGGTGGCCTTGCCCTCTATCTTGCCAAGGTCGCCCACTGCGATGTGACGGGCGTCACGTTGAGCAACGAACAGCTCAAGATTTCGCGCGAGCGCGCCGGCAGGGAAGGCCTGGGTCGCGCCGTCCGGTTCGAGTTCAAGGACTACCGCAAGGTCGTGGGTTGCTTCGACCGGATCGTATCAGTGGGCATGTTCGAACACGTGGGCGTGAACCACTACGGAACCTACTTTCGCAAGGTACGCGACCTGCTCAGCGACGATGGCGTTGCCTTGATCCACTCCATCGGGCGCGCCGAACCGCCAGCTGCCACCAACGCGTTCATCGCCAAATACATCTTTCCAGGCGGCTACATCCCGGCGCTGTCGGAGATGGTGGCGGCGATCGAGCGCACCGGGCTCATCATCACGGACCTGGAGGTCTTGCGTTTGCACTACGCCGAGACCCTCCGCGCCTGGCGCAAGCGCTTCCTTGCCAACTGGGACAAGGCCGCGGCCATCCGCGATGAGACGTTCTGCCGGATGTGGGAGTTCTACCTTGCTGCTTCCGAGGCGGCCTTCCGCCATCAAAACCTCGTGGTATTCCAGGTGCAGCTCGCCAAGCGCGTGAGCGCCCTGCCGATTACCCGCGACTACATGTTCAAGGCCGAGCGCGGCATCATCGAGCACGAAAGCGCGGAGCGCCCGCGCATGGCGGGCGAATAGCTTGTCAGCGGTGGCCTTCTGGGCCTCGCCGGGGCGCGCCGCGGCCATGATCGCCGCATGATCGGGCCCAACATCGGGCGCATCATCGGGACCATCATAGGGGCCATGATCGGACCTGGATCGCCAGCCCCGCTGAGAGCCTGCCATAACGCAAGGCGCGCTGGCCTTGCGCGGTCGCAACCGCCCTCTGTGGAGAACGAGGAAAACGCAAGCGCAGGCGCGCGCTTCGGGGCAATTCTCGCTGCCGGGCGCACGCGAATCCGCCTACCTCGCGCTGCATGATCGAACTCACACGCCGCAGGCCCGCTGAGGGCGCTGCCAAGGCTGGCGCGGCTGAAGCCCTCCCGTTTCGGGCTGCGCCCCACAACATCGAGGCCGAGCAGGCTCTACTCGGCGCCATCCTCGTCAACAACGAGGCGCACGACCGCGTCTCGGGCTTCCTTGAGGATCAGCATTTCTATGATCCCCTGCACCAGCAGATCTTTGCAACGCTGTGCAAGCTGATCGCCTCGGGCAAGCAGGCAACCCCCATCACGCTGAAGACGTTCTTCGAGACCGCTGAGCCGATCGATCAGACCTTGAGCGTACCGCAATACCTGGGCCGGCTCGCTGCCAATGCCGCGACCATCATCAATGCACGCGACTATGGCCGCACCATCTACGATCTTGCCATCCGCCGACAATTGATCTTGATCGGCGAGGATATGGCCAATGCCGCTTACGATGCACCGGTCGACTTTCCGCCCAAGGAGCAGATCGAGGAGGCCGAGACACGGCTCTTCTCGTTGGCCGAGACGGACAAGTACGGTCAGGGTTTTCTCGCCTTCAATCATGCCCTCACGACGGCCATCGAGATGGCAGGTAGCGCCTATAAGCGCGATGGCCACCTCTCCGGCATCGCCAGCCGCTTTGCTGGGCTCGATGCCAAGATGGGCGGACTGCAACCCTCCGACCTCATCGTGCTGGCCGGTCGACCGTCGATGGGCAAGACGGCGCTTGCCACCAATATCGCCTTTAATGTTGCCCGGGCGCGCGCGCAGTCCATCGCCCGCAACGGCGGCCTCCCTGCCGGGGATCCCGGACACGATGATCCCGGGCACGACGGCGCCGTGGTGGGCTTCTTCTCGCTCGAAATGTCGGCCGAGCAGCTTGCCACCCGCATCCTCTCCGAGCAGGCCGGCATTCCCTCCGAGAAGATCCGCCGGGGCATGATCGACGAGAGCGAGTTCAAACGGCTCGTCGAGGTGAGCCAGGAGATGGCTTCCATTCCCCTCTTTATTGATCAGACCGGTGGCCTTTCCATCGCCCAGCTCGCCGCCCGCGCGCGCAAGCTCAAGCGCCAGCAGGGCCTGGGCCTGCTTGTGGTCGACTACCTGCAATTGATGACCGGCACATCCAAGAAAGGTGACAATCGCGTGCAGGAGGTGTCGGAGATCACGACTGGGCTCAAGGCGCTTGCCAAGGAGCTCAGCATTCCCATCTTGGCGCTATCGCAGCTGTCGCGCGCGGTCGAGGCTCGGGAGGACAAGCGCCCTCAGCTTTCGGACCTGCGCGAATCGGGCTCCATCGAACAGGACGCCGACATTGTCTTGTTCGTGTTTCGGGAGGAGTATTATCTGGAGCGGTTGAAGCCGGCGGAGGGAACGATCGAGTTCCAAGATTGGATGGCCAAGATGCAGCTCGTCAACGGCAGGGCCGAGGTCATCATCGGCAAGCAACGGCACGGTCCCATTGGCACCGTGGCATTGCAGTTCGACGGCAACGTCACCCGGTTCTCCGATCTGGCCCGCGATCAATACGTGCCGGAGCGGCGCGGGTGATGTCGCGGGATGCAGGACCCGTCGCTGTCCCGACTTATCCGCGGGTCCCCGTTCCCTTATCCGCGCGTGCCGTCCTCACCGTTGACCTCCATGCACTGCGCGCCAACTGGGCTCGGCTCAACCAGGCCTCCGGCCGCGCTGAGTGCGCTGGCGTCCTCAAGGCCGATGCCTATGGCCTGGGACTGGCACCCATCGCCAAAGCCCTCACCAGTGAAGGTTGCAAGACGTTCTTCGTCGCCAGCGTGGACGAAGGCCGCGCGGCGCGCGAAGTGCAGCCTGGCGCCACCATCTACGTGCTGGATGGCTTGCTGCCGGGCGCCGAGCCCCACTATGCCGGTTTCGACCTGCGCCCCGTGCTGGCGAGCCTTCCCGAGGTGCGCGATTGGGCCGCCTATTGCCGCGCGCGAGGGCGGCGCATGGCCGCGGCCATCCACATCGACACCGGGCTCAACCGTCTCGGCATGCCCGAGAGCGAGCTTGAAGAGCTGGCGGCGTCTCCCGAGCTATTGTCGGCCTTCGAGACCACGCTCGTCATGAGCCATCTGGCCTGTGCGGACCACGCCGAGGACCCCATGAACGAGCGCCAGCGCCTGCGCTTTGAAGCGCTGCGCGCCAAGCTTCCGCCCGCGCCGGCGAGCCTTGCTAATTCCGGCGGCCTGTTCTTGGGCCAGCCCTATCATTTTGATCTCGTGCGGCCCGGCATTGCGCTCTACGGCGGCCGAGCGCACGAGAATAAGCCCAATCCCATGCAGACGGTGGTGCGGCTCGCCGCCAAGATCCTGCAGGTGCGGGAGGTGAGCCCGGGTCAATCCATCGGCTATGGTGCCACCTACAAGGTCGCGAAACCCTCGCGCATCGCCACCATTGCCGTGGGCTATGCGGACGGGTTTCTGCGGGCCTTGAGCGTGGCGACCGGCGAAGCCGGTCCGGTCGGCTACATCGGGGACTACCCGGTGCCCATCGTCGGCCGCGTCTCCATGGATTTCATCACCGCTGACGTGACCGAAGTACCGCCCGAACTCGCCCGCCGCGGCGCTTGGGTTGAGGTGATGGGCCACCGTGTCACGGTCGACGATCTCACGGACCGAGCCGGCACCATCGGCTACGAGCTGCTGTCGCGTCTGGGTCAGCGGGTTTATCGCGTGTATGAGGGGACCGGGGTCTAGATGTCGCAGAGCCCCGGCGCACGCCGGACCGGGCGGCCATGGAGACCCACAGCCGCCCAAGGTCCAAAGCGCCGCCGGCTCCCTGTAGCAATTGGGTTTCCAGGCCACGACTGTCGGTTAAGTGCTGGGATGGGAGCCCAGGCCAATGGTGAAGCCTGCCAAGAGCCAGTTCGTGTGCCAGAATTGCGGTACCGCCGCTTCCCGTTGGGCCGGCAACTGCGCAGCATGCGGCGCATGGAACACGCTGAGCGAAGAGGCCGATGTGGTGGCTCCGCCGGGCTCTGGCCTGGCACGCGCCTCCAGGGGGCGCGCGGTCGCCCTCGAAACGCTCGTCAGCGGCGCGCCCAAAATCGTGCGCATTCCCACCGGGCTCGCCGAGCTTGACCGCGTCACGGGCGGCGGCGTCGTGCCCGGCTCGGCGCTGCTCATCGGGGGGGAGCCCGGCATCGGCAAATCGACGCTGCTCCTCCAGCTGGGCGCCGCCTTTGCGAAAGCCGGTCGCCGTGCCATTTACTTCTCGGGCGAAGAAGCCGCGGCGCAGGTGCGGCTGAGGGCCGAGCGCCTGGGCCTGTGTGATGCACCGCTGTCGCTCGCGTGCGAAACCAACCTCGCCAATATTCTGGCAACCTTGGCCGAGGGCAAGCGCCCCGATCTTGTCGTGGTCGATTCGATCCAGACGCTGTGGGCCGACGGGCTCGAGGCCGCACCCGGCACCGTGAGTCAGGTCCGCGCCACCACCCAGTCCCTCATTCGCTATGCCAAGGCCCAGGGCGCCGCCCTGGTGCTGGTTGGCCACGTGACTAAGGACGGGCAGATGGCAGGACCCAAGGTGATTGAGCACATGGTGGACACTGTCCTCTCCTTCGAGGGCGACCGCGGCCACGCCTTTCGCATCCTGCGCGCAGCCAAGAACCGCTTCGGCGCCACCGAGGAAATCGGTGTGTTCGAGATGGCCCCAGAAGGCCTGCGCGAGGTTGCCAACCCCTCCGAACTTTTCCTGGGCGACCGCCTGACCGCCACCCCCGGTTCGGCGGTGTTTGCGGGCATGGAGGGCACCCGCCCGATCCTGGTTGAAATCCAGGCGCTGGTGGTTCCCTCAGGCCTGGGTACGCCGAGGCGGGCGGTGGTCGGCTGGGACGCCAACCGCCTCTCCATGCTGCTGGCCGTCATCGACGCCCGCTGCAGCATCCCTTTCGCGCAGCACGACGTCTATTTGAACGTCGCCGGTGGCCTGAAGATCACCGAGCCCGCTGCCGATCTGGCCGCAGCCGCCGCCCTGCTGTCGTCAATATCCAATGTTGCGCTCCCGGCGGAGCGGGTCTACTTCGGAGAAATCAGCCTCTCGGGTGCGGTCAGACCGGCCGGTCACATGCTCGCGCGCCTCAAGGAAGCCTATAAGCTTGGGTTCAGGGACGTCGTCCTCCCGGCCGCCGGGGATCTCGATGCGTCCGGGCTCAAGCTTAGCCTTCTGCGTGTTGCCCATGTGAAGGAACTCGCCAAGATACTGGGCTTGTAGAGGGCGTTGCGAGGGATAAAGACCAGCAGGGGACCAAGTCATGATCGGTGGGTTTTCCTATCTCGATGCCGCCCTCATCGCCATCGTCGCCACCTCAGGCATTGTCGCCATGTACCGTGGCCTCACGCGTGAAATTCTGTCCATTCTCTCCTGGATCGCCGCCG
The DNA here is from genome assembly GCA_024281145.1 of Hyphomicrobiaceae bacterium. GTDB lineage: Bacteria > Pseudomonadota > Alphaproteobacteria > Rhizobiales > Hyphomicrobiaceae > AWTP1-13. Next base: position 16,083 of record JAMXLN010000071.1, on the reverse strand, counting down.
CGGCGGCGTGTGTCTACTTCGTGTTCAAATTCAAGCCCGAGGCGCAGCAGGTCGCCGACCAATTCCATGCCCCGCTGCTGGTGGCCCAGGTCGGCATTGGCGGGCTCATCTTCTTGGTGGTGCTGATCGTCGTTCATCTCATCACTTCGCGAATCTCCGATACCGTCCTCGACAGCCGCGTTGGCGCCATCGACCGCATTCTGGGGCTGGCCTTCGGCCTGGCGCGAGGCTTCGTGCTGGTGGTGATCCCCTTCATGTTTTACGAAGCGTTCGTCGACAAGCCGGAGCAGCAGTACCCTTGGGTGCGCGATGCGGTGTCGCGGCCCTACATCAAATCCGCCGGCGATTCGCTGCGCATCATCCTCCAGCGCCTCGTTCCGCCCTCCCTGATGGGGCCGGAACAGCAGCAAGGCCATAATGTCCACATGGATGGCAGCCGCAGCGCCGCCGCCGGTGGCGAACGGGTGCAAGTTGTCCTATATGGGGGGGCTCCGGGGCCAAGGAGCCCTGAGTCTGGCGGCGGCGCCGGCGTAGATCCGGCGGCCTGAGCCGGAGCTGGAGGCTGTGCGATGGACTTTGCACGCGATGCGGGTGAAGCGCGGGCTGAGCCCAGCGCGTCGCCTGCCGACGACGATCGCCTCAGGGAAGAGTGCGGCGTGTTCGGCGTTTTCGGCAATGAGGACGCGGCCGCGCTCACCGCACTTGGCCTGCACGCCCTCCAGCACCGCGGCCAGGAATCGGCCGGCATCGTCACCTACGACGGGGCGCATTTCCATTCCGAGCGCCGGCTCGGCCTCGTCGGTGACAATTTCAATAAGGCCGAAGTGATCGGCAGGCTCAAGGGCCATATCGCCCTCGGCCACAACCGCTACTCCACGACCGGCGACACCATCCTGCGCAACGTGCAGCCGCTGTTTGCCGATCTCGACACGGGCGGCTTCGCGCTCGCCCACAACGGTAACCTCACCAACGCACGCACCTTGCGGCGCGAACTCATTTCTTCTGGCGCTATTTGTCAATCGACTTCGGATACCGAGGTCATCCTCCATCTCATGGCCCGCTCGCAGCGCCGCCGCATCATCGAACGGTTCGTTGAGGCGCTGCGACAGATCCAGGGCGCCTACGCCCTGGTGTGCATCACCAATGACATGATGATCGGCGCGCGCGATCCAATCGGCATTCGTCCCCTGATGCTGGGGCGTCTGGGCTCCTCCTATGTGCTGGCCTCAGAGACCTGCGCGCTTGATATCGTCGGCGCCGAGCTCGTCCGCGAGATTGAAAACGGCGAAATCGTCACCATCACGGCCGACGGCTTGGAGAGCCATCGCCCGTTTCCGCGGCGCCCGGCGCGGCCGTGCATCTTTGAGTACATCTACTTTGCGCGGCCCGATTCCATCGTCGGCGGCCGCAACGTTTATGACTTGCGCAAGCAAATGGGCGCGCAACTCGCCCGCGAAGCGCCGGCCGATGCCGACGCTATCGTCCCGATCCCCGACTCGGGGGTTCCGGCGGCCATCGGTTACGCCCAAGCAAGCGGCATCCCTTTCGAGCTTGGCATCATTCGCAACCACTACGTCGGGCGCACCTTCATCGAACCTGAACAGCGCATTCGTCAGCTGGGCGTTAAACTCAAGCACTCAGCCAATGCTTCTGCAGTACGCGGCAACCGCATCGTGCTCATCGACGACAGCGTGGTGCGCGGCACCACCTCGCGCAAGATCGTGCAGATGATGTTCGAGGCCGGCGCGCGCGAGGTGCACCTGCGCGTATCAAGCCCGCCTATTACCCATCCCGACTTTTACGGCATCGACACGCCGCGCACTTCCGAACTGTTGGCCGCCAACATGAGCGTGGAGGAAATGCGGACCTTCATCGGTGCTAGCAGCCTGGCGTTCCTGTCGGTGGATGGCATCTACAAGGCACTGGGGCACGAGCGGCGCGATCCGCGCGCACCGCAATACACCGACCACTGCTTCACCGGCGACTATCCAACCGCCCTTGTCGATCAGCACGGTCGAGCGCACGACGGCCAATTGTCGTTCCTTTCCGAAGTGCGCTAGCCACTTTTGCGCTGATACCGCGACCACGCACCTTAGGGCCGTCTTTGCAGCACGCGCCCCGCCACCGCATCGAGTTTGACCAAGAGCGCGGGATCGCGCGCCACGGGAGGTGTGATGATGGCGTCATCGAGCGCGCGGTCGGAGCCGATCGCACATGGCGGATGCTCGCGCGGAAAATCGCGGGCCAGCCGCTCGATCAGTCCATGCGCCTTGTCGATGTTCTGATCGAGAACCTTGATCACGGCGGCCACATCGACGTGGGCGTGCGCGTCGTGCCAGCAGTCGTAGTCCGTGACCATCGCCAGCGTGGCGTAGCAGATTTCTGCCTCGCGAGCGAGTTTGGCCTCGGGCATGTTGGTCATACCGATGACGTCGCAGCCCCAGCTACGGTAAAGGTTGCTCTCCGCGCGCGTGGAAAACTGCGGCCCCTCCATGACGAGGTAGGTACCGCCGCGCGTGTACGCGATCTTCTGCGCTTTAGCCGCGGCCTCGACGAAATCGGCCAGCGTCGGGCTCACCGGATCGGCCATTGACACATGCGCGACGCATCCCGGTCCGAAAAAGCTCTTTTCGCGAGCGAACGTGCGATCGACGAATTGGTCGACCAGCACAAAATGTCCGGGTGGAAGCTCCTCCTTCAGCGATCCACAGGCCGACACCGATAGCAGATCGGTGACACCAGTGCGCTTGAGCGCATCGATGTTGGCGCGGAAGTTGATCGCCGACGGCGGCACTTTGTGTCCGCGCCCGTGGCGGGGCAGGAATCGGATCGCCAGTCCATTGAGCTCTGCGAAGAGGATCTGGTCGGAGGGCGTCCCCCAGGGCGATCGCACATCCTCCCAGTGCACGTCCGCCAGCGCTGGAATGTCGTAGAGCCCACTGCCGCCCACGATGCCGAGCACGCTTCTGGTCATGGCAAGGATCTCCGGGGTTGTGCGGCCAAACGGGATTGGAGCTTACAAGCTATCCTGCCGCCGCAACGGAAAAAGGGCCACACCCGCGCGCTGCCTGCCGCGCTCGCGACAAGCGAACCGCCCAATCGCTGCGCAGCCCGTCCATCAGGCGCGCCCACTGTGAGCGCGCCGAACGGTGCGTTGATCGTGCGCAAAGCGATCCCTCATGTGGCCACGGCCGGTCGCCCATCAATCTCCAGCAACTCCACGATTGCGCTGTGCGACCCAGCCACCCAGTGGGCGCAGCCGCGGGCCAGCCCGCGCACGCTGCGATCGAGGAGCACCAGCGTACCGACGCCGGCGGCACGGCCCGCCTCCAGGTCGGAGGCCCGATCGCCGATGCACCAGCTTTGCGCGAGGTCGAGGCCGAGATCGGCAGCGGCTTGCAACAGCATCCCCGGACCCGGTTTGCGCCAGGAATTCTCGCGACGGTAAGCGCCGATGCCATAGCTCGGGTGATCGGGGCAGTGGTAGACGGCATCGATGGTCACCCCATGGTGCGCAAACGTATCGCGCACCCAGCGCATCAAAGTTTCGAACGCATCGAGGCCGTATAGGCCGCGGCCGATCCCCGCCTGGTTGGTGACGATGGCAAGCGCAAATCCGCGTCTGGCGAAGGCCCGCGTCATCTCGAAAATCCCATCGATGAAACGGCAATCCTCTATGCGATGCAGGTAACCGATCTCTTCGTTGATGACACCATCGCGATCAAGCAGCAGACCGGGCCGAAGCATCACTGCCCTCTCGCGTTGCTCCAGGCTTCAGCCGATGCTCGCGCCAGGTTCCGGTTTGGTGGATAGGCCATTTGTCGCAAAAAGCCGGCCGCGTCGCTCAACGCCACTTGCATGCGCCAGGGAGCCATCTCCCAGAAACATTTCCCAGAACCATGTCCCAGAACCATGTCCCAGAACCATGACCCACAATTATGTGCCAGCACGTGCCAGATCCATGAGAAACAAGGGGGGCCGGCCCAAGCCAAACGCGCCCCTCGACTTCAGCGCGCCTAGTTGCGGGTCTTGTCCACCAGCGCCCGCTCCTTGATCCAGGGCATCATCGCACGCAGCTTGGCACCGATCTCCTCGATCTGGTGAGCGTCATTGAGGCGCCGAGTGGCCTTGAAGCGCGGCTGGCCGGCCTTGCATTCGCGGATCCAGTCGGAAGTGAACGCACCGTTCTGAATGTCGCGCAGGATGCGCTTCATCTCGGCGCGCGTTGCCTCGTTGATAACCCGCGGACCGGACACGTATTCGCCGTACTCGGCCGTGTTCGAGACCGAGTAGTTCATGTTGGCGATCCCACCCTCGTAGATCAGGTCAACGATCAGCTTCACCTCGTGCACACACTCGAAATACGCCATCTCCGGCGCATACCCCGCCTCCACCAGGGTCTCGTAACCTGCCTTCATCAGTTCCACGAGCCCACCGCACAACACGCTCTGCTCGCCGAAGAGATCGGTCTCGCATTCCTCCTTGAAGGTGGTCTCGATGATGCCGGCGCGACCACCACCGATCGCTGCAGCATAAGAGAGGAAGAGATCATGCGCATTGCCGCTCCTGTCCTGGTGGATGGCGAGCAGGCAAGGGACCCCGGCACCGCGCACGTATTCGGAGCGCACGGTGTGACCAGGTCCCTTGGGCGCTACCATGCCGACGTCGAGGTCGGCACGCGGCTCGATGAGATTGAAGTGCACGTTGAGGCCGTGCGCAAACATCAGCGCGGCCCCGTCCTTCAGGTTGTCGCGAAGATGGTCCTTGTAGATGTCGGCCTGCAGCTCGTCGGGCGTGAGAACCATGATCACGTCGGCCCATTTGGCGGCCTCATTCACCTCCATCACCTTGAGTTTTTCCTTCTCCGCCTTGGCGACACCGGCCGAGGTCCTACGCAGCGCGACCGCCACGTTCTTCACGCCGGAGTCGCGCAAGTTGAGCACGTGCGCGTGCCCCTGACTGCCGTAGCCAATGACAGCCACCTTTTTGCCTTTGATCAGGTTGATGTCGGCATCTCGATCGTAATAAACGCGCATGGTGAAGACCCCGGGACTCTGGTTGGCAGACGCTTAAGACGGGCGTGGCCCAGGCCTAGCGGCTTTGCTGGTCACCTAGCAAGCGCAAAAGCGCACGCGAAGCTTCCTCGGTCGTCCCCCCGATCTCCTGCGGGCGCGGCCGACAGGCAACGAAGGCGGGATTGGCTTCTGCCTGCCTCGACAAGGCTTCGAGGGCCGGGTAGCGGCCGGCGCGCAGCGCAGCAGGCTGCCGCAAGCGAACATAGCCCAGCATGCACGCGACGGTGATCTCGGGTTGCAACAACCGCGGGCCGGTCAACGCGCCAGACGCACAGCCCTCTTCCAGCGCCGCAAGTGCGCCGTCCTGCTGGCTCTGGCAGCGGTCGATCCAGCTTTCATCGACCTTATCGACGCTTTTGCGCCGCTCGTAGGCGATGGCAACGGTCTTATCCCCGAGACCGGTTGCCAGCGCCAGGATCCTGAGCGCGTCACGGCGCGGCTTGCCGCGGAAGGGCAAGAGGGCGCGCTCGGGCCCCACCACTTCGTCCAGATGGTCGAGGATTGCCGTGCTGTCGATGAGGGTTTCGCCCTCGTCGAGCACCAGCGCGGGTACGCGGACCAGGGGATTGAGGGCGCGCATTTGATCCGCGTCGCTGAAAACCGAGAGCAACTGGCGCTCAAAGGGAATTCCCAGCACCTCAAGGGAGACGCCGACACGGCGCACGAACGGAGAATCGTAGTGGCCGATGAGACGCCAGACCATGCCTTTCCTCCTTGCGCCAGCGTCGGATGTCGGCGGGCGGCTGTTATGAGGGACCCGTGCGGGGCGTTGGGCTCGCGCCCTCACCCCGGCCGAAGCAGAGCCCGATAGAACCTGGCGCGGCAGCCAACGATGGCGCGCTGAACCGCGGCGAGTGCCGCCCGTGCCATGACAACAGGGGACAACTGCGATGTGTCAACCGGGATTATCGAAAATCGTAGGGAGATCCATGCCTCGGCCTGGATCAGCGCAGGTGGCGGCAAGATCTTTTGTCGACCTGATCCGGGGATCGGCGGTTCACAGCCCGTTCGGGGCCCGTTCGGGGGAGGTAAAGGCAAGCCTTCGATGGCGCATGGGCAAGGGTTACACGGTCTGCGTCAGTTGCGCCTCTCCGCCCGTACCGTTTGCGGGCGCAAGCTTTCCACGACCTGGCATCCCGCCGCCGTCGCGGTCCACCCGGACACGGCGTCCTCGATGACGTATCCGGCTTTGCAGAGCTCATCCAACATGGGTTGAACGCTGGGCGCAATTTCCCGACTGGGCCGCGCAACGAGCGCGCGCAAAAGCGCGAGCTTCTCGTAGGTCATGGCTGTCCCCCTTCTGCGAAGGCCGAGGAGATAGCGCCCGCGCCAACACCGAACCAGTCACTTTGTGTGAACGGATGTGACGACCCCAGCGAGCTATGCCACCGCCTACGCTCGCACTCAAGACCCTTCGCGACCGACGCAACGAACGCGGGTGGCCCCGCCCGTCCGGGTTATGCGTTGGTCACATGCCCTTGGACCCGCGCGCGATGGCGGCGATGCCGGTGCGCGAGACCTCGGCCAGGCCAAGTTCCGTCATGATTGAGATGAACTGCTCGATCTTAGAGCTGCGTCCGGTGATCTCGAACACGAAATGCTCCGTGGAGGCGTCGATCACGCTGGCGCGAAAGATGCCAGCGAGCCGCAAGGCTTCGATGCGCTTCTCGCCAGTCCCCACAACCTTGATAAGCGCGAGCTCCCTCTCCAAGGGCTCACCGGCCACCGTCAGATCGACCACGCGATGTACGTTGACCAGCCGTTCGAGTTGGTTCTTGATCTGTCCCAGGACCATTGGTGTGCCGGTGGTGACGATCGTGAAGCGCGACAGGTGCTTCTCGTGCTCCGTCTCGGACACCGTCAGACTATCAATGTTATAGCCGCGACCCGAGAACAGCCCGGCGATGCGCGCCAATACGCCCGGCTCGTTGTCGACCAGAATTGACAAAGTATGCGTCTCGGGCGTCTGCCTACGCTCATCGAGAAAATAGGCAGAACCGGGTTGGCTGTTGGGCATTCGGTTTGCTCTTTACGATGCCTCTGGTGAGCGCTCGCCACGCCGGCTAGCGCTCACCCTCGGGCGCTTGGATACCTGCTGGGGTTTGCAGTCTTGCTTGCTCGGGATCACACCAGCACCTTGCCTTCCTTTCCGATCGCCTTGTTGATCTCCTCCTCGCTCACCTCCTCGCCCAGCAGCATCTCATTGTGGGCTTTGCCCGAGGGGATCATGGGGAAGCAGTTGGCGAGGGCGGCAACGCGACAGTCGAAAAGCACCGGCTTGTCAGGGGGGGCATTAAGCATGGCCAGGATCGCATCATCGAGGTCGGCGGGCTTGTTGCACATCATGCCGATGCCGCCGTAGGCCTCGGCCAGTTTGACAAAGTCGGGCAGCGAATCGGTGTAGCTGTGCGAGATGCGGTTGCCGTGCAACAGCTGCTGCCATTGCCGCACCATGCCCATGTACTGATTGTTGAGGATGAACGCCTTTACCGGCAGACGGAACTGCACCGCCGTCGACATCTCCTGGATGTTCATGAGGATTGAGGCATCGCCGGCGATGTCGATCACCGTCGCTTTCGGATGCGCTATTTGTGTACCAATGGCGGCAGGCAAGCCGTAGCCCATGGTGCCCAAGCCCCCGGAGGTCACCCAACGGTTGGGCTCCTCGAACCGGAAGAACTGCGCTGCCCACATCTGATGCTGCCCGACCTCGGTGCTGATGTAGACGTCGCGATCGCGCGTGAGCGCATAGAGACGCTCGATGGCGTACTGGGGCATGATCACGTCTTCGAGCTTCTTGTAGCTCAGGCATTTCTTAGCCCGCCACTTGTCGATCTGACCCCACCAGGATTTGAGCGCCGTCTTGTCGACCGTGGCCGCATTGGCTTTCCAGATGCGGATCAACTCCTCCAAAACGTAGGCGACGTCACCGACAATCGGCACGTCCACTTTGACATTCTTGTTGATCGAGGAGGGGTCGATGTCGATGTGGATTTTCTTGGACCGCGGTGAGAACTGGTCGGTGCGCCCGGTGATACGGTCGTCGAAGCGCGCGCCAATGCAAACCATGACATCGCAGTCGTGCATAGCAAGGTTGGCCTCGTAAGTGCCATGCATGCCGAGCATGCCGAGCCACTCCTTACCCGATGCCGGAAAGGCACCAAGGCCCATCAGCGTGGACGTGACGGGAAAGCCCGTGAGCCGCACCAGATCGCGCAGGAGTTGACTGGCCTTGCGGCCCGAGTTGACGACACCGCCGCCGGTGTAGAGCACGGGCCTGCGCGCGTGGCTCATAAGCTGCACGGCGCGGGCGATGGCGTTGGCATCACCCTTGACCCGCGGCTGGTAGGTTTTGTGGCGGACGTCCTTGGGGCCGGTGTAGGTGCCCGTGGCAAACTGCACGTCCTTCGGGATGTCGACGACAACTGGACCCGGGCGGCCCGTGCGGGCGACGTAAAACGCTTCGTGCAGGACGCGCGCCAGATCCGCCACATTCTTCACCAGCCAGTTGTGCTTTGTGCAAGGGCGAGTGATGCCCACGGTGTCACACTCCTGGAAGGCATCGTTGCCGATCAGGTGCGTTGGCACTTGTCCGGTGATGCACACGACCGGAATGGAATCCATCAGCGCATCGGTGAGGCCGGTGACCGCGTTGGTGGCACCGGGGCCAGAGGTCACGAGCACCACGCCGACCTTGCCGGTCGAGCGGGCGTAACCTTCTGCAGCATGCACGGCGCCACCCTCTTGACGCACAAGCACGTGCTTGACCTTTTCCTGCTGGAAGAGCTCGTCGTAAATCGGCAGCACGGCGCCGCCGGGATAGCCGAAGATGTGCTCAACCCCCTGATCGGCCAGGGCGCGGATGACCATCTCGGCGCCCGTCATGTTCAGTGCCATGGCTAAATGCACTCCCTTGCGCCCGCCACTGGGCTGCGGGACCCTATCGGCGCGATGGTGCAGGGTCAATGCCTAAGCGCCAATAAACGATAAGTCTATGGCTTCTGAATTTTTCATTTGTTGCGCAAAAATCGGTCGCCACGTAATCATATTGCGCCGATACCAAGTGCCCTGGCGCTTTGAGAATTGCCGCGTCTCCGCCTTGGCACGCGCCACGGCTTCGCCCAGTGCGAGCTTGCCAGCGATTGCGGCTGCCAGGGGGGCCACCCCGAGGGCGCGCATGATCGGCAGCTCATCGGAGAGGCCCAGCGCCAGCAGGCGGCGCACTTCCTCGAGCGCACCGGCGGCCAACATGGCATCAAAGCGCGCGTCGATGGCGGCTGCGTGCGTGCGCCGATCCGGCAGCACCAGCAATCGAACCGTTTCGCGCTCGACCAGCACGGGCTCGCCCGGCGTGCGCTGCCACTCGGCGAGCGACCACCCGGTGCTGTCCAGAACCTCGAGCGCGCGCACGATGCGCTGCGGGTCGGTGGGCATCAACCGCGCTGCCGTGACGGGGTCGCGGCGCGCCAAGATGGCGTAGAGCTCGGCTGCCGGCAGCTTGAGAGCCTGCCCGCGCCAATGCGCCCGTATGTCGGGTAGGATTGGCGGGACGGGCGAGAGCCCGTCGAGCAGTGCCTTGAAGTAGAGCCCCGTCCCGCCGACAACAATGGGCACGCGTCCGCCCGAGCGGGCCTCGGCAATGGCGCGTGCCGCATCGGCCGCATAGCGTCCGGCCGAATACCCCTCCGCTCCGCTGACAAAGCCATATAGGGCATGTGGCGCCCGCGCCTCCTCCTGGGCCGTCGGTCGCGCTGTCAGGATGCTCAGCTCACGATAAACCTGCATGCTGTCGGCGTTAATCACCACGCCGGCGCACCGCTCGGCCAACGCCAGGGCAAGCCTAGACTTGCCGCTGGCCGTGGGCCCCGCGATAACAATAGCTCTCTCATCCCGAGGACACGTCATCGGTATCAGTTATGCCTTGGGGCAGCAGCAATTCAACTGATGTGGCTCTGCAAGACGCTTTTCACAAAGGATACGCCATGCGCATCGATGCTATCGCTGTGGGCGCCGATCCACCGCAGGACGTGAACGTCATCGTGGAAGTGCCGATCGGCGGCGAGCCCATCAAATACGAACTCGACAAGGCCGCTGGCACTCTCGTCGTGGATCGCTTCCTGCACACGCCCATGCGCTATCCCGGCAACTATGGTTTCGTGCCCCACACCCTGTCGGAAGACGGCGACCCGATCGATGTGCTCGTGGCCAACACGCGCCCGATCGTGCCCGGCGCCGTCATCAACGTCCGGCCCATCGGGGTGCTCAAGATGGTGGATGACGCCGGTCGCGACGAGAAGATCCTCGCCGTCCCGACCCCAAAGCTCACCAAACGCTACGAGCACGTCGCCAACTACACCGACCTGCCGCGCATCACGCTGGAACAGGTGCAGCACTTCTTCGCGCACTACAAGGATCTGGAGCCCGGCAAGTGGGTCAAGACGGGCGGTTGGGGAGACGCGGAGGAGGCCAGGCAATTGCTCCGCGAGGCGATTGCCCGCGCCGCGCAGCATAGTGGCTAACTGCCGGGGGCCCTGTGGTTGGGACGTTGCAAGCGGCCCGTTGTGCCACTAAAGGGGGCGGCACAACAAGACCGGGAGCTCAACATGACGCTCATCCGCCCATTTCGTGCGCTTCGTCCCGTGCCGACCCGTGCCCGGGACGTGATCGCTCCCCCCTATGATGTGCTCTCGAGCGCAGAAGCGCGCGAGCGGGTCAAGGGCAAGCCCTGGAGCTTCCTGCACATCTCCAAGGCCGAGATCGACTTGCCCGATGGCACCGATCCCTACGCGCAAGTCGTCTACGCCACCGCGGCTGAAAACCTGGGGCGCATGCGTCGGGAGGGCATCCTGATGCGCGACGCCAACCCCTACTTCTATGCCTACCGCGCTGCTTCAACGAGCGGGCGTCAAACCGGCATCGCCTGCGTCGCCTCGCTCGCCGCCTATGCCTCGGATCGCATCAAGAAACACGAACTTACCACGCCGGTGAAGGAGACCGATCGCGTCAAGCAGATCGAGGCTCTCAACGCTCAGACCGGCCCGGTGATGATGGCCTACCCACACGCTCCGGAGATCGATCGCGCTCTGAAGCGCGCCACTGAGCGCGACCCGGACGTTGCGGTTACCGCCGACGACGACGTGACCCACGAACTGTGGGTGCTCAACGATGCGGCCGTCATCGACGATTTGACGGCAAAGTTCGACGCGTTGCCCGCCCTCTACATTGCCGACGGTCACCACCGCTCGGCAGCGGCCCAGCGCGTGGCGGTCGCGCGTGGTCACGGGGGATCGCACAGTTATTTTTTGAGTGTAATTTTTCCTCACCACGAAATGACAATACTCGATTACAACCGCGTCATCCGTGATCTCAATGGCCGAACGCCCGAGCGGCTGCTCGCAGAGATCGCCAGCCGCTACTCGGTGATGCCTTCGCCGTCCGCCGTGCGGCCCGCCGCTGCCGCAGAAGTTGGGATGTTCCTTGCGGGGCGCTGGTATCAACTCAAGCTGCTGCCCGACCTCAGCCGCGCTGCCGATCCAATCGGGCGGCTGCCGATCACACTGCTCACCAAAAATTTGATCGAGCCAATCCTTGGCGTCAGCGATCCGCGCACCGACAAGCGCATCGACTTCGTTGGCGGCGGCCGCGGATTGGGCGAGCTCGAGCGGCGCGTCAACTCCGGGGAGGTGGCGGTCGCCTTCGCCCTCTGCCCAACGGCCATGGACGACCTCATTGCCGTGTCCGACGCTGGCGACATCATGCCGCCCAAGTCGACCTGGTTTGAGCCCAAGCTCGCCGATGGCAGGGTGAGCCACATGCTGGATTGATACGCGCGTCCGGGAACGCCGCCCAATTCACCTCATGCGCCTCGCAATGCAAGGCCGTGTGTGCGTCTCCCCCACTCGGGCAACTCGAGGCAGCGGGGTGTGTCGGGGTCGTCGCCACGGCGACGGGGCTCGTGGATTTGCTCTTCACCCGGCCATCGCAAGGCGTGGCCAGCCAACGCGCCCTGAGAAGGACGATCGCCGGCGGCTAAAGGTTTGACCGCAGCGTTGTCCAGCGCTCCTTGACCAGGGCACCGAACTGCCTAGCGTGGGCGCGCAGGCCTGCCAGGCTGGCTGCCAGCGTGGGTTTTAAGACCTGGATCGCGGGCTGCCACCGGTGCGCCTGCACAGCGATGGCGCGTTTGGCGCGCTGCTTGAAGAGGCGGCCCTCGCGCCACACCCAGGAGGAGCGCACGCGGGCCGTTAGCGCCTCTTTCCAGGGCATGAAGGTGTCATGGCCCCAGGCGAACCAGCCGATCTGCATGAGCGCCGGCTCCGTCAATATGTAGAGCCGGGCGATGAGCGCCGTGGCCACCACCTTGGCGGCAATGAACAGCAGGGTCGCCAGGAAAATCTGCCCCCGGGCGATGAGGAAAAGGGCTAAAAATTTGAGCGGCAGGAGGAGCGCCGTCGGCAGGATAAAGATGACAAAGGCTGCGTAGGGCGGCAGCCGGATGATGGCGGCCTCGACGATGGCCCAAGGACGCCACCGTGCCAGCCGGCCGAGCAGGTCCGCCAGCGGTCGCCAGCCCCATTCCTCGAAGACGATGATAAGGGCAACGAGAACCTCGATCGCACCGCGCAGCACCGGCCGGATAACACTCCAGCCGGCAACGAGCAGAGGCACGAGGAAGTGCCATCCGCGTCGGGCAAAATTGGCCGCATGCCCCGCAAACCGGTCGAGCTGCTCCAAGATCTGCTGCCGCGTCATCGTCGTCGCACGCTACCGCCCGCCGCCCTCACGGCGCTCCATTGACCGCCCAACTGCACCACTGTCCCCGCAGGGGGCGGCATGAGAAAGATGCCCCCTCACGTGCGGTTAGACCGAGTGGCGCCCCAGAATGCTCGCGCTTGCCCCGCCTGGCAATTGGATCTCAGGTTGCCGATGGCAATCCCTCGGCCGGGGCAGGGGCTGCCAGGGTAGGGTTGGGCCCGAGATCGCCGCTCGCAGAGGCGATCCGTCCGTCCATAATGCGCTGGTCTTCCCCGGCCAACGCCTCGGCCAGCACCTCGCGCGCCTTCTCAGCCTGTCGCTGGCGGTTCCAGAGGCTAGCGTAAAGCCCGCCTTTTGCGAGCAGCTCCGTATGCGTGCCTTGCTCTACCAGCCGGCCTGCGTCCAGCACTAGAATATTGTCGGCGCCGACGATTGTTGAAAGCCGGTGAGCGATGACAAGCGTCGTGCGCGTGCGCGCGATCCGATCAAGTGCGTCCTGGATTTCTTTTTCGGTGTGGCTGTCGAGGGCACTGGTTGCCTCATCAAGGAGAAGGATTGGCGGCCCCTTGAGGATCGTCCGTGCGATCGCGACACGCTGCTTCTCGCCGCCCGACAGCTTGAGCCCGCGCTCGCCCACCATCGTACTGTAGCCCTGGGGCAGCGCGCGGATGAAGCTGTCGATCTGTGCCAGGCGCGCGGCCTCGTGTACCTCCTCGTCGGCCGCATCCGGGCGACCGTAGCGAATGTTGTAGAGAATGGTGTCATTGAACAGCACGGTATCCTGCGGCACCACGCCCAAGGCCGCCCGCAACGACAGCTGTGTGACCTGACGGATGTCCTGTCCATCGATCGTGACGCGCCCCCCGGCTACATCGTAAAAGCGCAGGAGGATACGCGAGACGGTCGACTTGCCGGCCCCGGAAGGACCGACGATCGCCACCATCTTGCCCGCCGGTACCTCGAGTGACAGGCCATCGAGGATCAGCCGCTCGGGCTCATAGCAGAATTTTACGTTCTCGAAACGGATCTTGCCTGCGGACACTACGAGTGGCACCGCGTCCGGGCGGTCTGCGACCTCCGGGCTCTCGGCCAGTACGTCCATCATGCGCTCGATGTCGGTGAGCGACTGCTTGATCTCGCGGTAAACCATGCCCATGAAATTAAGGGGGATGAAGAGCTGCAGCATCAGCGCGTTGACCATTACGAAATGACCGACGGTCTTGCTCCCGGCAGCAATGTCCAGTCCGGCCATCACCATGCAGACGGTGAGTGCCAGCGTGAAGATGGCGGCCTGTCCCGCGTTGAGCAGTGCGAGGGAGGTGTAACTCTTGACGCTGGCTTCCTGATAGACAGCCATTGTTCGATCGTAGCGCTTGGCTTCCCGCTCCTCGGCGCCGAAGTATTTTACCGTTTCGTAGTTGAGGAGGCTGTCGATGGCCTTGGTGTTGGCTTCGCTGTCGCTTTCGTTCATGGTGCGGCGGATCTTGATCCGCCAGTCCGTCGCGCGCACCGTGAACCACAGGTAAAGCGAAATCATCACCACCACGGCCAGGGCGTAGCGCCAGTCGAACTCAAACATCAGCACGGCTAACACCAGCGCGAACTCCACGATGGTCGGCACAAATGTCATCAGCGTCATGCGCGTGATGTTCTCGATGCCCGCGCGACCGCGCTCCAACACGCGCGTGAGCCCGCCGGTCTTGCGTTCCAAGTGAAAGCGCAGTGAGAGGCGGTGCATATGCTCGAAGGTGGTGAGCGCCAGCTTGCGCACGGCGTGCAGGGCAACCTTTGCGAACATGCCTTCGCGCGCCTGTACGAGCAGGCTCATGGCGACGCGGGAGAGGCCGTAGAGGAGCGTCGCCAGCACGGGTGCGCCGACGAGCCACTTGACGGATTGGTCGGCGGGAACAGCCCCACCAGCCGCCGCCACCAGCGCGTCCGTGGCCCACTTGAACGTGAACGGCATTGCAACGGTTACGAGTTTGGCCAGCAGCATTAGCCCCAGGGAAACGGCAACGGTGGCTTGCAAGTCGGGTCGGTCAGAGGGCCAAACGTAGGGCGCTAGTCCGCGTGCGACGCGCAATTGTGACGCCTTGGGGGAAAGGCGTTGGGCAGTGCGCGCAAGGAGGTTTTGGGCGGGCACGCCATGGATACGTTGCATGGGGGTGCCTTTAGCCTTGGCGGCCGTGGTTGTCGATGCGCTCC
Source organism: Hyphomicrobiaceae bacterium (assembly GCA_024281145.1). Lineage (GTDB taxonomy): Bacteria > Pseudomonadota > Alphaproteobacteria > Rhizobiales > Hyphomicrobiaceae > AWTP1-13. The sequence continues at coordinate 1,048 of JAMXLN010000071.1, read as the reverse complement.
TGGACAAGCCCGCCCGCAGGTTTGCTTCGGGTGGGCCGGCAGTGGGTTAGATGCGCCGCCGAGGGCGTGGCAGATAGACCCGTTGGCACGGCTCGATCCAATGCGCGCTGCGGATGCGACGTCGATTGGCCGCGTAGATGCGGTTGTAGCGTCGGCCGGCGCCATAATGCCGTTCCGCGATGCTCCAGAGGGTGTCGCCCTTCTTGACCACATACCAACCCGGCAGCTCGACGGCCGTACCTGCCGTCTCGCAGCTGCGTGATCGGGCTGTGCCGTGCACGTGCCCGGGCTCGCCTTGACGGCCAGCGGGTGGCGTCTTGGCCACTTCCACCGTTTTCGGCGTGCTGGCCTCGTTTCTGGGTTCGGTCTTCCCAGCTTTGCCGGCCTCGCTCTGGGAGTGTTCCGACGACGGCCCTTGCGCAATTTGGCCCCGCGGTTGAACGGTGGCCATCTTTGCCATCTCCTTGTCAGCCGATCGGCGTTCGGCAGCATCCTTCGCCTTCTGGTCGGCGAGCCGCTTGGCTTCTGCGCCACGCTGGCGCGCATCCTCGGCGGCCTTCTTGGCCTCGGCTGCCCGTTTGGCGCGTTCTGCCATGCGGGCCTCCTGGGCCGTCTTCTCCGCCTCGACTTGCGCCGTCCTCTTGGCCGCCCTGGCTTCCGCGGCTTTGCGAGCGTCAGCCGATTGGCGCTCCTCCTCGGCCTTCTTAGCCTCGGCCGCCTGGCGTGCCGCCTCGGCCTTGCGGGCGTCCTCCGCCGCCTTGGCCTCGGCTCGGCGCCGAGCCTCTTCGGCCCTCTTGGCCGCCTCAGATGCCGCGCGCGCCTCCTGAGCCTTCTTGGCTTCGGCCGCCGTGCGTGCCACCTCGGCCTTGCGGGCCTCCTCCGCCGCCTTGGCCTCGGCACGGCGATGAGCCTCTTCAGCCTTCTTGGCCGCCTCGGATGCGGCGCGCGCCTCCTGAGCCTTCTTGGCTTCGGCCGCCTTGCGTGCCACCTCGGCCTTGCGAGCGTCCTCCGCCGCCTTGGCCTCGGCACGGCGCCGGTCCTCCGCGGC
>JAMXLN010000070.1 GCA_024281145.1 Hyphomicrobiaceae bacterium | reverse complement strand
GACACCTTGTCGAGATGCACCGCCACGCGCGACGTTGCGGCTGCATCAGCCGAGCGGGTCACCGTCTCCTGCATGGCGTCATCCGATGCGTCCGGTGCGAGGCAAGGGCTTGACCACTACCCGAGTCCCCCCGCCCGCTCCACGAACGCCGCCACGGCCGCAGCGCCGTCGCCGGTCTTGAGGTTGGTGAACACGAACGGCCGGTCGCCGCGCATGCGCTTGGTGTCGCTCTCCATCACCTGCAGCGAGGCGCCGACGTGGGCGGCGAGGTCGATCTTGTTGATGACGAGCAGATCCTAGCGGGTGATGCCTGGGCCGCCCTTCCTGGGGATCTTCTCGCCCTGGGCCACGTCGATCACGTAGATGGTGAGGTCCGCCAGCTCTGGACTGAAGGTCGCAGCCAGATTATCTCCCCCGGATTCGATCAAGATGAGGTCGAGCTTTGGAAACTTGCCGCGCATCTCGACGATGGCCGCGAGATTGATGGAGGCGTCCTCGCGGATTGCCGTGTGTGGGCAGCCGCCGGTCTCCACGCCCATGATGCGATCCTCCGGCAGCGCCCCGGCACGGGTGAGGATCAGCGCGTCTTCCTTGGTGTAGATATCGTTGGTGATGGCGCAGATGTCGTAAAGGTTGCGAAACGACTTGCAGAGCGCCTCCATCAGGGCCGTCTTGCCCGAGCCGACGGGTCCGCCGATACCGACGCGCAGCGGGCCGTGGGGAGAGCGGGTCATGGGGATTGGAACCTTCGATCGGGGGTGATGCAGCCGGCCCGAGAGCCATGTGCACGTGAGACATGTGCACGAGAGAATAGGCGCGCCGGTCAGATGAGGCAAAGGCTCCTCGGCGGGTACCTTACACACGCCGGCGGGCGTACCCGCGTCGGCCGGCAGCCCTGAGGGTTGCGGCAACGGCGAAGCAGGCTCCGGGCTTTATCCCCCTTTGCCGCCCGGCGATCACGATCGGAAGAGCCGTGTATACTGCGTTTCGTGCCGCATGGACGCGATGTCGGCTGCGAGGGCGGCGCCGCCCACATCCTCAAGGCGCATCGCCAAGGCTGCTTCGCTGACGCGCGGGATCGTGGGCTCGAGGCAGGCCAGCGTGCGCAGCCCGGCGCTCTGGCCCAAGGGAATGAGGCGCACCGCGGCCGAGACCAGATTGGCGACCCAAGCTTGCGCGTAGGCCTGTGCGGTCTCGGCAAGCGGCAATCCATGTGCTGCTGCGCTGGCGCCGACGGCAACCGGGTAGGCCACTTGGGCCGCCTCGGCTGCCAGCGCTTCCAGCTCTGGTTTTGGCCAGGCCGCGCAGGTGGCCACAAGGAAGGCCGTGCCCTGTGCCAGCGTCTCGAGCCGCCGCTCGGCCGAAGGCGCAAACGCAGCGGCGAGCTCGATCGTCCCCTTCAGGGCCTGCCCGTCACCCGATGCGACGGCGCGCCAGCTCTGGGCAAGGAAGATGAGATCAGAGCGGCCGGCACCATGCGCCAGCAGGTCCTCGATCCAACACACCAGCGTTTCGACATCGCGGACTGCGCGCGTCTCGACCACCCATTCGAGGCCGTGCGAGTAGCTATATCCACCGACGGGATAGGCTGGCGACAACCAGGTCAGGAGGCGGAAAAGCGCCGGCGCACCGCGAGCGTGGGCGTCGTCATCGCGGCGATGGGGGGACTTCGGCCATGAGGGCACGCTCCCCTCGCCAGCCGTCGTCAGGTCGCGCTTGCAATCACTCGCCATGGCCTAGTGATGATGGTGGTCGCCATCGTCGGCGTGATGGTGATGCCCGTGCTGGTGGCCATGCCCGTGCACACCGCCCTGACCGTAGGCGCCGCCTTCGGGGTTGAATGGCCGCGACACGACGCGCACCGCGCCGCCGAGACCCCGCACCATCTCGGCGATGACATGATCATCACGGATGTGGATGACGGAGGCGGCGATCTCCGCCGGCAAATGGCGGTTGCCCAAATGCCAGGCTATGCGCGTCAGCAGCCGCGGGTCGCGACAGGCGATCTCCAACAATCGCTCCGGTGCTGCCTCGACGGCAATGATGCGTCCATCCTCCAAGCGCAGTCCGTCGCCTGCCCGCAGCACCGGGGCCCTCTCCAGATCGAGGAGGAACGCCAGGCCGCCCTTGGCGCTGAGACTGATGCGGCGGCGCGTGCGACCATCCCAATCCAATTCCACGACATCGGCGGGCTTGCCCCTCCAAGCTCCGCTGGCAAGCACCTCGGTGGCTCTCAGCATCGGCGACCTTCCCAATCACGCCTTCGGCCGCGTCGCCTCGAAGGCCGGCACGGCTTTGGCGAACCGATCGAGCCAAGAGATGAGCTGCGGATGCGCGGCTCGCCATTTGCCTTCGTGGCGAAAGTCGAGATAGCCGAGCGCTGCAGCGAGCGTGAGGTGCCCATAATCGGGGCTCGCTCCCCAGGCCGGCGGGCTCTTTTCCAAGTGATCGAGGCCACGATCGATCTTGGCCTGCTGGCGCTGCTGCCAGACGGGGTGCCACTTCTCCTCCGGGCGGAAGCGCTTCTCATAAACCAGCAGCAACGCCGCATCGAGGATGCCGTCCGCCAGGGAGGCCAGCACCAGGGTCTTCCAGCGCTCCGGCCCGCTCTTGGGGAACAGGACCGGTGCGGGCGCCAGGCTGTCGAGGTACTCGCAGATCACGTGGCTGTCGAATATCGCCGTGTTGGCATCCACGATTAGCGCCGGGATCTTGCCCAGCGGGTTGGCGCTGTTGATCTCGGCGTTGTCGCCCGGATTGGTATCGACGGCAACGATCTCAACCTTGTCGCCAAGCCCCTTCATGCCCAAGGTCATCTTCACCTTGCGGCCGTAGGGCGAGAGCGGATTGGACAGAAGCTTGAGCATGGGCGAGCGCCTCCGGCACGAGCAACGCGCTTGCGTCCGCGCGTCTCATCGCGTCGATAAAGCAGCTGGGATGCACGATCGGCAACAAAAAAAGCCGAAGCGCTGCGGAGGGCTCGTCCTCGGCGGATAGCATCGCCTGGTGCGCCAGTGCCGTTGCGCGCCGACCCTCGTTATTCGCCCCGCCTTGCGACTGGCTCTGGTATGTGCCAGGCCTTGCTATTCGCATGCCTTGCTATTCGCATGGCTTGCTATTCGGATGGCTGGCCATTGGCATGGGGAGCCGACCCGCAGGTCCAGCGGACGGCAAGCTGCCGACCATTGGACCTGTCCCCCGCTGACGATTTGCGGGCCGGCTCCCGTCAAGGACCCTAGCGCTCATCGCACCGCGACGCTCGCGCAAAATGCGTCCCTCACGTGGACCTGGGGAAATCGTGCGTAACGGAGCTGGCGGACTTGATTTTGCAAGGCGACCCAGATCGGGCCTCGCCCGCATGCATAGAAGACAAAGAGGCGCGCCGCTCGCGAAGGGTGCGGCAGACGTGGTAGGCAGTGCGTTGGCTGACGAATGAAATTTACCGCGCGTTAGCCGGCGACGATCGGCTTCAATGATTCCACCAAAAGTCGCAACTGCATGTCGGGATCCTTGATCGCCAGCTGCGCCGCGAACCAGTCGCGTACCATCTGGCACACCTTCGCGGGTCCCGCATTGGCGAGGGCACGCTCATCGGAGAAGAGCTGCAAGTCGGCCTGGCTCCAGCCGCGTTTGGTAAGATCTGCGGCGAGCGCATCGTAGTCGCTCTTGCGTGGCTGGGGATAGGCGCGCGCCGTTTTGCGCCCGTCGGCGATCGCCTCGAACACCGCGATCAGCTGCGCTTGCAGCTGCGGCGTAAAAGACGGGTTCTGCATGAGTGACACCACGAGAGGGCTCGCTTCGCCCTTGGAGATGAACTCAAAGCAGGCCTCGTTGCTATGCTTTCCAAGCTGCACGAGGTTCTCGTAGAAGGACGTGGCGACGGCCTTCAGCTGCGGAAAGCCTGCGGCCAGAGCGACGGCAGCGTTCTGGCGCCGGAGGGTCACGAGCGCGCGCGCCAGCTGCTGGGCGATGGCGAGATCGTCCTTCTTGTCGGCAGCAAGCGCGCCGATCTCCTTGAGCCGATCGGCGTACCACTCGGGATAGTCGCGCTTCAGAACGCGCCAGAGCGGCGTTGCCTGCAGGCTGGGCTCGAGCGTGTCGGGTGACCCCGTCAAGCCCTTGAAGGGCGAGGTTTCGAGGTTCCTGGGCGCTGTGGAGAACTTGCCGGTCGCCATGTCGGAGAGGCCGGCGGGGACCCAAGTGGCGTACCTGCCCACCATCTTGAGGAGCGCCGCACTGCGCGAGCTGGCGTACCAGCCGCCTCCCGCGAGAAGGCCGAGGCACACGAGGGCCACGAGCGATCGCCTGAGACCTCGCCGGCGCGGAGCGGCCTCAGGGACGTGGTAGCTCTCATGCGCAGCGCGTTTGGAACGCATGCCCAACTGCCGGTCCCGCGGGACGAGCGCTTGCTGAGCGGGCGATCGCTGCGCCGTGGGATGCCCCGGCCGCGTGGCTGGCCCCGACCGGCCCATGGGCGAGGCACGCGGAGGGAACACCACCATGGCCGGACGCCAATCGGGGAAGCCCTCGCGCCAAAGCAGGTCGGTCGGCTGCAGGTGGCCGAGATCGACGAACCGGCCGAGCTCCGCCTCCGACAGCGGCCCGTACTGCTGCCCGTCGCGAGCGATATACCATTGCGTCTGTGCCGCGGGCGATGACATGGGTCCGTTCAGAAAGATCGATGCTTCAAGATGATGCCTCATCGATGCCTAAGTGGGCGCGGCGTCGGTTGGTGAGGCCAGCGGTCATCCCGCATTTGCCTATTTTCACACCAAATTCAGATAAATGTTGGCCCGCCGTCAATAATTCCCCCGCTAATTCCCCCGGTCATTCGCAGGACCGCCGCAGACGTGGCGCAGTTGGCCGACGCCGAGCTCCCTTCGGCACCGCTCGAAAGCCCGGCGCTCGGAAGCCCGTGGACGCGCAGCGTCAATGCCGCTTTGCCGGCCGATAGACGCCACTTGCCGCATCGTATTCAAGCGCCCCCAGGTCCTTCTCGATGCGGCCTTGAGATTGCTGGCGCCCTTCGTCCTCGGCGCGCGTGATCGCGTCACCGATGGCACCCGCGGCACGCGCGAACCATCGATAGCCTGCATAAAGACCGGCGCCAAGCAGCGCCAAGGCGATGACTTGCGGCACGGCACACCTCCCGGGCCTATTGCTAGGCCCAATTTTTGGGGCCCAAGTATGAGGCCCGTTTGGGGCTCACGCGCGGCGAGGAAGATTGCGCTCTAATCCCGCTAGAAGCCAAACCGCGACCAAAGGGCGCGCGCCTCCAGCGCTGAGACGAGATCATCTGCCAACGCGCGAGGAAGCGCAAATCCGTTGTCATGGTCGCTGCCGAAGGGCAGCCGTCGAAAGCGCGCCAGCAGGCCACCCGGGCTCAACGGGATGGCGCGCAACCGTACCTTGTCGCCGTGGAGGGCGCGCATCTTGCTGCGCAGGTCGGCAAGCCCGTCGATCAGGCCATACTCCAGAGCTTTGACCGCCGACCAGAAGGTACCCGAGTACAGCTCCTCCTCCGGACCGTTGAGTTTGCCGGCACGCCGCTCCTTGACGATGCTAATGAAGACGTCGTGCACGTTGCGCTGCAGCTCTTTCAACCGTACCACGTCGTCTGGGCGCTCCGGTTGAAACGGGTCGAGCGCGCCCTTGTCCTTGCCCGAGGCATGCACGCGGCGCTGGATGCCGAACCGGTCGATGAACTTGTCGAAGCCGAAGCCGGCCGAGATGACACCGATGGAGCCCACGATTGACGAGGGGTCGGCAGAGATTTCGTCGCCGGCGAGCGCCAGAAAATACCCGCCCGAGGCGGCCACGTCCTCGCAGAATACATAGACTCGCTTGCCCCGCTCGGCGGCGAGCTGGCGGATGCGGCTGAAGATCAGATGCGATTGCACCGGCGAGCCGCCCGGCGAGTTCACCACCACCGCCACGCTCGGCAACTTCGAATAGTGGAAGGCCTTCTCGATTTGGCCGGCGACGGTGGCGAGCGCAAGGCCCGGGCGCAGCGGTGTCACCATGCCGATCGGGCCGGTGAAGCGCAGCACCGGAACGATGGGACCACGGTTGAAAATGCGCATCGGCGAACCTCAAGTGCC
>JAMXLN010000069.1 GCA_024281145.1 Hyphomicrobiaceae bacterium | reverse complement strand
CGTCTACAACGTCATCAACTGCAACAAGCCCATCATCTCCGCCATCAACGGGGTCGCCGTAGGGGCGGGCCTTGTTGTCGGTATCTTGGCCGATATTTCTATTTGTGGAAAATCCGCGCGGATTGTGGACGGCCATACTCGCCTCGGGGTCGCTGCTGGCGACGTCGCCTGCATCATCTGGCCATTGCTTTGTGGGCTCGCCAAAGCGAAGTACTATCTGCTTACGTGCAAGCCGTTGTCGGGCGAGGAGGCGGAAAGGATCGGTCTCGTTTCCCTTTGCGTGGAGGATGCTGACCTGCAGAGGGTTGCGCTCGAAACCGCTGTAGATCTCGTCAACGGGGCCCAAAGCGCCATTCGCTGGACCAAGTACGCTCTCAACAATTGGCTTCGCGTTAACGGTCCGTTGTTCGACACCTCCACCGCATTGGAGATGCTTGGGTTCACCGGTACGGAGGCGCGAGAGGGGTTGGCATCTCACCTAGAGAAGCGAAAGCCGTCGTTTACGAAGGATTGCCCGATCTGACGGGACCGTTTGGGCGCGTTTTCGAAGAAGGCACCGATCGCAGATTGCTTGGCGACCACAGCCAAGAGGGAAGTTACGCAATGGCGGCCAGCGGCCCATGCCGATGGGCCCCGTGGCAAGGTCAAAGCGCGCCTGATAGCGCCAGGCGTGTTGAGCCGGGCTGAGGGACCCTGTAAAAGCGTGGATTACGTACCCTCCACGGCCACAACTGGGGTTTAGGGCGCGGGGCGAAGGGCACGAATTGGCACCATGAGCAGTTTCCCCTTTTTGGTGCCGTTCTACGGTCTTGCTTCGGCGTTCCTCTTTGCGCTCTCAAACCATTTCTCGAACATGGGCTTGCAGCGCTCCGATGCGCGCGCGGGAACTCTTGTCTCGATTGCGACCTCGGCCGGCGCCTACTGGCTGTTGGCGCCGTGCTTTGTCAAGAGCTCTTACTGGCTGACCACTGCAGCGTTCATCTTCGCCATCGTCGGCATCATACGACCAGCGCTCTCGACGACGCTCGCGATCGCGAGCATCAAGATGATGGGACCGACGCTCACCAGCACGCTCACGGCTGTGACGCCGATCTTCGGCGCGATCTTCGCCATCCTGTTGCTTGGCGAGCAGTTGTCACTAGCACTCGCCATCGGCACCTCGGCTGTCGTAGCGGGTGCAGTTGTGTCGGCGTGGAGCCCGCAGGGATTAGGGCGTACCTGGCCCCTGTGGGCCATTGGATTGCCACTCGGTGCGTCGCTGATCCGCGCCATCGGTCACATCGGCACAAAATACGGGCTCCTCGAGGTCGATAGCCCGTCGTTCGCCGTCCTTGTTGGAAACACGGTATCGCTCGGTACGTCGCTTCTCGTTTTCAAGCGCCAGGTGCGTCCATTGCTGGGCGTCGCTAGCACCAATCTGTGGTTCGTCGCCGCCGGCATCTCCAACGCACTGTCTGTTCAATTCTTGAACAACGCGCTTGCCATTGGCGAGGTGGTTGCGGTCATACCGATCGTCTCCGCAACTCCCCTCTTCACGCTCCTCATGACCCTTCTCTACTTCGGCCGCGAAACCATCACCTGGCGCACCATCGCGACCATCGTCTTGATCGTGCCGGGGGTGATTGTGGTTGCACTGAGCGGGGGGCGGTGAACGGCGAGGAGGCCCGTAAGGCCCAATCAGTGCCGCGTCGCAATTGCGGGCGCCTGCCAGAACTTCGGTTTGCAACACCTTGTTTGGCAAGGGATACCCCGGGTGGCGCCCGGTGGCTGGCTCATCCCAGTATTGTGGTTCGTCTTCTTGAGAGTCATAACCCGTGTGGCAACTTCGGGGATTTCGACGGTATCAGCAAAAAGGGATTGCAGCAGCGATGAGCAGCAACACCGACTACACCCCACCGAAGGTCTGGAAATGGGAAGAGCCGAGTGCGGATTGGCGATACTCGCGCATCAATCGGCCGATCGCCGGGGCGACGCATGACGCAGAGCTGCCCATCGGCAAGCACCCTCTGCAGCTATATTCGCGCGCAACGCCCAACGGCGTGAAAGTGACCGTGATGCTGGAAGAGCTGCTCGCGCTCGGCCACAGCGGCGCCGAGTACGATGCCTGGCTCATCGATATCGGCAAGGGCGAGCAGTTTGGCACTGGTTTTGTAGGGATAAACCCGAACTCGAAGATACCAGCCCTGATGGATAGGAGCAGTGCCAAACCTCGTCGCGTGTTCGAGTCCGGATCGATCTTGCTCTATCTCGCCGAGAAATTTGGCGCGTTCCTGCCCTCCGACCTGGAGAAGCGCACCGAGGTGCTCAATTGGTTGTTCTGGCAGATGGGTAGTACGCCCTATATTGGCGGCGGGTTCGGTCATTTCTATCATTACGCGCCAGTAAAGATTGAGTATGCGATCAACCGATATGCGATGGAGGCGAAGCGTCAATTGGATGTGCTGAATAGGCACCTCAAGGACAACGAGTATATGGCTGGCGATGCGTATTCGATCGCCGACATGGCGATTTGGCCCTGGTATGGCGGCCTGGCGCTGGGCACACAGTACGGTGCGGGCGAGTTCCTTCAGGGGCTGGAGTACGTGCACGTCATGCGCTGGACAAAGGCGATCGGCGAGCGGCCCGCAGTCAAGCGCGGCCAGATGGTCAACCGGGCCGCAGGCGACCCTGCTCAGCAGTTGCACGAACGTCATGATGCAAGCGACTTTGATACGAAGACGCAAGACAAACTGACCAAGCAAGGTTCATGATCGACGCCGGGCTGGTTGCGCCGCTGCCCGCGCGACGAAAATTTACTCGTCTATTGGGGCTGGAGTGACTTCTGCATCACCCGTGCAGCGGCGTGTCTCTCCGGCAGCGGCACAAATATGAGGAAGCTCGGCGATACCGTTTTCAGCGGCCCGGATCTGATCCCGAGCACATTTCCTCGACAATGGCGGCGATGTGTGCGGCGGCGCAATCGATAGCGGGGAAGCCGGCGTTGGCCTCGTTGAAGATGAGGTTCAAATCAGTGCCGGCCAGCACGATTGCTTCAACGCCGTCGCGGCGGCACAGCGTGGCTGCGATTTCGCGCAAGCGTGCCTCATCGCCTGGCGAGCACCGGCCTTTCTGCGCAAGCTCAAGGTAGATGCGGTGTATCTCCTCGACCTCGGCGTCTTGTGGAGGGACGATGTCTATACCATCAAGTGCGCCAAAGAGACTGCTGGCGATCGTGAACTTGGTGCCGAACAGAGCGATAGAGGTCAGCTTGAGTTTGCGAATATGCCGGGCCGTGACATCGAGGATGTCGACGAGCGGTAGATCAATCCGCATCTTCAGCTCGGCACGGCAGATGTGGGGCGTGATAGCAGGGATCGCGGCAAATGCTGCGCCGGCAGCCTGGAGCTCCCGCGCAAACCCGGCAAGGTAGTCTGCAAGGCCGTCTATGCTGCCGGCCTGCACAAGTTTGAGTGCCGTTGGAGCGTTGGCGTGCGCGACGCTCAGCCGCGGGACGGTGCCCCTCGCGGCGCAGGCATTCGTGATGCCCTCATAGTAGAGGACAGTCGCACCAACACCCAGACCGCCGATCAATCCAAAATGACGTGACGCTTGCATGCCTTCCACGAAGCCTTTCATTCGGGGTATCGCATAGCTTATGGACTTTGCGATTGACGGCAACCCTTTCCACATGGGGCGCCTGGGTCGGAAGCGCCGCAGTTCACCTATCCCACGCGTGCAGTCGCGCCATCCCAGGACGCCCCAGAGGCCCAAGTACTTGACGAATTGAGTCGGGTGTGATCGTTGCAAATCCCGACTTCAATCGAGCGCATTGGGCGGTCGAACTGGGCTTGCTCCTGAGCACGCTAGATCAAGATCGCGCAAGAGGCTGGACGGGGGGCGTAACGAGGGCTCGTGGCTCAGGTGGGTAAGATCGGTATCGCGATTTCCGGGGGTCCCAGCCCCGCTGAAATCGTTGATCTTGTCGTATTGGCTGAGAGCTTGGGCTACGACTCCGCCTGGATCGCGGAAGGCCATGGCGGCGACCAGTTTGCGATCCTGGCGGCCTGCGCGATGCGAACCTCGCGGGTACGACTTGGTACCAGTATTAGCAGCGTCTTCGTGCGCACTGCTCCCACGATCGCGATGGCGGCTTCCTCAGTCGCCGACCTGTCGGGCGGGCGGTTTATTTTGGGGCTTGGTTCGAGCCACAAGGTGCAGGTCGAGCCCGAACACGGGGTTGCCTATGGAAAGCCGCTCGCGCGCACTCGCGAGACTGCAGCGATCGTCCGCGCTTTGATCCGCGATGGTCGCGTGCGCTTTGATGGCGAGACCGTTCGCATCGAGAATTTCGACCTGTGGTATACGCCGCAGCACCGGGATGTGCCGATCTATCTGGCGGCTGTGTTTGCAAGAGGCGTGGCACTAGCAGGCGAGGTCGCCGACGGCGTCATCTTGACCCGCAGCACGCTTGATACGGCGACCATTGTTCGCCAGCAACTGGGCGACGCCGCACGCCAGGCCGGTCGCGACCCGAGCGTAATCGAGATTACGTGCCTGCTGCCGACGGCCGTGGCCGACACGCGGGAGACAGCCCTGGCGGCATTGCGTCCGGGCGTTGCGCTCTACGCCGGTTTCTTTCCCCGCTACAATCGCTTGATGGCCGAGCATGGGTTCGCATCGGAAGCTGCGGCCATCGCTGCAGCCTGGGCGCGCGGTGATCGCGAGACGGCGGAACGAGCGGTGAGCGACACTATGATCGAGGCGACCAGCATCGTTGGAACTCCGGAGCAATGCCGCGCCCGGATTGAAGCCTACCGGCGATCGGGCGTTGATACACCCATTCTCAGTCCCTTTGCCCGCGGCCGCGACGCCAAAGCGCGTTGTGAAGCTGTAATCCGCGCTTGTGCGCCGAAAGCTTTCTAATCGCCTTTTGGCCCGGCACGAGCGGCTCGGCTCACGCCGGCCGCGGAAGGCCTGCCGCACGGGCGAATGCCACCAGCTCGCGCGCGACGTCGCCCATCGGCTGGAACGCGACCTCGGTGACGCCCTGCGTGGCTAGCCCGGCAAGGCGCTGCGGCAGCTCGTCAGCCCTGCATACCAGCGGCGCGATGTTCATGGCCTCGTCAGTGATCACCTGGCGGTCGATGGCGTTGAGCTCCGTCAGGTGGCCAGAATGCAGCGTTAAGTGACGCTCCCGCGGATCAACGGCCTTGGCGAGCTCGATGAAGCGCCTCGCGTTAGGGAAGCGGTCAAGGCGGATGTCGTGCTGCTCGAGAAAGGCATGGTAGGCGACCATCACGCCCGGCCCGGCAGTCTCGATCACGCGCGGCGATGACAAGGTCTCTCCCGGGTCCAGGATCGTGCCGAAGCCAAGCAGGATGACGTCGCGGCTCGTGTCGTAGAGCGCGTCCGGGCGCGGGCGCGAAGTGATCACGCCGCAGCGCATGGCGGCGGCTGTCTCAAGGCCCTTCGGACCGTTAACGCCGAGCACAAAGGGCACCGCGATGGGACGATTTGGGGCCTGGCCAGGCCAGTGCAGCATACGGGCAGGGGCACCCTCGAGCTCGACGGTGTCGCCGGCTAGCAGACGGCGGATGTCTCCAACCATTCTGGGCATGTCCTGCCAGTGCAGCGGCTTCTGACCCATGGCGCGCCGCCCGGTGAAGCCGGCGCCGACGCCGACCACGACGCGGCTCTCGCCCACGAGCGAGACCAGGGTGGCGATGGCCGAGGCTGTCACCATGGGGTGACGCAGCGACGGGATCATGACGCCGGGTCCGAGACGAATGCGGCGCGTGCGCGCGGCAGCGAGTGCCAGCGTCATCCAGCAATCGAGCTGCAGTGCAGGCGTGTCATAGACCCAGGCGGTCGAGTAGCCGAGCATTTCGGCGAGCGAAATGTGCTCCGGCGTTGCCGGCACCGGTGGGAAGGCGGCAGAAATCTTCATGCGGGCAGCTCCCGTTGCTCCTACGCGTTCAAGGTAGAATAGAGCGGAGCAAACGCCACGGCCACGGCCGACCTGGGAGGGTGCGAACGTGCGAGCGCAATCCGTGCTCGTTCTCAACAGTCAGCCCGGGCTGCAGTCGGTCAAGGCTTCGCGCAATCCCCGCACGGAGCGTGGAAACGGGGTTGAGCGCTTCGAGGGTTGCGTGCCAGCTCGCGGGGCGGAAGCTCTGGCCGGCGGCGCACAATCATGCCCCTTGCCAGATTTCGCGAACAGTTGGATTGTTGCCACCGAGCGTTGAGTGCGCATTCAACCTCGAAGGAACGCGCCGTGCCGAAACAAACGCGCGAGGGCTCCGGGCGCACTGATCTGCCGCCCACCCGCGCCGCCGCGCTGCGGAAATGGCTGCGGGTCGCAAACTCGCGGCTCTTGCTGCTCGAACACCACCGCCGGCAACTTCTCGTCCTGGCAACGACGCTCGCGGAGGCTCTCGGGCAGCGCAGCAGCCGCCCCGCGCAGAAACGCGGCAAGCTGGCAGCCAGGCTTGCCAGGGCAGGCTGACAGCCGCGATGCCGGCGCGTCGTGCGTGGCATAGTGCGCCATTCCCCATAGGAAGGTAAGGCTTCGGTAATCGGTGCGGGGATGACCCGTCCCGCTTCCTCTCCAACGTCGCTTGGCAAGCGCACAAGCCGCGTTGGTGGCACGAAGGCGTCAACGATCAGGCGCGGATGGGGGTTAGCCGCGGCAGGCGGTGCGCATCAATTCCGTCGCATCCGGCTGACATCGATGATGCGCGGGCGTGGCTTGACGGGCGGATAGCAGCCGAGGCGACGCGTTTGGGCTACGTCGTTCTTGTGCCGCGTCGGGGTCTGGCCGCACCCCTTGCGCGATGTGCCCTGAAGGTTGGAGGGGAGCGGTCCGCGTGGTCGGCTCGACCATTACTTCGGCAATTGCCCCTGCCATTGACGGAGCCGCTGGGGCATTTACGCTTCTGTGTCGCATAGCACGAACTGGGTGCAGGCGCTCAAGTGTCCGTGCCCGGCAAAAGGGGAGGATGTGGTCATGCGCGGGATCTTGCTCACGCTCGTTCTGGCCGGTCTCGGCGCCGGCGTGCTCGGTGCCGAGGCGCCAGCGCAGAGCGCTGCTCCCAAGCGCGGCGGCGTTCTCAACTTTGCGGTCGTCGCCGAGCCCCCCAATTATGATTGTCACGCCAACACCACCTTCGGCGTGCTGCACCCGGTGGGTCCGCACTATTCGACGCTGCTCAAGTATACCGGTGACTGGAAGAGCATGCGCATCGAGCCTGACGTGGTCTCGTCCTGGTCCGCTTCTCCCGATGGGCTTACCTACACGTTCAAGCTGCGGCAGGATGTGAGGTTTCATGACGGCTCACCCATGACATCAGCCGACGTCAAGGCGAGCTACGAGCGCATTATCAACCCTCCCGAGGGGGTATTGTCCTCGCGCCGCGCGCTCTATGAAGACATAACAGCCATCGAGACGCCTGACGCGTATACCGTTGTGTTTCGCTTCAAGGCGCCCAACGCCTCCGCGCTCGATGGCTTCGCCTCGCCATGGAACTGCATCTATAGCGCCGCGAAGCTCAAGGAAGACCCGCACTACCCGGAGACCAAGATCCTGGGTACGGGTGCCTTCAGCTTCGTGGAGCACGTGAAGGGCCAGAGTTGGGAAGCCAAGCGCTTCGATGGCTATTTCCAACCGGGCTTGCCCTACATCGACGGCTATAAGGCGTTCTTCGTCAAGTCGACCGGGCTGGCGACCGGGATCATCGGTGGACAGTTCGATATTGAGTTGCGCGGTCTGACGCCGGCTGATCGCGACCAGATTGCCGACAAGCTCAAGGGCAATGCCGTCGTGGTTGAGGGTCCATGGTCGGCGAGCCTGATGCTGACCGTCAATGCGCGCAGAAAGCCCCTCGACGACGTGCGCGTTCGCCAAGCCTTGACCATGGCCATCGATCGCTGGGGTGGTGCGCCTGCCATGGCCAAGATTTCGCTCATGAAATATGTGGGTGGGTTTACGCGACCCGGCTACGAGTATGCCCTCACCGCGGCCGAACTCGAAGCGCTGCCAGGTTATAGCCGCGACATCGACAAGTCGCGTGAGGATGCAAGACGTCTGCTGAAAGAGGCTGGGGTCAGTCACCTCAAGATCAACCTCCTCAATCGCAACGTGGGCCAGCCCTATACGGCTGCCGGCATCTACACCATCAATCAATGGAGCAAGATCGGCATCGAAACCGAGCACCGGCAGCTGGAGACCAAGCTATTCTTTGATGCGCTGGCGCGCGGCGACTTCGACGTGGCCATCGACTTCATCACCGATCACGGCGACGATCCCAACCTACAATATGTGCACGTCCTGTCCGCCGCCATGCAGTCGCCGATGTCCTACTCTCAGCACGCTGACACGAAGATTGACGCGTTGTTTGAACGCCAGAAGCGCGCGCTCGATCCCGCCGAGCGCAAGCAAGCGACCCGCGAGTTTGAGCAGTACGCGATTGGTCAGGCCTACAACATCATGCTGTTCTGGTGGCAGCGCATCGTGGTGTACAACAAGCGCGTCAACGGCTGGCAGCTTACGCCCAGCCACTACCTCGGCAATGACCTCACCCAGGTATGGCTCGAGCCGTAATGGCGCGCGCGGTGGCTCGGTGCGTCGCTGGGTCGAACCAGCGCTCCGGGCTCGTTCGGTAACGGCTGCCGCGCTGCGCGAAGCGCTTGGCGCGGCCAAATTCGAGAGGTGCTACCGGATGGAACGGTCAGCGTAGCAGGCCTTCATGGCCTCGCAGCGCTGGGTGCCCGTGAAATGTACGTTGTCGGCTTTGGCTGGCGCCATGAATATGCACACGTCCTCCAGCCCTTCGGGCGTCAGCCATCCCTGCCGGCGGCCGCGCTGTACGGCGAAGCAGTCAGCCGTTTCCTCATCGGGCCCGCGAAACTGGTGGCCGCACTCGTGGGCGTGGATCCACAGCTTGACGGGTAGCGACTTGATGCGCGCCAGCAGTTTCGGATTGAGGATGAGGAACCCTGGAAATGCCGCACCGTAGTCGTCGAGCTTGTTGTCGAGCACGGTGGGACGCGTGCCACAGACGACATTGTGACCGTCGATAGCAAGCATGCCCGCGGGCACGATCTTGGCATCTCCGCCCACTTGCCGCACGTATTCTTCGGGCGTCGGCCCGCCTTCCGCGGCGGCAGCGCCGCGCACCACGCCGACAGCGACCAGCATCAGTGCACCGAGCGCGGCACGATGTCGGCGGAGTGATATGCGTCGCACGCGGTAGCCCCCTCCTGCGCGGCTCGGTGTCCGCAAGGCTTGACCTATTTGCGTTCGTTTGGCAATCGCGGCCACCTGCGCGTCCACCAGCCACGATTAGCCCTCTGGTTTGCGGCAGCCTCGCGGCCGATGCACGGATTGGCCCCCATGCTGGCGCCCCAGGCCCACGACAGAAAGGGCGCCCTGGCGCACCCCGCCTTAGGTGCCGATCCGCAGGCGCGCCGGCGGCGCGCGTCTGCTGCGCGCGCCGATGGGCAGCCAAAATATCGGGGCGCACGACGCGAACGGGATCAACCCACAATGGTCATTGCGGCTTGCGTATTGTGGGGGCCAGCCGACCGCCGGCTGCCAAGGCCTAGCCCCTTGCGGGCAGATCCTTGAGACCTGCCGTGGCTCGCTCGCGCAGCTCGGCGTAGCCGAGCCCTGCGAAGTTTCGCAGGACGAAGTCGTAGAGCGCCTTCGCATGCCGAGCGCAGCCCCGCTTCACAGCGCCATCGGCGACATCGAGCACGGCGGCGCCGGCCTCCAGCGTGGCTCCGTAGTCGGGCCGCATTGAAGCGGCAAACGCGCTCGCCGTATCCCTGACCCTGCGCACCGCCTCTTGCAGTTTGGGTGAGGAGCAGTCGGCGCTCCGATCAGACAAGAACGCGTGCAGGGGCCGGAGCGCCTCTTCAACCGCTTTGTGCTGGGCCTTACGCAACTCGCTGTGTGCAGTATCGGCGGCTTGGGTGGGTGACGCGACCGAGCCCGTCTGCAGCGGCGGATCGACGGCGGCGCTCTCGACCCCGGCCCCGGAACACCCTCCGATGAGCAAGGCGAGCGCGATCCAAGGCCGGCGCATGGTTTGCCTCCGTTGCGGGCCGCCATGGCGTCCGACTCGCCGCACCGGCGCAAGTGCCGCCCGTCAAAAGCTGGGGACAGCCGCGCCCCGCGCAACAGCGACGAGCACCTGATCTTTGGCAAATGCTCCAAGGGCTGAGCAAAATTGGCGCCAGGCGCAGCGGCCGCGTGCGATCCGGTGTGCCTGTCGAATGACGGCATTGGGTGTGCTACTCCTGGATCAGCAACACGTTGGATGGCACCTCACCCATGATGCACACGCAAGTTGAGGCAGGACGCGAGAGCGCGCTCGCCAAGGCCGATTTCGACGCGGTCATCGTCGGTGCCGGCTTTGCTGGCCTCTACATGCTGCATCGGCTGCGCCGCATGGGAATGAGGGCGCGCGCGCTCGAGGCTGGCAGTGGCGTGGGCGGCACCTGGTACTGGAACCGCTATCCAGGTGCGCGTTGCGATGTGGAAAGCGTGCAATATTCGTATCAGTTCGATGAGGTCCTGCAGCAGGAGTGGGACTGGAGCGAGCGCTACGCCGCACAGCCGGAGCTTCTGCGTTACGCTAACCATGTGGCGGACCGGTTCGACCTGCGCGGCGAAATCGAATTCGATACGCGCGTCGTCCGCGCCGCCTTCGACGAGGCGCAAGGCCGTTGGGTGATCGAGACGAACCGCGGGGCGCGCCTGAGCGCCACCTTTTGCATTATGGCTACGGGTTGCCTTTCTGCACCCAACCTTCCGCAGTTCACCGGGCTCGAGACGTACCTGGGCGCTTGCTACCATACGGGTTGTTGGCCGCACGCAGAGGTGAGCTTCGCGGGCAAGCGGGTAGCCGTGATCGGTACCGGCTCCTCCGCGGTGCAGTCGATCCCCATCATCGCGGCTCAAGCCAAAGAGGTTTTCGTCTTCCAGCGCACGGCAAACTACGCCATTCCCGCCCACAACGTCCCGCTGACCGATGCTTACCGGGCCTCCATCAAGGCCGATTACGCGACGCTACGTGCCCGTGCGCGGCAGACCATGACAGGCATCGATTTCGACTACAGCGACGCGTTGGCCTTGGAGACACCCGCCGAGGAGCGCACGCGCGAGTACGAGCTCCGCTGGCACCGCGGCGGCCTTGCCTTCCTCGGCGCCTACAAGGACCTGATGGTGGACCAGGCAGCCAACGACACGGCCGCGGATTTCGTACGCGGCAAGATCCGCCAGAAGGTGCAAGACCCGGTGGTAGCCGAGCTGTTGGCGCCGAAAAACACCATCGGCTGCAAGCGCCTGTGCGTCGACATCGGCTATTTCGAGACGTTCAATCGACCGAACGTGAGGCTCATCGACGTCAGCGAAAGACCGATCGAGACCATCACCCCAGCGGGTGTCAAAGTTGGCGACCGGGAATACGCAGCCGATGCCATCGTCTTGGCCACTGGGTTCGACGCGATGACCGGGGCAATCCTTAGAATAGATGTCCGCGGTCGGGGCGGGATGGCATTGCGCGAGCGCTGGCGCGAGGGGCCTTGCACGTACTTGGGGCTCGCCGTCGCGGGCTTCCCCAACCTCTTTGCCATCACCGGACCCGGCAGCCCCTCGGTGCTCACCAACATGCTACCCACCATCGAACAGCACGTTGACTGGATCGCCGACGCTCTCGACTACCTGCGGGCTCGCGGCCTCTCCCACATCGAGCCCAGCGCGCCGGCGGAGGATGGGTGGGGTGCACATGTGGCCGAGCTTGCGGGCAGCACCCTGCGCTACACTTGCGGTTCCTGGTATCTGGGTGTCAACATCCCCGGCAAACCGCGCGTCTTCATGCCCTACATCGGCGGTTTTCCGCGCTATGTCGCAAAATGCAACGAGGTGGCGGCGCGGGGATACGAGGGCTTCATGCTGAGCTGAGCTCGCCCACCATTGCTGGGAGCGATGCGCAGGCGGAGGTGCGGGTTGGAGCGCACGCTGCTGCCCCTGCTTGGAGCGCGGGTTGCCCGCGTGTTTCCCTCTGGGGATACAATCGCTCCGTTGGCAATTGAATTTGCCAGTCGACGCAGCAGCCGAACGCCTTTGGGCCGAGCGGGTTCATGAAATCAACCATCCTCGGCGTCGCGGGAAGCCCTGCGCCGCGCGGCCTGCCTCCGGGCACGACCTCCTTTGCGAGTTGCGCCAAACCCCTTCACACCTTGCGCAGCGCGGGCAACAGCTCATCGGAGATGAGGCGCATGCTGGAGAGTGCGGTCGCAAGCGGCATGCCCGCCCAGTGCGTGCGGATGACGATGTGGTTGATGCCGCACTCCTTCCAGTAGGGCTCGAGCTCCCTGTAACACTGCTCCGGCGAGCCCAGCGCGAACCGGCCCTTGATCAGCTCGTCGAGGGAACGGTTAAAGTCGGTGTCGTCGGGCATCACCTTGTCCTGACCCCACTTGGCGTAGTCGCGATATTTCGCGAGAAGGTAGGGTCCCGCCATTTCCAAGGCCGTCGCGCGGTCCCTGGCACAGAACACCTCCTTGATCAGGGGCAGCTCGCGCGGAGCTTCCTTGCCGACCGTCTTGAGCTCGCTCCGGTAGAGGGCGAGTTGGCGACGTATGGTGTCAATGGTGGAGTGGGGGTTGATGAGCCAGGCGTCCGCGAGGCGTGCGGCGCGCTGGATCGCCGGGTCGTTGTTGGCCGCCATCCAGACGGGGGGGCGAGGCTTCTGCACCGGACGGATGTTCATGTGCACATTGTCTAGTCGAATGCCGAAGCCTTCGAACGACACCTTGTCCTGCGTCCACAGGCGCTGGATGAGGTCCAGATAGGCTTCGAAACGTTTGACGCGCTCGCCTTTTGGCACGCCGAAGGCGTCGAATTCCACGTCCCGGTATCCAAGCCCCACCCCGAAGATGAAGTTGCCGCGGGCGATGACATCAAGGGTGGCCACGGTTTCGGCCGTATATACGGGATTGTGCAGGTTGAGCAGCAAGATGCCGAGGCCGACGGTCATCTCGCCGGCTTCGGCCGCCAGGCGGGCAAGGAAGGGCACCGTCTGCAGCTGCTGATTGTCGCCCTCGTTCAAGTAATGTTGTCCCGTCAGCAGCGAGTTCCAGCCGCGATCACGGGCATGGCGCACCATGGCAAACTGCTCATCGAGGGCGCTCACCATGTCGGTGGTGAGCTTTTGCTGGTTCGTGACAAAGAGACCTACTTTCATGCAATTCTCCTGCCCGCTTCACTCCGATCCTCAATTCGCCAACGGTAGACGGTTGCGTGCAAAGGTTCAGGGCACCCAGCTCGTCTCCTCGCCACCCCTCGTGTGGGGGGAGTTTGGGAGGGAGGTGAACCGCACGGCTGCTTCGCTCGGCAGGACGCGCGGCTCGAGCAGGCGCGTGACTTGTCCGAGGTCGGTGACCGTCTCAAGCGTCTCGAGCCGCTCGAAGAGCGGTGCGATCTGGTCATGGGCGAGCGCGCGGCCCGCGCAGTCCTCGAACTTCGCGAACAACTCCTCGCTCGACATGGGGTAGTCACCACCGCGGCAGACGAGGTGGTCGATGCGGCGCGCCAGGCGGCGGCCGTCTTTCATGGTGAGGATAACCTCCGCGCCGAATTGGTTGGGGCTGTCGTCCGGCATGCCCGGGTGTGGACCGGTGTGGATGAGTGGCAGCAGGCGGCGCACGCGCTCCTCCATCACCGCCTCGGTCTCAAAATCGCGGAGCCGGACCGCGCCGTCGGTGAGCGCCCGGGCGGTGACGTATTGGATGGAAAATTTGGCCGCGAGCGCCGTCCTTGGGTCCGGATTGTCGGTATGCGGTAGGCGGCGGCGATGCGCGAGGATATCGATGCGCGCGACGGCATCGGCCTCGACCCGCTCCTCGGTCACCAGTGCCAGCATCATGGCAATAGCCGGATGCGTCGAGCCGCAGCATGGAAACTGCTTCAGGCCGTTTTCGGCAGACTCAATCTCCCAAGGTGAGCCCCAGCTTTCGAAGATGCGCTCGGGCCAGTAAGTGTTGCGACCGTTGAAGACTTCGAGCCAACCCTGCTTGTGCTCGAGCGCCGCGGGATTGGATTCGAAGCCACGCTCGGCAATCAGCGCAGCAAACAGGCCGTTCCGGGCGCTGTGCCCGACATGCAGTGGCTTGGTCATGGTGCCGAAGTTGGCCTTGATGCCCGACGCAAACGAAGCGGCAAGCGCCAGCGCCTTTGCGGTGCGTTCCACGTCGAGCCCGAGGAGGTGTGCGGCGGCGGCGGCGGCGCCGAAGGTTCCGAGCGTGGCGGTGGGATGCCAGCCCTTGTCGTAGTGGTGGAAGTTCACGGCGCGCGACAGGCGCACCTCGGTCTCGACGCCGATGATGTAGGCGGCCAGGGCGCGGTGGCCACTCACCTTCAGCGCTTCGCCGAGCGCGAAAATGGGCGCGGTCACGGGTACCGAGTGATGCCCGCCCAGTACGCCCGAAACGTCGTCGTAATCGAGGGCGTGTGACGCGGTGCCGTTGATGAGGGTCGCATCGAGCGCGCTGGTGCGGCGGCTGGTGCCAAAGAGAAGCGCCGGACCTGGTGCATCGGCGATGCCAGGCGTCTTGAGCAGGATTTGCACGCACGGCTCCGGTCCACCGGCAAGGGTGCACCCCACAGTGTCGATGATGGCTGTGCGCGCTTCGCTCAGCGCTCGTGTGGTCATGTCCTCAGGCGCGAAGGCGCAGATTTTCTGGGCCAATCGCGTGGCGATCGTTGCCTCGGTCGCGCCGTTGCCAGCATCCAGGGAGGGTCGGGACTTGCTCAGGCTTCCGTCGGCCGTCATGGCATTGCTCCAACTTAGACTTGGCTCACATTGGCACGCCCGCCGCAGACCAAGGCGAGCGTCTAGGGCTTCCTGGGCGCAAGCAACCTCTCCCGCAAGGGCTTGCCCAATCCTGCCTCCGCGGCCCGCATTCGGGCAAGCGCGCCAACCGACGAGCCGACCATTCGAGGCCTAAGACGCTCTGATGCGACGTGCTCCTCATCGTGTCGCGGCGACCCTGCCCATCGCTGGCGGCGGAGCCAACGATGCCCTGAGCGACTGGCCATCGAGGGTTCTTGCGGCGTGCAGAGCGGGGCATGTCGGCCTAATCGCAGGCCTGTGCCAGCTTGGCGGCGTTGCGGCCAGCGATGCGCCCGAAGGTGGCACCCGATACGAGGCCGGTGCCGGCCGGATAGTTGTCATAGAATAGTCCGCCCACCATTTCGCCGCAGGTAAAAAGGCCCGGCAGCGGCCGCCAATCCGTGCCGATCACCTGGGCATTTTCGTTGATCTTGAGCCCGCCGAAAGTGAAGGTAATGCCACCGGTTACCGAGTAGGCGAAGTAGGGTGGAGAGTCGAGCTTGACGGCCCAGTTCGTCTTATCAATGGCGAGCCCGCGCGTGGCGTAGCCGTCTTTCTTGGTCGGGTCGAAAACCTTGCCGACGCGAGGGGCCGCATTGAACTCTTCCACGGTGCGCAAGGCCTGTTCCTTGTCGTCGATGTCGAGCTCGGCCAGCAGCTCTTTCAGCGATCCTGCCACGATCGGTTTCGAGGTCGAATAGCGCGGTTCGAGCAGGTGCAGCACCTTGCTGTCGAACAGCTGGTAGCCCTTGGCACCCGTCTCCGCCAGGATGGCCCGGCCAAACTTGGCATAGGTATAGAGGTTCTGGTCCTCGCCCTCGTCGACGAACCGGCGTCCCTTGCGATTGATCATCAGCCCGTAAACGTAGCTCAGCCGGTTGGAGCGGTCGGTATACTCGCGCGGCGCGAAGTCACCCCAATCGGCGCTGATGGGTGTTGCGTGGCAGCCGCTCCACTGACCCCACGGCATGGCCCCGATCGCGATCGCCATGCGCAACCCGTCGCCTTGGTTGAACGGAGTGCCGCGCACTTTGGCGGCGCCGACGAGCGGCCCGATGTGCTGCGTGCGCATCTGCACGTTGGCTTCGAAGCCGCCGCAGCCCAGCACCACTGCCTTGGCGTGAATAGCTTCCAGCCCGTGCGGTCCGCGCACCTTGGTGCCGCAGATGCGGCCGCGGTCATCGAGGAGCAGCTCGGTTGCCGCGCTCGCGTAGCGAACCTCGATGCCGCGTTTGGCGGCCGCGGCAAACCATGTGCGGGATAGGCCGACGCCCTCGTGCACGGCGCGCACGACGAGCCCGCGCGGCCATACGACCATGTTGCCTTTCTTGACCCCGGCAATGGTAATGGCCGGCTCCATTTTGACACCGCCCACCTCATGCATCCAGAACACGGTATCCTTAGAGTTGTCGACGAGGATGCGCGATAGCGTGGGGTCCGTTCGCCCGCTCGTTACGCGCATGAGGTCGTCCAAGTAGTCCTTGCGCGTGTAGGGCGTGATGCCCTCATAGAAGCTCTCGTATTGCTCCTCGATCCCGGGAAGCAGCGGTTCCAGTTCGCGTGGTTCGTCGAAGGCAATGCGCAGCACGGCACCGGCCCAGTGCGTGTTGCCGCCGCGCATGTCGCGCGGCGCCTTCTCCAGGACCAGGACGTGCTTGGCCCCGTTCTCGTGTGCCGATATGGCCGCGGACAGGGCCGCGTTGCCCGCACCGACGACGATGACGTCGTACTCTTGCATGGCCCGTTTCCTTCAAATGAATCCGCCGGCCAGCTCAATGAGCCGCCGCACGCCGGCCGCGTCCAGCTCGTCGAGGTTCTGGGCGAGCTCGATGATGCTTTCGGCGGCAACAGGCTGGAACCGCGTCGCCAGGCAGTCACGCACCTTGACGAGGTGCTCGGCATCGCCGATTGGGGGTGTCCCCCATTTGCCGCGCGGGCCATTGCAGCGCGTCTTGAGCGTGCGTCCACTGTCGAGCTCGACAGCCAGTTCTACGTACATCTCCTCGAAGCGGCCGGGGATGGTGGGGTCCAAGCGGACTTCGAACTTGCCGAGCAGCGTCTGCATGTCCGAACCGGCGAGCCGCTGATCTGTGAACGTGTGGATGTTGACCTTGCCATCGAGCAGGGCGGCGGCGGCCGTGTACTGCAGCGAGAACTTGCCATCTAGCCCGGTCTTGGGCAGTGGCCGGTCGACATAAGCCATGACCGGCGCGGTCAGGATCACCCGGTGAATGGCCGCAGCCGCGGTGATCTGAGGGTGTAATTCCAGCGCGGCGGTGATACCAAAGTGCGTGCCGAACTGG
>JAMXLN010000068.1:0-22500 GCA_024281145.1 Hyphomicrobiaceae bacterium | reverse complement strand
TATGTCGGCCCCGCAGGGCCAGCCGCTGAGAGCGAGCGGGCTCGCTCCACCCTCCCGGCCCTGCGCCAGGTTGGCCCACCGTCGCGCAACTTTGCCGACCTCACCGCATCCCTCAACGCGCTGCTCGCCAAGCCGCAGGAGCGGTCGGAGCGCGCCCGGCAGGTGCTGGCACAGCAGCCGATGCTGGCGACACATCCGTTGGTTTCCGGCCAGACCTCCCTCTTCACACCGCACCGGCCGCCGCGCCCTGAGAAAAGCGAGGGTGGCATTGCGTTCGCACTCGTCTCGGATCTCAAACCCAGGGGGGATCAGCCAGCCGCCATCGAAGAGCTGGTCAAGGCCGTTGTGGCACACGAGCGCAACCAAGTGCTGCTCGGCGTCACCGGTTCGGGCAAGACTTACACCATGGCGCAGGTGATCGCGCGTACCAGCCGGCCGGCGTTGGTGCTCGCCCCCAACAAGACCCTGGCGGCGCAACTCTACGGCGAGTTCAAGAGCTTCTTTCCCAACAACGCCGTCGAGTACTTCGTCTCCTACTACGACTATTACCAACCCGAAGCCTACGTGCCGCGTACCGATACCTACATAGAAAAGGAATCGTCCATCAACGAGCAGATCGATCGCATGCGCCATGCGGCGACACGTGCGCTGTTGGAGCGCGACGATGTGATCATCGTCGCCAGTGTGTCGTGCATCTACGGCATCGGCTCGGTCGAAACCTACACGGCCATGACCTTCGCGGTCGAAGTGGGGGAGCACCTCGAGCAGCGCCAGCTGCTGGCCGACCTTGTCGCGCTGCATTACCGGCGCAGCGATACCAACTTCATCCGCGGTTCCTTCCGCGTGCGTGGCGATACCGTCGAGTTGTTCCCGGCCCACCTTGAGGACCGGGCCTGGCGCATATCGCTGTTCGGTGACGAGGTGGAATCGATCACCGAATTCGACCCGCTCACCGGTCAGAAGGCGGACGATCTCAAGCTGATCAAGGTCTATGCCAACTCCCACTACGTGACACCCAAGCCGACGCTGCAGCAGGCGCTGAAGGCAATCAAGATAGAACTCAAAGAGCGTCTCGAGGAGCTCAACGGTTCCGGCCGACTGCTGGAGGCGCAACGGCTGGAACAACGCACCATCTTCGACATAGAGATGATGGAGGCGACAGGCTCCTGCGCGGGCATCGAGAACTACTCGCGCTATCTTACCGGCCGCCAACCCGGTGAGCCCCCGCCGACGCTCTTTGAATACCTGCCGGACGACGCGCTGGTGTTCGTGGACGAGAGCCACGTCACCGTGCCGCAGATCGGCGGCATGTTTCGCGGGGACTATCGCCGCAAGGCGACGCTCGCCGAGTATGGTTTCCGTCTGCCCTCCTGCATGGATAACCGGCCCCTGCGTTTCGAAGAGTGGGATGCCATGCGCCCGCAGACGCTCTACGTGTCGGCCACACCGGGCTCCTGGGAGCTTCAGCAGACCGGCGGCGTATTTGTCGAGCAGGTGATCCGGCCGACTGGGCTCACCGATCCCGGCGTTGAGGTGCGTCCCGCGAAAAGCCAAGTTGACGACCTCATCGATGAGGTGCGCACGGTTGCGCGCGCCGGTTATCGCACCCTCGTGACCACACTCACCAAGCGCATGGCGGAGGACTTGACCGAATACATGCACGAGCAGGGTATTCGCGTGCGCTACATGCATTCCGACATCGAGACTTTGGAGCGCATCGAGATCATCCGCGACTTGCGGCTTGGCGCCTTTGACGTGCTGATCGGTATCAATCTTCTGCGCGAAGGCCTCGACATTCCGGAATGCGCGCTGGTGGCGATCCTCGACGCCGACAAGGAAGGCTTTCTGCGCAGCGAGACCAGTCTCATCCAAACCATCGGCCGGGCCGCACGCAACGTCGATGGCCGGGTGCTGCTTTATGCCGACGCCATGACCGGCTCGCTCACGCGGGCGATCGCCGAGACCAACCGCCGACGGGAAAAGCAGGAGGCCTGGAACCAAGCCAACGGCGTCACGCCGGAGAGCGTGCGCAAGAACATTTCCGACGTGCTCTCCTCCGTCTACGAGCAGGACCACGTGACAGTGGATACGGGCTTCGCCGAAGAAGGCAGGATGCTGATCGGCCACAACCTGGAAGCGGTGATCGCCGGCCTGGAAAAAAAGATGCATGCGGCCGCGGCCGACCTGGAGTTCGAGACCGCGGCGCGCCTGCGCGACGAGATCAAACGGCTGCGCGAAACCGAACTGGCCGTCGCCGACGATCCGCTTGCGCGCCAGGCAGACGTGGAAGAGAGGGCGGGCGCTTATCGCGGGGAGCGCCGATACGGGGCGGCGGGCAAATCGCTCGCGAGCAGAACGCCGTCCTCAGCCGAGCCCTCGCAAAAAGGCAAACATGCGCGCGGGGCCTCTTCTCAGCGCCAAGAGGAAGGGGATCCGGGAAGCTTGCAAGGCTCGCGCATCGAGCGCGCCTACCAGCCCGTACAGCCAACGTTCGCACAAAGCACGGCCGTTCCCGGAACGCGCGCGCGCAAGCCGACGCTCGACGACATGGGATCGGCGGCCAATCGCCCGGTCCCGGCCCGCGCTCCAACCGTTGACACGCGCACCAAGGCCGGCGCTTACGGCGAGAAGGTGCGCGGGCCGCACAAGCCAACCCTCGACGAAATGGGTCCGCACGCCGAGCGGGGCCTGCCGGTCGCAGGCAAATCCCTTCCGCCCAAACCGGGAGACACCCTCAAGGTTCTGGAGCAGCACCCTGAGAAGAAGAAACATCGCCACGGCCGTCCCCGCAAAACGGGCAGGCCAGGTGCGTAGGCGTGAGATGGGATCAGGGTTCGCCACGGCGCGGCGCCCACTTTTCGCAAATAGCGTTAATGGCGCGATCGGCTCGCGAGCCGCGCCGTTGATGGAGCTTGGCGCGCATCGTCAACTGCCAAGGTCACGCTCAGCCTCTCTCGGCACAACGAGGAGTGTTTTCAATCTGGGCCCGAGCCGCTTATAGTGCGGCGTGGGTTTGATCTGGTGGGGGGACACGCGATGCTGGAGCAACACGCTCGGCTCATCCTCCGCGACTTATATTCGTCGTGGGAGGGAAGCGATTTGTTCGGCACATTGTCCTATTTCGCGCCGAGCGCGGTGTTCGCGGTGCACGCGACGGAGGGCGCCTCCCTGATCGGCGCGGGCCAGGGCCTCAACGACCTTGGCAACCGGCTCGAAGAATTTTTGCAGCGCGTCGAAGTGCGCGAGTTCAAACTCCTACAAGTGGTCTCGAAGGGGATGTGGACCCAGAGTCGGGCCTTTTTCCGCTACCGCCACCGCAATGGCAGCATGGAGGTCGATGGCACCATGCGCCACCTGTGGAAATTCGTCGGCGATGAGGTCGCACACTTCGAGCTCTTCCACGACTCGCAATGCATGCGCGCGTTCTATGCGATGGCGGCATTGGAATCGGCCGCATAGCGCTTTCTCCCGCGGCCTGACGAGGCCACCCCCACGGGGGTCCGCGCCGTTGCTCTGGGTATGCGTCAGAAGACCGCGGGCCCACCCTCGAGACGAGAGGTTTCGCTTTCCCTCGGGCCCGGCCTGTCGGCGCACCGAGCGCTATGCTAATTCGAAGGGGCTGCCACCGTTAACCCAGGCCCAAGGACATCGGCAAAGGAGATCGGCACATGGACCGCCGTCAGTTCTTCGGCGACAGCGTCGCGGGAACGCTCATCCGACTTGTCCTGCTTTCGGTCGTGGTGGGCATCGTGTTTTCGGCCCTGGGGATCACGCCCTTCAACCTGATCGAACGGTTGCAGCACCTGATCCGCAACATCACGAACATGGGCTTTGATGCCTTTAACTGGGCCTTCCAGTATTTTCTGCTGGGCGCGGTGATCGTCTTTCCCGTCTGGTTCGTGATGCGCCTGCTGCGCAGCCGCCGCGATCCCAAGGCGTAACGGGACCCCGCAAGGGCTGGAGGGTCCTTGTTACGCACCGCCCAGGAACGCCTTAGGGCGCCGAATTACCCGTTGCTCGTACCACGGGTATGATTGTTGCTCTCGGCGTGAGCTCCGGTCCGACGCGTTTGCGACGTCTGACCGCCCTTGCGGCCCGCCGCCGCCGCGAGTGCCCGATTCTGGGCGAAGCTGCGATGCTCCGGCTTCACGGCCCGACCGCCTTTGCGGCCGGCCTCGGCCGCAAGCGCACGATCCTGCGCAAAACTGCGCTTCTCATGCGGTACATTGGCACCGCCCTTGCGGGCAATTTCTCGTTGCTTGTCCTGCTCCATGCTGGCGAAACCGCGCAGCGCTCCGGTGCTTTGGCTCTTGTGCTCCTGAGCCATGCCGTCACCTCCTGCCTTGTTGTGATCTGACCCGAGATTGCCAAGTCAACCGATTGGCAGCGCTTGGGGTTCCAGCAATTCCCGAAGCAATCCTGGAGCTAGGACAGGCAATTTCGCAAAGTTGAGCGGGAGCTTAGCCATAAGGCTGCTTGCCGCAGGTCTTGCCGAAGCACGTTGCTTGCTGGATTGTCGATGCACTCGCGCCGGCGCAGCGCCTTTAAATGGGATCGCGGGCGCGCTCTTTCGTCGCTCGTGGCCAAGGCCCACTATGCCCCCCAAGGGGCTCGTGGGCTTGAGCGCGCAGAGCCTTTGCCGCCTTCAGAAGCTGGGCAGACACCCACGCTGGCAGACACCGGGTGGCGGCCAACTCCATCCCGTCCTCCGCCAACCCCTCGCGCCCGCAGCGGCACAACATGAGGCTCATCCCACCTTTCCAAGACGTGCCTTGCCTTTGCGCGCGGTCTTGACGGGCTTGCTTTCGACCGGCTTGCCCGCCGCCTTCCTGCTTTCGAGCTTCGACGCGCTCGGCTTGGCGGCGCTCCTGGTCTCGCTTTCAACGCTGCGGCGCAGGGCATCCATTAAGTTGATGACATTGGTGTGCCGATGCGCGGGCTGCGGCTTCAGGGGCATGCCGCTCTGCTTGGAGCGAATGAGCTCGATCAGCGCGTTTTCGTAGCGATCTTCGAATTGAAGCGGCTCAAACCTGCCCGCCATCTTGTGGATGATGTGCTTGGCCAGTTCCAGCATCTCCTCGGGCAGCACCAGATCGGGAATCTCGGCGAAATAACTCTCGGCTGCGTGCACCTCATTGGCGAAATGCAAGCTGGTCGCCACGATGCCCTTGCCACAGGGCTCGAGCTTCAGCACGCGCTCGCGGCGGAAGAGAACGGCGCGCGCGAGCCCTGCCACCTTTTCCGTTCGCATCGCCTCGCGGATCACAGCGAAGGCCTCTTCGCCGACGCGATCGGTGGGCGCCAGATAATAGGGGGTATCGAGATAAAGCGAACCGATGTCAGCACCGGGCACGAAGCGCTCGATATTGATGGTGTCATTGCTCTCGATCGCAACGGCTTTGAGCTCGTCGTCGTCGAGCATGACATACTGGCCCTTGGCAACTTCGTAGCCCTTGGCTTGATTTTCAGTTGCAACGGGCTTGCCCGTCTGTTCGTCGACGTACTGGCGCCGCACGCGATGACCGGTGTCGCGATTGAGGGTGCGGAAGGAAACGCGCTCCGAGGTCGTCGTGGCCGGATAGAGCGCGACGGGGCAGGACACGAGCGAAAGCTTCAGATATCCCTTCCAATTGGGCCGGGGGGCCATGGGGCGCGCTCCGATACGCTGGGGACAAGACGGCTCGCGCAGACTATGGCAGGGGCGCGTTAACGTTCTGCTTACGCTAAGCGCCTCGCGCAGAACGATCGCGCGCGCAAGGACGCACGCCAAGGACCAAGGGTTATGAGCGACGCGCTCGCCTGCCCGATGCATGGACGCCATGGACGAAGCGCAGAACGAGCGACCAAAGAAGCGAAAAAAGAAATGACCCGCGGCTTGGGGGGACCGCGGGTCAAAGCGCGACTGGCGCGTGAGGGAAGCAGAAGGGGGGTTCTGCGCGCCGGTCGCAAGAAAAACGTCCCCGGGCGTGGTCGGTTCCGCCCTGATCGCGAAAAAACTTGGGACCCCCTGAGACAAACATCGTTAACGTCGCGGCGGTCGGAAGGGCCGCCGATGATGGCCCGCAACCTCTTGAATTTGCGCGTTAAACAAAGGTCGAGCCCGCCCATCCCCAGCACGTTCCCAGGACCTGGAGGCGCCATGCCCTGGCGCACCTCTGCGGGAGAGACCAGGGTTGCTTAGGCCAGGAATGCATGGGGTGGGTGAGGATGGGGTGAGGAATGCATGGGTCAGGAATGCCTGGCCCAGGATTGCAAAGTCCAGGCGCCTGGAGGTCTCGCCAGTGCTTGAGCCCGTGGGGCGTTTTTGTTCTCGCTCGTGCGATCGAGCCCTTGGGGCTCGCGACCGCGCTCGATGAGCCTTTTGCAATGCGCGCGAATGCCCTACATACTTCCTCGGCCGGGCGAGTCCTTGACCATACGGATCCCCTGTGCGTCGGTGGTGTGGGCCGCCGACGAAGCGACGCGAGCACGGTCAAGCCAAAGCAAGCTTTGTGTGCCATGTCTCTAGCTGAGCATATTGCCCCGCACCTGCCGAACCTGCGTCGGTTTGCCCGTCTCCTCACCGGAAGTCAGCGGGCCGGAGATACGGCGGTCGCTCGGCTGCTGGAAGCAATTGTGGCTGACGCCTCGGTGTTCCCGAACCTTCCGCCACGCATCGGCCTTTACCAATGCTTCCTCAGTTCCTTCACCACACGCTTCGAAGATCCCGCCGCACAGGCCGAAGAAATCGGCACGACAGCTGCACGCTCCCTCGCTGCCCTGCCGCTGCAGGCGCGCCAGGCCTTCCTGCTGGTCTCCGTTGAGGAGTTCGAACGCAGCGAGGCGGCCCTGATCCTTGAGGTGTCGGAAGGCAGAATCAACGACCTGCTGGAACAGGCCAGCAAGGAAATCGGCCGACAGATTGCCACCGACGTCCTCATTATCGAGGATGAGCCCCTGATCGCGATGGACCTTGAGCGGATGCTGCGCGATCTCGGACACCGCGTGACCTCGGTGGCACGCACGCACAAAGACGCCCTGAAGGCAGCGACCATGCAAAAACCGGGGCTGGTGCTGGCCGATATCCGATTGGCCGACGGCAGCTCGGGCCTCGATGCGGTCAACGACATCTTAGGAACCCTCGCGGTGCCGGTGGTGTTCATCACGGCTTATCCGCAGAAGCTCATGACGGGTGAGCGGCCCGAGCCCACGTTCTTGATCACCAAGCCGTTTCGCGAAGACGCGGTGAAGGCCATCATCAGCCAGGTGCTGTTTTTCGATCAGCAGGCCCGCCGGCGCACCAACGGCCGCTCCGCGCTCACCAGCTGAGCTTGCGCATCAGGCGGCCGGCTAACTCAGCATCGCCGCAACGGCAGCGAAGGCCAGACCTGCAACGATGGTGACCAACATGGCCATGAGGAACGGCCACTTCGCCCGCATGAAGATGCGGCGCCTTTCCTCTTTCAGCCAGTCGCGCACAAAATCCGTGGACGGCCAAAGGGACTCATGCCCAAGGCTCGCAAACGTTTCTTCTCTGTCGCGCCGGTGTCTTGCGTATTCCGAGCGCACCCGCGCATAGCCAAGCCGCGCCAGTGCCTGTCGGCAGCGAACGTCCTCCTGGGCCTTCACCACAATCGCTGGCAGCGAACCATCCGCCGAGGGCGGTTCTTCAAGCCCTTCGAGCTGTGGGGGGTTCCGTGTATCGAGCATCTGAGCGATCCCGAAAACGCAGTACTGAGCGGGCGGCCGTGCCCCACCAGCCATCGAAGTTGCACGCCGCGCTCGACCAGCGATCGAACGTGCACCAAGAACCGCAAATGCGGAAAAGCGGGGGCGACCCGACGTCTTCTTCGCCGGCTGTGGCGCATCCACCACAGTTGGCGGCGTGCGCCTGCCCGGATTGGTCGCTTTGCCTCACGCGTTCCACATTTGGCCGTGCGCACTAGGCGCCGTGCGGGAACCTCCAGCTGCAGCTGCCTGCGCTGGCGCGTCGGAGGTGCCCATGCTGGCAAGGTTGCGCCTGCTGCTCGCAATGTCATTGCTGTGCCTTGGCGCGTGGTTCGCGGCCCAGGCGCTCGAGGGCTATCTGCCCGCGGGCGCAGCGATCGCCACCCAATCCGGTTCGCCGTCCCGAGCGCTGTTGGCTTCTCCCGACGCACAGCAATTCATCAGCTTTTTGACGCGTGAGCGCTTCGTAAGCGGGGCCCCAACAACGCAGCCGCAAGCCAAATCCCAGCTCAACTCCCATGCGATGCCCCCGATCAAGTCCCAGCCTGAGGCCAAATCGCCCCAAGATGCCGGCAACACCAAGCCCGCTGCAGCCGAGAAGCGCCGACCCGCGGACACGGCGCAACTGCCGTGGCCCCTGAACCTCTTTGGCGAATAGCGCAAATCCCCTGCGGCATCAGGTCACCCGGCTCAGATGACCTTCCCCCGCCGGAAGTTGGCGATGTCGGCCCCCGTGTAGCCAAGCTCGCCCAACACCTCCTGCGTGTGCACGCCAAGGGCGGGCGTGGGGCGGTCAAGCACACATGGCGTCCGCGATAGGGAGACGGCCTGGTTGACGATGGCCACCTTTCCGCGCGTGGGGTGCTCGATCGGGGTTGCAATCGCCAGATGCTCAACCTGCGGATCGCCAAACATCTGATCGATCGAGTAGATGGGCCCCGCCGGCACGCCGGCGGCGTTGAGCTTGTCCACCAACTCGGCACTCTTGTAGCGCTTGGTGAACTCGCTCAACGCAGCGTTAAGCCGCTTGCGGTTCTTGGAGCGCTTCTCACCGCTGGCAAAGTCGGGATCCTTGAGCAGGCTCTCCGCGTCCAAGGCCTTGCAGCAGCGGCTGAAGATGTGCTGGCCCGATGCCGCGATGTTGATATGGCCGTCGCTCGTCGGGAACACCCCGGTGGGAATGCCGGTCGGGTG
This sequence comes from Hyphomicrobiaceae bacterium, assembly GCA_024281145.1. Taxonomy (GTDB): domain Bacteria; phylum Pseudomonadota; class Alphaproteobacteria; order Rhizobiales; family Hyphomicrobiaceae; genus AWTP1-13. The sequence continues at coordinate 13,599 of JAMXLN010000068.1, read as the reverse complement.
GTCGTTGCCGGCCTGGCCTGGGACCTCGCGGGCGACAAGCCAGCGCGCGGCCTGGAAGTCCAGCATGGCAATCTGCGCCTGCAACAGCGAGGTCTGCACCCATTGGCCCTCGCCCGACACGTCGCGCTCGATGAGCGCGATGAAGGCCCCCATGGCGGCATAGTTGCCAGCCGACAGATCGGCGATGGGCACACCCACGCGCACGGGGCCTTGGCCCGGCAGGCCGGTGACCGACATCAAGCCGCCCATGCCCTGAGCGATCTGGTCGAAGCCTGGTCGGTTGCCGTAGGGGCCATCCTGGCCGAAGCCCGACAGGCTCACATAGACGAGACGCGGATTGATCTTGCGCAGCGTCTCATAGTCGATGCCAAGCCTCTTCTTTACATCGGGGCGGTAGTTTTCAATGAGCACGTCGGCTCCCGCCGCCAACTTCTTGAGGATCGCGACGCCGTCGGCGGTCTTGAGATTGAGCGTGATGCTGCGCTTGTTGCGATGCAGGTTGAAGAAGTCGGGCCCGTCGCGCACGCCGCCCATCATGGCGTCCTCGTCACCGTCCTGCGGCATCTCGACCTTGATCACGTCGGCACCCCAATCGGCGAAGTGGCGTGCTGCAGTGGGTCCCGCGCGAGCGCGCGTCAGATCAATCACCTTGAAGCGAGACAGCGGTCCTTGTCGTGCGGCGCTCATGGCAGTGGCTCCGGTGGGTGCTGGCAATCAAACGGTCAGAACGATCTTGCCGAAATGCGCGTTGGCGCGCATGTGCGCCAGCGCGGCCGCGACTTGGCTGAGAGGGAAGGTGCGGTCGATGGGCAACCTCAGTTTGCCCGTCACCACCGCATCCCACAGATCCGCACGCATGGCGCGATTGATCTCCCGCACTTCCCCCACCGAGCGCGTGCGGAACGTGACGCCGATGTAGTCGATGCGCTTCATGGCATGCAGGTCGAAGTCAAACTCGCCTTTGAAGCCGCCGAGGCGGCCGACGTTGACAATGCGTCCCAACACCGCGGCCGCGCGCAGGTTCTCGTTGGCGACGCTGGCCGAGACTTGATCGACGATGAGGTCGACACCCTTGCCATCGGTCGCCTTGAGCACCGCGTCGGCCCAGGTCGCCTCGGTGGTGTCGATGGCAAGGTCGGCGCCGAACTCCCCGAGACGCTCGCGGCGCTTGGCATTGGTGGACGTGCCCATCACCAGTCGCGCCCCCATCAGTTTGGCGATCTGCAGACCCATCAAACCGACGCCGGAGCTGGCGCCTTGGATCAGCACCGTCTCTCCGCCTTTGAGCCGTCCGGCGGTCACGACGGCGTTGTGCATCGTCTGCAGGGCGACGGGTAGGGTCGCTGCCTGTTCATAGCTCATGTTGTTGGCTGGGATTTTCGCGACGCGGCCCCAGTCGGCGAGCGAAAATTCGGCCCAACCTCCGCTGCCCGAACACATAACGCGGTCGCCGGGCTGGAGGCCCTCGACCTCCTTGCCAACCGCCGCAACCTCGCCGGCAAACTCAAGCCCGAGCACCGTGCCGGGTCCCCCCGCGCGGCCGTGCATGCGTCCCGAGGCGATAATGAGATCGGCGCGGTTGAGGGCCGCCGCCCGCACGCGCACCAGCACCTGACTGGCGTCCGGGACGGGCTGGGGCGCGTCCCGCACCTCGACCCCGTTCGGGGTGAGCACTGCCGCCTGCATCTTTAATCCTCCCGCGCGGTGATCTTCGTTCGCAGCGATCGCGTACCATTGAGCACACGGCCGATGCGGGGCCAAGTGGCGCTCGCGCAAGGCTGCTGCGCCGGCACGAGCGTCCATGGCACGCCACACCGATCCATCTGACCCGATCAAACCGGTGCTGGCGCGCCGTGCGACAAACCGCGGGGGGTTACCGGCCTGCCGCGCTCGTCTAGAATGGCTCTAGGGAAGCAGTCGCCGGCACATCCGGAGGACCAAGCAGGGTCCCGAAGAAGCCCCAGGCAGGCGCAAGAAGCCAGACGCAAGAAGCCAGGCGCAAGCGGGAGAGGCCGCCGGGGAGGTTCCTGGCGAGGACCTCACAAGGACCAGAAGGGGTATCGTGGCAGCACTTCGCATGGTGCGCTCGTCACCCCCCGTGTATGAGGGCGTGAGACCATGGACTACGCGAAGGCCTTTGCCCAGGCGTTGCTGGCGCTCAAGGCCGAGGGTCGCTATCGGGTATTCGCCGATATTTGCCGCGACTGCGGTCGCTTTCCCACGGCGCAGCACTACGCTGCCGACCGTTCAAGGCCCATCACCGTGTGGTGCTCAAACGACTATTTGGGGATGGGGCAACATCCGGCTGTGCTCACGGCCATGCACGCCGCCCTCGACCTTGCCGGAGCCGGCTCGGGCGGCACGCGCAACATTTCGGGCACCTCCCACTATCACGTCGAGCTCGAACGGGAACTCGCCAACCTGCACGGCAAGGATGCGGCGCTGCTGTTCACGTCTGCTTACGTGGCCAACGATACGACCCTGGCGACACTGCAAAAGCTGCTGCCCGGCTGTGTGATCTTCTCGGATGAGAAGAACCATGCGTCGATGATCGCGGGCATCCGCAACGGCGGCGGCCAGAAGCGCATTTGGCGCAACAACGATTTGGCCGACCTGGAGGACAAGTTGCGCCAGTGCGAGCGCACGGTGCCCAAGATCATCGCCTTTGAATCCGTCTACTCGATGGACGGGCAGATGTCGCCCATCGGCGCGGTTTGCGATCTGGCAGAGCGCTATGGCGCTCTCACCTATCTCGACGAGGTGCACGCGGTAGGCCTCTATGGCCCCACCGGCGGCGGGCTCGCGGAGCGCGACAACGTCATGCACCGTGTCAACATCATCAACGGCACCTTGGCTAAGGGCTTTGGCATTATGGGCGGCTACATCGCCGCCGACCGAGACGTCTGCGACGCCATCCGCTCCTACGCGCCAGGCTTCATCTTCACGACCTCGCTCGCGCCGGCCATCGCCGCCGGCGCGGTCGCCAGCATCCGCCACCTGAGGTCGAGCGCTGCCGAGCGTGACCGGCTACAGGATCGCGTGCGCTGCCTCAAGCAGCGATTGGCGGTCGCGGGCCTGCCGGTCATGCATAACCCCAGCCACATCGTGCCAATCCCGGTCGGCGATCCGGTGCTCACCAAGCACATCACCGACGCGCTGCTCGATCGCTTCGCAATCTATGTGCAACCGATAAATTATCCCACGGTACCGCGCGGCACCGAGCGCCTTCGCCTGACGCCGACCCCTTACCATGGGGATGCCGACATCGACCGCCTGGTCATGGCGCTCACGACCCTGTGGACTGAAATGGGACTGCCCCTTGAGGGCCACGTGCAGGCCGCGGAGTGACGCCCTCTCCCTCCAAGCGCTGACGCGCTCTGGACGGAGCTTCCCTCTCCAGGGGTCCAACGCCCTGGACCGGAAACGGAACCGACGAGACAGGTCCCGATCTCCTTATTCACTAACTGGGATACCTTTATTCGCTAACTGGGATAGCTTTCGGCCTCCAACTTGCGCCGGGCCAGTCAACGGACGGCGTGTCTCTGGCCGAAACTTGGCAGGCTATTCCTCCGTGGTCGGCGCGTTATCGCGTCACCCGAACACACGGAGAACACATATTTCGCGCTTCGCGCAAGCCGCCGTCACCCCCAGCCTAGCGCTGCGCGCTCAAGCCGGAGCACTGGCGGCAGTTTGGAAGCGCACCGCCGCAGTCGGGGGCTCGCCTTAGTATTTCTTGGGGGGTTGGGCAGGGCGCGCCAACTCGGCCTCGATGTCGACCGTCCTGCAGCCCTTGGCGGCGAGCTCGGCATTGTAGGCCTCAAGCTTGGCACGCTCGCGCGCAAAGATCGCTTCTCGGTCGCCTCCCTTGCTGGAGCCGCCACCATAAAGGGGCGATAGCTTTTGCGCGGCCGATGACATGGCCGACGGCTCCTGTCGGACGAGAGGATCCTTGAGCCGGGCGATGGTGATCTCGATCGAGCCGGTGAGGCGCTTGCAATCCATCCCCTTCTCGGCCGCGCTCATCTCGTAGCGGCCCTCGGGACCAACGTCGCCGCTCTCGAGCGCCTTCGCAAACTTGTTCTTTTCGTGTGATCCTTCGAACGGTGGAGGCGAATAGCCAGGCACAGCCGCGCAGGAAGCCAGGAGAGGAAGCACTGCCAGAAGGGAGAGGCATCGGCGGAGCATGGGGCGGCGTGCTACCAGATTCTTGCGACAAGGAGCCATCAAAACATGGCGGTGGGAGGGCGCGTCCGGCACGAAAGGGCGCCATCGCAACACGGCACTGGACCCGATCGCGTCCACATCCCCATGGCGTGCCCATGGCGTGCCCGGCAACCCCCGAACGTTCCCGGCTCCAGGACATCCTGAAAGATGCCCCGGGAAGACCACCCTCGCAGCGGCGGGCCCGGGGTTTCGCCAGCCTCAATCGCCACAAGCCGGCCTTGCCTCGCATTCTCCAGCGCATTGCTCCGCATGATGGAGGCTCTGCGCGATCCCCTTATGTCGGACCGCAAGCTCTACCGCCACAAGGCCCACGCTTCGCGCGACGCGGCACGCTCCGCGGCGCGAGCACCGGCTGCAATTGTGGTAGGAGTAGGGTCGGTCGCCCGGCTCCCGCTGGAGCGAAAAGTCTGTCGAAAGGAACACAAGAGTGGCGCAGAAGATCGTCAAAAGCGTGCAATCGATGGTTGAGGCCGCCAAGCGCGAGATTGAGGAAATCGAGGCTGCCGACGCCGTCAAACTTCACGGCCACCATGACGTGGTGCTCGTCGACCTGCGCGATCCGCGCGAGCGCGAACGCGACGGCAAGATCCCCGGTACGTTCAATGTGACGCGCGGGATGCTGGAATTCTGGATCGATCCGCAAAGCCCCTACTACAAGGAGAAGTTCGGCGAGGATAAGAAGTTTGTGTTCTTCTGCGCCGGCGGTTTGCGTTCGGCGCTCGCCGCCAAGACGGCGCAGGACATGGGCCTGAGGCCGGTCGCCCACATCCTCGGCGGCTTCAAGGCCTGGAAGGATGCCGCAGGACCGGTCGAGGAAGGGGAGCCAGGCCCGGGTAAGAAACGGTGAGCGAACAACCCTGGGCCGATGATCCGCAGGTTCAAGCAAGGGTGATCGAGCCGGGTATGGACGCACCAGGCAAGCCCGAGTCCAAAAAGCCCCTGCCGGCGACACGGCCAACCATCGCCTTGGCCCTGGGCGGTGGTGGGGCGCGGGGTCTCGCCCACATACCGATGCTGGAAGTGTTTGACGAGCTGGGCCTCAAGCCCAAGGTCATCGCCGGCACCTCCATCGGCGCCGTGGTCGGGGCGGCCTACGCCTCTGGGCTCTCCGCCAAGCTCATCCGCGCTCACACCGAGGAGGCTTTGAGCCAGCGTTTCGATATCGTGCGCCAACTCCTGTCGGCGCGTTCGGAGCCGGTGCTCAAGTTTTTGAACTTTCTGCCGCTGCGCTCGGCGCTGCTGAAACCGGCGGCGCTGCTCGAATTCGTGCTGCCCTCCTCCGTGGCGCGCGACTTTGCCGAGCTCAAGATCCCTCTCAAGATCATAGCCACCGACTACTATGGCCAGGAGCAGACGATACTGAGCGAAGGTTCGCTGCGCACGGCGGTGGCGGCCAGCATGGCTCTTCCCGCGCTCTTTACCCCGGTCACCGTCAATGGACGGATGCTCTTGGACGGTGGCCTCACCAATCCACTGCCATTCGACATCCTCCGTGGAGACGCCGATATCACCGTCGCCGTCGACGTGAGCGGCGCGCCCGTCATGCCCGGCAAGCGGCCGCATCCATCCGCCTTTGCCGTGCTGATGGCCTCCTCGCAGATCATGCAGCGCTCGATCGTGCGCCAGAAGCTCATGGTCGCGCAGCCTGACATCTACGTAGATGTCGAGGTGGACGCCTATAATGTGCTCGACTTTCACCGCTTCAAAGACATCATGGCAGCAGCGGCCCCTGCCAAGGAACAGTTGCGTCGCCAGCTCGAACGTGTCCTGAGCACCGAAACGTTGGACACGCTGCCCAGTGCCACGGTCCCTCAGGCCATCGCTCCGCCGCCGTCGCAGGGCGTCACGCGTCGGCTGCCACGATTGGGCCGGGACTAGCCCATTCCCGCACGAGATGAGCCATGCTTGACGCGGGGGCGAAGTCGCAAAATCTCGACAAGCGCATCGCGCTGGCGCTTGGCGGCGGTTCGGCGCGCGGGCTTGCACATGTGGCGATGCTCGAGGCGTTCGACGAGCTCGGCGTCAGGCCCAGCGTGATCGCCGGCACCTCCATGGGAGCCATCTGCGGGGCGGCCTACGCGGCGGGCCTCTCCGGTGCCGAGATGCGCGAACAATTCACGGCCCTGTTCGCCAACCGCGCGTATTTCCTCAAACGCGTGGCCGGCAAGCTGCGCGGCGGCTTCTCCACCTTGTGGAGCGCGCGGATGCCCGGCGTCGTTGACAGCGTCACGCTCTTTGAAATGCTGTTGCCCGAGGCCATGCGCTGCGACTTTGCGGCGCTCAAGATCCCGTTCTTGGCCATCGCCGCAGATTTTTATGCCATCGAGCAAGTCGTGCTCGACAAGGGGCCGCTGATCCCGGCACTGGCAGCAAGTTCCGCGCTACCAAGCCTCACCCGCCCGGTGGTGCTGGGCGGGCGCACGCTGATCGATGGCGGCTTCGTCAACCCAGTGCCCTATGACGTCGTGCTCGACCGCGCGGAGGTGACGGTCGCCGTTGATGTGACCGGGCTGCCGCGCCGACGGCCTGGGGGCAAGCTGCCGCGCACGCTCGACGCCGTCACCGGATCGACGCAGATCCTGTTCCACACCCTGACGCGCGAAAAGCTCAAGGCGGCGGCCCCGCACATTTTGATTCGTCCCAGCGTGGGCGCCTTCGGCGCCATGGACTACTTCAAGGTCGCGGCCATCCTGGCCGCGGCCCAGCCCGCCAAGGAGGATTTAAAACGCAAGCTTTCTCAAGTGCTTGCCAGATTGGGTTAAGGCTTTCACAACAGAATTCCCAAGGCCCAGAGGAACCTGCTTGACCTTGGCTGCCTTGAACGTGCTACACGCCTTTGCTGTTAACCTTTCGTTGAGCACGACTTCCCGGGGGCTTGGCGAGTGCAGCGCGGGCAAAACGAAGGCTTTCGCATTGATCTCGACCTGGACCACGCGCGGCGTGAGGCGGAGCGGGTGCGGGACATGCTGCAGGCGCTGCGGCGCCGGCACGATCTCTCGCGCTATGAATATACGCGGCTCGTTCGCATCGTGCCCGGTGGCGACACCTTCAGCCACCCGATGCTGACGCTGGGCAACCGCTTCGCCGAGCATGAGGACCTGCTGCTATCGACCTACCTGCACGAACAGATGCATTGGTATCTTTGGTACTTGGGTACGCCGGAGCAGGATCCCGTCGCCCCCTTCCTCGACGAACTGGTACGCCGCTACCCCGAGGCGCCGACCGATCTGCCGGACGGCGCGCGCAACTACGAATCGACCTATCTGCATCTCGTGATCAACTGGCTGGAAGTGGCCGCCACATCCGAGTTCATTGGCCGCGTGCGCGCCTGCGCGGTGGCCGAGGCGCAGCGCACCTACCGGTGGATCTACCGCACTGTGCTCAAGGATTGGGACCTGCTCGCCGAGCTCTACGAGCGGCACGGCATCATTCCCATCCGCACGGCACCGGAGCTCGCCACCGCAAACGTCCGCACGACCCAGCGCGCGCTCAACGGCGGCCGGCGAAAAACGTCCGCAGCAGCCCAATCGCCCGCGTCTCCTCGATCCCGCCGTAAAGCTCGGGCGCGTGGTGGCAGGTCCGCTGACTGAAGACGCGCGCCCCGTGTTCGACGCCGCCGCCTTTGGGATCCGAGGCACCCCAGTAGAGACGCCGCAGGCGAGCCAACGAGATGGCGGCCGCACACATCGCGCAGGGCTCGAGCGTAACATACATATCGGCGTCGTCGAGGCGCTCGGAGCCGCGCACGGCACAGGCTTGTCGAATGGCCAGCATCTCAGCGTGCGCCGTGGGATCGGCGAGCTCGCGCGTGCGATTGCCGGCACGGGCGAGCACGCTGCCGTTGCCGGCCACCACCACCGCACCCACCGGCACCTCGCCGCGCGCCGCGGCAGCTTCTGCTTCCGCGAGGGCCGCAAGCATATGGCTCTGGTGTGGGCGAGGTGTCATAACCGGTCTTGAACGTTGCGAGCTCGATTGCCAGCAGGAACCCCGATTCCATGCAAAAAGCCCAGAGCGGTCAACGTCCAAGGTCGCGCGGTCCAGCGCCGGGGCGTGAAGGAGCAGCCCCGGGCCCGATGCGCATCGCCAAGGCGCTGGCCCGCGCGGGCTTGTGCTCGCGCCGGGACGCCGAGCGCTGGATCGAAGCTGGACGCGTATGCGTCAACGGCGAGGTTCTGAAGAGCCCAGCGCGCGATGTCGCACCAGCCGATCAGATCCTGGTCGACGGCAAGCCTTTGCCCGCGGCGGACCCGCCACGCCTGTGGCGCTACTATAAGCCCAAAGGTCGCGTCACCACGCATCGCGATCCCCAAGGTCGCCCGACCGTGTTCGAGGCGCTGCCAGAGGCAATCCCGCGCGTCGTCTCCATTGGTCGTCTCGACTTCAATACCGAGGGCCTGCTGCTGTTGACCAACGATGGCGCGCTTGCCCGGCACCTGGAGTTGCCGGCCACCGGTTGGCTCAGGCGCTATCGCGTGCGCGCGCACGGGACGGTCAGCCAGACGGCGCTGGACGCGCTAAGGCACGGGATCGAAATTGCCGGCGTGCGCTACGGCGCGATCGAGGCCACCCTCGACAAGGTTCAGGGCGCCAACGTCTGGCTGACGATGGGGCTGCGCGAAGGCAAGAACCGGGAGGTGCGTACCATTCTCGACCGCCTCGGGCTGACGGTGAACCGGCTCATCCGCATCTCGTTTGGACCATTTCAGCTCGTCGACTTGCGCCCCGGCGAGGTCGAGCCAGTTCCGCGGCGGGTGCTCATCGATCAGCTTGGCCTCCGCGTTGCCCGCGAGCTCGGGCTCATGGAGCCAATGGGCCCGACCGGCGGCGAGGCGGCGCGGTGAGGATCGTGGGCGGGCGGTTCCGGGGCCGGCCACTGACCGGCCCGACGCACGAGGGCACGCGGCCCACCTCAGACCGTGTGCGCGAAGCGATCTTCAACATCCTCGCCCACGGGGGCGCCGAGATCGAGCTGGAGGGTGCAAGGGTGCTCGATCTCTTCGCGGGAACGGGCGCCCTGGGGCTCGAGGCGCTGTCACGAGGCGCCCTGTTCTGCCTCTTCGTCGAGCACGACGCGACGGCGCGCGCGCTCACGCGCCGCAACATCGAGGCACTCGGGCTGACCGGTGTCACCAAACTGTTCCGCCGCGATGCGACAGAGCTCGGGCCAGCAGGCAAATATCGCGGCTTCACGTTGGCGTTCCTCGATCCACCCTATGGCCAAGGTCTGGCGGAGAGATCGCTCGCGTCTGCGGCCGAAGGCGCATGGCTCGCGCCCGGCGCCGTCGTCGTCGTCGAAGAGCGCAAGGGCACCGAGGTCGCCCTACCGGACGGCTATACGGCTTTCGATCAGCGCACGTGGGGCGACACGCGGGCGCTGTTTGCCCGCTTCATGCCCGACCGCGGGTGACGCTGGGGACTGGGAACTGTGGGGGCGGGACTCGAGGCCAAGATTCGGAGCCGAGATTCGGGGGCCAAGACTCGGGGCCAAAACTCGGGGCCAAAACTTGGGGCGACCTCGAGGCCGGGAACTGCGGGCTTGGGGCTGGGGGACTGGCGCTTGGGGCCGTCCTTGTAATGGCCCACTCCTCTGGGGCACAGTGGCAAAGATTGGCTCCATTGAGCCTCATCGGCAACCGAGGGGCTGCCGAGGCCATACCGGGGCCCTCGGGTCGGGAGACATGCCAATGGCGGTTATCATCTTCGTCGTGCGTGCCACCATAACCAAAGACCGGGAGGCCGCATTCAACACATGGTACAACGAGGAGCACGCGCCGCAGGTGCTGCAGTTCAACGGTGCCGTCAGTGCGCGGCGCTACAAGAAAATCCTGGGCGAGGACAAGTTCCAGTATATGGCCGTCTACGAGTTTGCGAGCGAGGCGACCTTCAAACGCTTTCAGGAGTCCGATCACCTGAAAACGCTCGTCAAGGACTACAACGCCAGTTTCGCAGAGGCCTCCGAGCGCGAGCGCTCAGCCTACGTGCAAATCTGGCCGTGAGCGAGCGATCCCTCGCCTCTCCCTGGGCGATCGAAGGGTCGCCTCGGCTTGCTCCACCTCCCGAGAGCTCGTCGCCATGCAACAGGCCGCCATCCCTCCGGCCGTCCCCGGTCCGCGGGTGAAGGGAGCGCCTGAGGCCACGGCTGCGGCTCACGCCTTGGCGCCGAGGCGACCGAAACCCAGCGCTGGCGCTGCATCGGGATCGAGGGGCCAGCGCGCGCGCGCTGGCACATCGAGGCCGTCAGTCCAGCCGCGCACCAGCCGCTCGGCGCCGGCCCACGCGACCATGGCAGCGTTGTCAGTGCACAGAGCTGGCGGCGGCACGTGCAGCGCGTAACCGGCGCGGGCGGCCACCTCGGCCAAGCTCGCGCGCAGCCGCCGGTTGGCGGCAACACCGCCCGAGACCACGAGGTGCCGGTGGGCGAGGGGATCCAACTCCCCATTCGCTATCTCGATCGCGACGCGCACGCGGTCGACGACGCTTTCGGCGGCGGCAAGCTCAAAGGCGGCGCACAAATCGGCGACATCCTCCTTGCCGAGCGGCGCCAGAGCTTGCGCCTGTTGCCGCACCGCGGTCTTGAGGCCAGCGAAGGAAAAGTGAGGCTCGGCGCGCCCCGACATTGGCCGCGGGAGGGCAAAGCGCTCGGGGTGGCCTTTCATCCCGGAGCGTTCGACCGCCGGACCTCCCGGCTGGCTCAGTCCTAGGAGCTTGGCAGTCTTGTCGAAGGCTTCACCCAGCGCATCATCAATGGTGGTTCCCAGCCGGCGGTAGCGCCCAACGTCGCGCACCAGGAGGAGCTGCGTGTGGCCTCCGGAAACGAGCAGCAGAAGATAGGGCGGCCGCAGCCCCTGGGTCAGTCCGACCGTCAGAGCGTGCGCCTCCAAATGGTTGACCGCCACCAACGCCAGGCGGTGCACCATGGCGAGTGCCTTTGCCGTCGTGAGGCCCACCAAGAGCCCGCCGATCAGGCCGGGCCCGGCGGTCACCGCCACGGCCGCAAGCTCGGCAAAGCCGATGCCGGCCTCGCGCATGGCCTCGCCCACGATCTCATCGAGGCACTCGACGTGGGCGCGCGCGGCAATTTCGGGCACCACGCCGCCATAGCGGCGGTGCTGCTCCCACTGCGCCCGCACGATGTTGGCGAGAATGCGCCCGTGACCGTCCGGGCTGCGCGCCACGACCGCGGCGGCCGTCTCATCGCAGCTCGTCTCGATGCCGAGCACGAGCGTCTCGCGTGTGTCGGAAGCAATTGCCATCGGCGGCAGCGAACGCCTCGTTTGCACCCTGGTCCGGTCAGGAGCATAAACGGCAGATGCGGACCGCCACCCCGTTAGCATCGCGGGTTTGTCGGCGGCAAGTTTGGCAACGGGTCAAGCACAAGCTCCCATGACGAATAGCCCGATGACAGAGGCTCACCTTGGACGGATCGCCAGGTCGCGACGTCGCGCCCGCCAGCACCCCTTGGTGCACGCCCGCCGCCCCCCGGACGACATCGCACGCCTCCCGCACACCGGTGGCGCCGGGGTGCCCCCGGCACGCGCCGGCTGACGCGCCATGACGACGAAGATCGGCACGCGGGGGTCGGTTTTGGCGCTGGCCCAGGCGCAGGAGGTGCTCGCTGCGCTCAAGGCCGCACACGACACGAGCCGACAGGAGTTCGAAGTGTGCGTCATTAAGACATCGGGGGATCGCATTCAGGACCGCCCGCTCGCCGAAGCCGGCGGCAAGGGCCTCTTCACCAAGGAAATCGAGGAGGCGCTGCTGGCGCGCGAGATCGACCTCGCCGTGCACTCGATGAAGGATATGCCGACGATCTTGCCGCCGGGTCTGGCGATCGCCTGCTATTTGCCGCGCGCAGACGTGCGCGATGCCTTCATTAGCACCAAGGCACAGAGCCTCACGCAATTGCCCGCAGCTGCCCGCATCGGCACCTCGTCCCTGCGGCGTCAGGCGCAGGTGAAAAGGTTGCGGCCCGACCTGCAGGTGGTGCCGCTGCGCGGCAACGTCGACACGCGGCTGCGCACGCTGCAGGAAGGAGCCGTTGACGCCACGCTGCTCGCCTGCGCCGGCCTCGCCCGCCTGGGCCTTTCGAGCCGCATCACGCAACCCATGTCGGTCGACGACATGCTGCCCGCGGTTGCGCAAGGCGCCATCGGCGTTGAGATCCGCGCCGACGACGATAGGACCGCGCGCCTCCTTGCGCCCATCAACCATGCGCAGACCGCTTTGGTCGTGGCCGTCGAACGCGCGTTCCTTGCCAAGCTCGACGGCTCGTGCAAGACACCGATCGCCGGCCTTGCGCAACTGGTGGCGCCGGATTGCCTCCTGTTCCGCGGCGAAATTCTTGCGCCCGATGGCCGCCGCTGGCACGCGACATGCCGCGAGGGCCGGCCCGATACGGCCATCGCTATGGCCGAGGATGCAGCCGCTGAGCTGATCGCCTTGGCGGGGCCTGACTTCTTCCGTGCGCTTTCGTGATGCGCCTTCTCGTCACTCGCCCTGAGCCCGACGCGCTGAAGCTCAGAGCCGTACTGGAACAGCGCGGACACCAAGCGACGGTGGAACCATTGCTCAGCGTGTCGTTCGACGACGGCGAGGAGTTCGACCTCGACGGCGTCCAAGCCTTGATTGCCACCAGCCGCTACGCACTGCGCGCACTCAGAGCCCATCCACTGCGCGCCGCCGCGCGCAAATTGCCGCTCTTCGCCGTCGGCCGCGCGACCGCCGCGGAAGGCCGGGCCCTGGGGTTTGAAACGGTGATCACGGGCGCGGGCCGCGTCGAGGAGCTCGTCGCTCATGTGGTGGCGGTGACCGATCCGGCTGCCGGCCTGTTGCTGCATCTGGCCGGCGACACCCTGGCAGGCGACCTCAAGTCAGATCTGGAATCGCACGGGTTCCGCGTCGTGCAACGCGTCGTCTATCGCATGCGCGCGGCCAACGCGCTCGGCGAGGATACGATCGAGCAGCTGGCTATGGGCGAGATCGACGGCGTCATCCTCATGTCGCCACGCACTGCGGCACTCTATGCCGCGTTGATGCGCAAGCATGGGCTCACGGCGCTGGCCCGCGGGCTGACCCATTTCTGCCTCTCGAGCGCAATAGCGCAGCGCCTGAAGCCGCTGGGCGCCGACACGCCTGTAGAGATTGCCGAGGCGCCCCGCCTGGAAGAAGTGCTTGCCCTCATAGATACCGCCGCTGCAAGATCGCTCGGCTGAACGGGCCGTGGCAGGGGGAGGATCGGGGCGGGTGCGACTTCGTTAAGGCGAAGCAGCCACTCTCGCCAATCACTTCCTGGAACTCGAGGATCGAGCCCCATGGCCAACAACAAGGAAGAAGCCGGCAAGGGTACCCCACGGCCCGGCGAGATGCCGGGCG
>JAMXLN010000067.1 GCA_024281145.1 Hyphomicrobiaceae bacterium | reverse complement strand
CCGGTGCACGCGGTTACCTCCTCAAGACCGACGCGCGGCGCCATCTGATCGGCGCTATCGAGGCCCTCGCGGCTCACAAACCGTTCTTTACCGCCAAAGTCTCCGAGGCGCTCCTCGATTCCTTCCTTTCACGTCCCGCACGAGAGGGATCAGCTCTGACGCACCGGGAACGTGGTGTCGTTCAGCTCGTCGCCGAGGGCTACACCAACAAGCAGATCGCCAATCTCTTGGATATCAGCCTCAAGACCGTTGAGACGCACCGCGCTGCCATCATGCGCAAGCTCAAGCTCTCTTCTCCCGCGGCGCTCGTTCGCTACGCGATACGCAATCAAATCGTGGAGCCATGACTTAAGCCATGACTTAAGGCGATTGCTAACCGCACCAGCTCCGCGCTGCGGTGCATAACGCGCACCTGCATGCGCCTCAGGACCTCGCGAGGAGGCCGTGACAAAACCTGCTAGCAGGCCTGGCTAGATCCCACAGGCTACTGCAGCGCCCGCGACACTGCTGGCAGGTGATGATCTTCGGGCCGGGGTGGGTCCTTGACGTCTGGCAGCCAGGCCTTGTCCCACACTTGTTGTTCCAGTTGCTCGTCGATGTGCGGACGAATCGAGCCGTTGAATGCAAACGTCACTTGCTCGTATTCTCGTTTGCAGTCGCGTGCCCGTCCCTTGGGCAAATATTCAATTGAGTCCTTCTCTACAAATTCAGCGAACAGAACTGGGTCCGCACCATAGGCAAGGCAGAGCATGTTATAGAAGCGCTGCGCTGGCGCGGCGTGGACATCGGAGAATGCCACGAGCGCGGCAACGACGCTCGAGCTCTGGACATACTTCTTGTAGGTGTAAGCAGCACCCGTGATCAGACCCTTGCCCTGATCTTTACCAAATTGCAACAACATGTAGGCGGAGAAATGATCGGCTGCGTTTTCTGCGTCGCCGAAGATCGGGACCCTCAACACGTCGAACATTGCGTGACCCATCTCGTGGCCGCTGGACCTTTAGGTGCTCGATGTGTCAATCACGCGTTAGCGGACCGCGTGGACGTGTCCCCTTTGGCTCCCGCCTTGGCAATGTTGAAACTCTTTAGATCGACGATTACGGCCTCGTTATTGCCAAGTTGACCAAGGGTCGGCTGCTGACTGTTCGGAGCCCAATAGTTGCTCGCGCTCTTCATCAATGGTGAATCCTGCCACGGGTCGAACCTTTGCGCGATTGCTACGGAAGCTGCGCCTGCAATGAGGGCTGTCGCCAGCCCGATCGCCTTCCATCTGCGCTTTGACCCTGCCATTGTGACACTCCCGCTCGCACGTTTAGAACTTTTCGCGGTAGCCGCGAGCTTTCACGACATGGTCAAGCCCCGCGATGAGAAATCAGAAGGGTACCCTGGAGCTTTGGGAGGAAATCCACTTAGGCGTAAGCGTAAATTGGCCTCCACGCATTCCCACTCATGGTGCTATTGCGACGCCGCGCGCAAGCCCGCCACTCGGGATGGGCACTTCAAGTCATGTCATGATCAACTGTCTGGCGAATACCAAGCGAGAGCTGGAAAGATACGTCGCGGAGGTCAGGCTGTTTGTCCGCCGCACGAGCTTCCGGCGCCCGCTGTGCAGCCGAAGCAATGGCGTGCCGTGACGATGGGGCGAGCGTGCCAGCTTGCTTCGTCGAACTTCGAGATGTGTGGCCCATCCGGTAACGCAATCTCAAGGTCGAGCATCTGGTTAAAGTCGCAATCATAGAGGCGACCGTCCCACCCGACGGAGAGCGTGTTGCGGCACATGAGGCCGGCAACGGCCGCCGGGTTAAACGCCTGCACCAGCTTCTGCATGTAGGCCTCTAGATTGCCGCTTCGCTGCAACCAATCCAGGAAGCGCGAGATCGGCATGTTGTTGAGCACGAAGAGGCGGTCGAAGGTGACGCCATGCTCCCGCTCAAGCGACTGGCGCCATTCGCGCTCGGCGGTCGCTTGTGATGCTCCCAGAAATGCCCCCGCGGGGTTCGAAACCAGCGTCAGGCGACGCCCGGGAGCCCCTCGACCATAGCCTGCGGCGTTCAGCAGCCGCATCGCTTCGATGGACCGATCGAATGCGCCCTCTCCCCGCTGGGCATCAGTGTTGGGCCGTCGGAAGTGCGGCAGCGAGCCAACTACCTCGACCTTGCGTTCGGCAAACCAGTCGATGAGCCCCTTGTTGCGGGGCAGCAGCAGAACCGTCAGGTTGCAACGGTCCATCACGTGCTTGCCAGCGGCGACCGCGGCCTCGACGAGGTTGCGAAACCGGGGATGCAGCTCCGGTGCTCCGCCTGTGATGTCAACGGTGTGCGCTCGCGTCCGGCCGATTGCCGCGATTACCTGGTCGATAATCTCGTCCGACATCACGGCATCGAGGCGGTCGGGTCCGGCATCCACATGACAATGGCGGCAGGTCATGTTGCACAACTTGCCGAGGTTGACCTGAAAGACTTCCAACTCCGCAGGCCGTAATTTGCCCGTCAACGTCTCGAACTCGATGGATGCGCTGTGCTCGTCAAGCGGCACCGCAGCCAGAACTCGGAGTTGCTGTGCAGTAGAGCTCAGGGGCGAACAGCGCCGCCGCAGGGTCTTGTCGGCCCGTGGTGTTCTGCGGTCATTCGTCAAATCTTCGGCGACGCTTTGAAGAGTTGCGGTGGCCACGCTCATTTACATCCCCAGTTTCTGTACCCGCTCGCGCATCTGCATGCCATGGACAAGAGAGGCCCCACCTCGAATCGCGACCGCCACGTGAAGGGCCTCAGTCATCTGCTCAAAGTCGGCGCCTTTTTGCTGGCAATCCTGCGTGTAGGCATCGATGCAATAGGGACACTGCACGGCATGCGCAACGGCCAAGGCGATGAGGCTTTTCTCGCGTGCAGTTAGGGCGCCGTCGGCGAAGACACTGTTATAGTAGTCGAAGAACTTCTTTCCGAGCTCAGGCTGCACATCAGCAATCTTGCCGAAATCGGTGAGGTGTTGAGTATTGTAGTATCCGGGCATCGCTGAACTCCCGTCGGGGGCTACGCACCCGGCTGTATAACCGAACCTGGCGTGCAAGCGAACGTGGCGCATTTGCCGGACCCCGATTGGCCGACCAACACCACCCACCGGTGTAGTCAGGCACTGGTAACATTCTCGTTACAGCGCAGGTTGGCGCAACCCTGAAGCCCTAGGCGGTGCTGCGCTCGTCGTCGGTTTGGGTAAGCCCGCCCAGATTGGGCGATGCAACCCCCGCTGCGCAAGACCAACAAATCTACCGTGGCGTGCGGGGTGGAGACTTGGCTGTTGGGCACTCGAAATCACGGCCACGGAAGCAGACGCTTCTCTTGAAACACCCGCAGATGCTTTTTAAACATGCTCTCCGTGTCAATGACCTCATGGAAGCCGGCTTGCATGACCTTGATCGTCGATGAGAACGAGGGCGGCGAGGCTGTGGTGCGGCCAACACCGAGCTGATAATCGGCGTACTGAAAGGAGAGGCCGACAAACGTCTTTAGATCCGGAGAGACGAGATCGTGCTTGGTGCGAATGCGCGCCCAATCCGATTCCCTCGGCCTAATCTCCTGCTCGAGACTGCATGGTACATCCTGGCCCACCTGCATACCGACGGCCTCGGCAATCGCGGGCCAGATGTTAGGCCAGCAGTAAATGTCTCCATTCGCGACATTGAAAATTTCATTGCGCGCGGCCTTGGCCTCTCCCGCCCAATGTATGCACTGCGCAAGAAGCTCGGCATCGACCGCCTGGCCAACGCGTGCCGGCCCGCCGGGATAGTGCAGCGGCAACCCTGCCTCCTTCAACATGGCCGCGTAAACACCTATCGCCGGCAGAAGGTTCATCGCGCTACCCTGCGAGTAGCCGATGATGAGGACTGGGCGAAAGATTGTGAAGAACCAGTCTTTGCCGCGCTGCTTGCCCCGCAGGTAGTCTTCCTGGTTCCAGTAGAAGTTGGGCTGCTCGCGCATTTCCGACCGCCCTTCACGCGCTGGCACTTTCATCGGCCGTATGTGTGAGCCGTAGGCCTTGGTTCCCTGCAGCACTGCGACATGCTGCAAACTCCTCGCCGTGCTCTCCAGCGGCTCAAGCAAGTTGCGCAGCATCCGATCGTTTACCGCGATCTGCTCGGGATCGCACCAACCGGCTACCAGATCTGGCCGCTCGTAGAGCGCGGCATAGATGACATGCGTTACCTCCCTGAGCCGGCCAAAGATATCGGCGCAGGTGCCCGTGTCGGTGAGGTCCGCGGTGATGAAACGGACACCAAACGTGTCATCGGGCCTTCGACGTGAGACGGCTATGACATCCCATTCCGCATGGGCTGAGAAATGCTTCATGGCCGCATAGCCAACAAGGCCGGTTGCGCCGGCGACGAGGACAGTCTTGCGCGCCATTCAGTTCACCTTGCGAATTGACGCCTTATCAACGGAGCTGCCTAACGCTCCCTCTTCGTCGGCCTGTCCGTTGTGCGGTAGAGCGACATCGTCGCCCCTTCGCTCGGGTTATGTCGCGATCGCCATCGCGGCCTCCAGAAAGCGGCGATTCGGAGCGCTCTGTGGACGCATGGCCAGGCGTTCGTGCGCCAAAGAGACAGCGATGTCGCGTTGCTCAGCACGCACAGCAGCCTCAAGTAGCGTCCAGTCGATCACGTCGCGCTGCGCTTTGCTTCCACCCATCTTCCAAAGATCGAAGCGAGCCGGCAGCAAGTGTTCAACTGCCCGAGCGTACGCACCATGGTGGAAGGCGCTCAGTCCCTCAACGACGGGCAAACCAATATCGCGATAGATCGCTCCCAACTGAGTGCCATCAGCCGCGGTCTCGCGCATCGCTTTGAGCCGGCGCTCGAACTGAGGGATGTGGCCGGCTCGCAGCTCTGACATGGCAGCGTGGATGTCGGGGAAGACATATAGCTTACCATCCGCATGGCCCTCCCACCTCGCCGCCAGGTGTTGCCATCGATCGCCAAGCGCGCATCCAAGCGAGTCCAGGCGCCACAGCAAGGCTGCGCCATTGCAGATGCTCATGCTGGCCGGACGCATCGTTGCGAGGATCGGCCCATCGTAAATTTGAAGAGCGGCCTCGTACTGGCCGAGCTCCATGTGAAACAGTGCTTTGTGCCACCAGATGTGCACGCGATTGAGGTTGTCCTGCGATGACCAGAAGGGCTCGCGTCCTTCCATCCAAGCAAGCCCATCCTTCGGGCGGCCCAGCATCTCCATAACGTGAGAGACGCAATGGTGCGGCCAGTAGCCGAACGGCTCCAACTCGGCGGCTGCACGTGCGGTGTCCTCGGCCTGCGCGTAGTCGCCGGCTTCTTCCAGTCCGAAGCTGTAAAACGACTGCATGATCCCGTAGCTCTTCTGAGCCTTGGACCAGAGGGGTAGGGCGCGGGCCGATCGGTCGCGAGCCCAGTGGAAGCGCCCCAGGTGCCCGTCCATCTGGAGCGCCGCCATGTGCGCAACGAGATCGAAGGGATAGGTCATGAGGTGCCGGTCGAGGATCGCGACAGCCGAAGCGCGGTGCCCGATCGCCGCGTGCGTTAGGGCGGCAAGGTGGGCTCGCTCCCGGTCGTTCATCCGCATTTCGCAGGCTCTATTGAGCAGAGCCCGAGCCGAGACGGCCATCATCGGGTCATTAGCGAGCACGAGCGGCCAGGCCTTCCCGAGATAGGCCATGACCAAAGCGGGCGAAGCCTTTACGGCTGCATCATAAAGACCGGTTGCGTCACCATAGATGAGTGTAAAGGCGCGCGCAGCGCTGTTGTAGTACCGGGCCCCTTCGGTCGTCGCACCCGACAGCTCATATCCTTGGGCATCCCGCATCCCGAACCGCTCCATGCCACTAAAGTTACTAACAATTGCATATTTGCGCATCCGCAACTAGGGAGCTGGTCATCCCATGTCGCGCATAGCAACCCCACGACGGGTCCGATCGGCAGCCGTCTTGGGTCGCCCCGTTGTTTTGGGAATGGGAACATCTTCGGCGACCAACCGGGTGTGAGCATGGGGTACGACGCCGCCTCGTTGGTCTGCATCGGGTTGGCAGCTTAGCACACGCTGATCCGATGGCGGATTGAGCTCCTTGACGAGCGAGGTGCGCCAATCAGCGTCGCTAGGCTATCTGGGACCTTTGTGTGATCAGGGCAATCGCGACCAACGCAGTCCTATCAGACCCGGTGAGCGTCAACTTTCGATGGCGAGCCAGGAACCGGAGAGCCCTCGAGGAGGTCCCTTCGGGCGTTCGAGTTTTCCGTCCGCGAGCCGGCACAAGCTAAGCGATAGGCAGCGGGGACGATGAGGCCTCACGCGCTCCATGGGAGCTTGCGGCTATTAGATCCAGCTTCTAAAGAGTTGTCATCAGCTTCTGGGGGCCCGAGCACGGAGAGTTTTTCGATGTCTGATCGCTATGCCCACTATTCCAAGCTCAAGATCGACTATCCCTCCGAGCGTGTCTTGAGGATCACGTTCGACCGCCCCGAAACATATAATTCCGTCGACGCACAGACGCATACGCAACTGACGACCATCTGGCGCGACATCAATGATGATCCTAACATCAGCGCCGTGATCGTCACGGGAGCGGGCAAGGCGTTCTCCGCAGGGGGCGATTTTGAGCTGATCAAGAAGGTACTCGAGGATCCGGTCGTGCGCATGGCGACATGGAAGGA
>JAMXLN010000066.1 GCA_024281145.1 Hyphomicrobiaceae bacterium | reverse complement strand
CGTGCTGCGAGCCGCGACGCCCAATTTGCCCCAGCGTGTGCACGGATTGGCACTGATAGGTCGCTGGTCCCGCCAGCCCCGGCGTAGCGCCGTTACGCCCTCGGCCAGGACGGCTCATGAGCCGGCCGCCTCAAGGGCTGGTCGTCGAGCCGAACGCTTCGCGCAAGGCGTGCGACCCATGGGTGCGGCTTGCTCAGGCAGGAAGGTGGGTTTGAGGCTGGCAGGCGCAGGCCGATCCTGGTAGGTAACACAAGCCTGCCATGAGCGACACTTGCTTGCCGGACTAGACCCGTGAGCGCCACCATCAAGCTCCATAAGAACGATCTGCCCGCCGGCCTCGCCTTCGCCGGATCAGTCGCCATCGATACCGAGACGCTGGGCCTGAAACCGCATCGTGATCGGCTGTGTCTGGTGCAGCTCTCTGCCGGCGATAATGTGGCCCATCTCGTACAACTCGACGGTAAAGATTGGACGGCACCGCGTCTAAAGGCGTTGCTGACGGATCGCTCGGTGCTCAAGATCTTTCATTTCGGGCGCTTCGATATCGCCATGCTGGCGCAGCATTTGGGGGTGTTTGCTGAACCCGTCTACTGCACCAAAATCGCTTCGAAGCTGGCACGCACCTACACCGATCGCCACGGCCTCAAGGATCTGTGCAGCGAACTCCTCGGCGTCGATCTTTCCAAGCAACAGCAGAGCTCCGACTGGGGTGCAGACAAGCTGACCGACCAGCAAAAGCACTATGCCGCTTGCGACGTGCTCTACTTGCATTCGCTCAAGGCCAAGCTCGACGCCATGCTCGCCCGCGAGGGCCGGGCGGCCGCGGCAGAGGCCTGCTTCCGCTTTCTCCCCGAAAGAGCCCGCCTCGACCTCGCTGGTTTCGAGGACGAGGACCTCTTCGCGCACTGAGGCCGGGCGGGGCCAGTTAGCGGCCCGGCACGGAGCACAGCGACTATGGCCAGCGCGTCATCGAGGATCGTCATCTGCGGGGCAGGTATGGCCGGTATCGCGGCGGCCTACCATCTGGTCGTCAAGCACGGGCATTCCAACGTGGTCCTCGTCGAAGAGAGTAGCCCCCTCTCTCTTACGTCGGACAAATCGACCGAAGCCTACCGCAACTGGTGGCCTGGACCCGATCGGGCCATGACCGCATTCATGAACCGCAGCATCGACCTCATCGAGGAGATCGCATCCGCAACCCACAACCGCATCAATATGAACCGCCGCGGGTACCTGTTCGCAACGGCCGAGGCCAGCAAGTTGGCTTGGCTCCGCAACCTGGCGCTCGCAGCCGAGGCCCACGGCAGCGGCCCTGTGCGCATGCATGATGCGGCTTCGAGCCCATACACGCCCTCGCCCCAGGCGGGCTTCGACGAGGCCCTGACCGGCGCCGACATCATCACCGCTAGGAGCCTCATTCGCCGCCATTTTCCCTATCTTTCGCCCGCGACATGCGCCGTCCTCCACGCCCGGCGCGCCGGCTGGATGAGCGCCCAGCAGCTTGGAATGGTCATGCTGGAGGCAGCCCGTTCGCAGGGTGCAAGGCTCATCAAGGCCAAGGTTGTCGGTTTCGACACGCGCGGCGGTCGCGTTCGCTCGGTCCAAGTTGAGGAGCAGGGCAAGCGGTTGGCGCTCGAGGCCACGCACGTCGTGCTGGCGGCGGGACCGATGCTAAAGCCGATCGCTCGCCTGATCGGCGTCGAGCTACCCCTCGTGGCCGAGCGACACCTGAAAATTAGCCTGCCCGATCCGCTGGGCGCCCTGCCGCGCACCGCGCCGATGTCCATCTGGCTCGATGAGCAATATCTGCCGTGGAGTGAGCAAGAGCGCGCCGCGCTCGCCGACGACAAGGATGCCAGCTGGTTGCTCCAGAAGTTCCCGTCGGGCGTGCACGGGCGCCCGGAGGGTGGCGGTGCGAGCACGACGCTGCTGGTGTTGTTCAATTACAACAACCAGCCGACCGATGTGGTCTTTCCGCTGCCAGAGGCGGCGAACTATGCCGAGATTGCCCTCCGCGGCATGTCGACCATGGTGCCGGCGCTTGCCGCCTATGTCGAACGGGGGACCAGGCCCCATGTGGATGGGGGCTACTACATCAAGACCCGGGAGAACCGGCCTCTGATCGGCCCCTTGCCGCTTGAGGGGGCCTACGTGTCCGGGGCGTACTCGGGATTTGGCGTCATGGCCGCGTGCGCCGGTGGAGAGCTGCTCGCCCGTCACGTGCTGGAGGGCCCCCTACCCGACTATGCGCCAGCCTTCCTGCTGTCGCGCTATCGGGACGCCCAATACTGCGGCCTGCTCGAAGCCTGGGGCGACGGGGGCCAGCTCTGAACGCGGCCCGGGATGGCGCAAAGAAGGGTGCTGCGGGTTGACCAGGGGCGGCGGCGCGCGGCCAGCTTCAGACAAAGGCCTCCCTGCCCCTGGCGACTCTCTTCACATCTGATTATGAACACGATTCGGGCGTAGATTGCGTGATAGGGTTTATGGGCGAATCGGGTTCAGGCTCGAGTTGCCCAGCCTCGCTTGGTAGGCTCGCTCAAGAGCATGCTTGTGGAGGCGGGTTCGCTGTGGGGGATCCTGCGCAGGATGACACGGGACAGGTCCAAGAGCCAATTGCTGCTCGTGGCGGGCGCGCTGCTGCTGCTGGCAACGGGGGAGGGCGTAGCCCAACAAACCAAGGCTCTTCCGGCGGTCGCATCGCCAATGGGCGGGCCACCGCCGGCAGCTGCAGCTGACATCGCCAACTTCTTCAGCCAAGTCGGCAATCGGATCTACGAGTACTGCATCTTTGAGCTGTCCGAAGAGCAGCTCGAAGTTCAGCATGCCCTGATCGAAGCCTACATCAAACAGGGCGCAACCAGCGCTCTTGCCAGGCAGCTTGCCATCAAGCAAATCCGTCCCCCCGAATTGTCCGATGAATGCAAACAGCTGAAGAACCAAGCGAAAGTACCACCCGCGACCTCGGTGGCGGCGCCTTGGCATGTGACGACCCGCAAGTCCGAGGTGGCGTTGCCCAAGGTCTCCGCCAACGATTTTACGCCGGTGATCCCCCTTGCAGAAAAGCACGTGTTGCCGCAATGGGATTGTGCCCCGGGGGTCAATTACGTCACGATTCAACACCGCGGCTACGAGAGGAAACTCTCGGACGGCGAGATCTGTAGCCCGTTTGAAGACGTCGTTCGCAATGTTCCAGATACAGTGCGGAGCTTCCGCCTTGGCTATACAATAACGACCGGGCGCCTCTTTGTCATAACCGATGACCCACAACACAACGGCATGACCATCGCGTGGGCAATCTCTGGAAGAGAGGCCTGCAGAAACAATCCAGATCCCGATTGTCTCGCCGCCCGTGCCATTGGTCCCCTGCCGCCGGGTGAGTATGCCTTCACGTCGGACAAGGACAACAGGGTCAGCTGGGGACCAAAGACCAAGCGGTTGGTCGCCGGCATTTACTTGAGGCGCTTGTGGCACAAGGAGAAGTTCACCGCCGCTCAGACCGCAGCCATGCTGGCGCGCGGCAACATTGCCATCCACGTGCGCTTGAAGGGCGAAATGTCGGAGGCTTGTTTGGCCCTGGAGCCGAATGGGTGGGCCTATGTCTCTTCCCTGATCAGCGATGGGCGCGCCACCGGAGTGAACGTTTACCTTGACGAGCCCCACCCGCAGCATGCCGAAAAGCCGCCCGTGGTCAGGGCCTCCTCGTTCTCCCTTTCCGCCCTGTTCAAGCAATAAACGGCCGCGCGCGCCGCGTGCCCGGTTGGGATCCGTTGCTCCTTGGAGAGAGCTGAGGGCCTTCCGCCGCCAAGCCGCCCCACGCTAGAATTGTGGGCACCATCGAACTGCCGAGGCCTAGCCCCGTTGCTCGCATGCGCCTTCCTATTCCCACGGGCTTCGGCCGCCTCAAGGCGCGCCCCCCCTATGCCGGTCCCGGCCAGGTGATCGGCCTGTTGGGCGGCTCGTTCAATCCCCCGCACGCGGCCCATCGCATGATCAGCGAGGCGGCGCTGAAGCGGCTGGGGCTCGACAAGGTCTGGTGGGTGGTATCGCCGGGCAACCCGCTGAAGCAGCGGGTCGGGACGATGCCATTGAGCGAGCGGATGGCCTTGTGCCGCGAGGTTGCGAAAAATCCTCACATTATCGTCACAGATTTCGAGAAGGACCTCCAGACGCCCTACACCGCCTCGACGCTGGCGTTCCTCAAGGCGCGCAGCCCGCGGGTACGCTTCGTATGGATCATGGGTGCCGACAATCTTGCCAGCTTTGATCGCTGGCAGCGCTGGCGCGAGATCTTCACCCTCATGCCCGTCGCCGTGGTGGATCGACCCGGCTGGCGCTTGAGGGCCTTGGCCTCCAAGGCGGCGCGCGCGTTCGCGCCGGCACGGGTGCCCGAAGCCGATGCCGCAGGCTTGGCGCTCCGACCCGCGCCAGCCTGGACATTCCTCTCAGGGCCTCTGTCCCATCTGTCCTCGACCGCGCTGCGCAACGGGCACGCCGCGGTGCGGCGATCGTTGCCAAAATGTCACAATCGCGAAAACCAGCCCTGAACGACAAGGACCCGTTAGCGCTCACATTGCATCCCACCCTCCCTTGGGGTCTTGAAGGAGCCCCCTGCGAACGTTTATCTTCTCAAGAGCGAATCTCGCCGTCGCGGGGTTTGCGCGTCAGCGAACGGGGTCGCCGCCTCATCATGGGTCGCCGGAGGCCTTGGTTTGTGTCCACCCACTTGGGTTTGATGACGAAAGGACAATCAGCCCCATATGCCAACCGCACTTGAGGGTGCTCGTAGGAGCACGCCTCCAGCCGAACTCGTGTCCACGCACGACTCGGAAGCCCTCCTCGCTCACATCGCTCTCTGGCTGGATGATGCCAAAGCCGAGAACGTGGTGGTGATCGATATTCGAGGGAAATCTTCCATCGGCGACTACATGGTGATCGCTTCGGGCCGCTCGGATCGGCACGTCGGAGCCATCGCCGAGCAGGTCCAACGCAAGCTTAAAGAGGCCGGTCACGGTCGGGTGCGCATCGAAGGCAAACCTCAGTGCGACTGGGTGCTGCTCGATGCCGGCGACATCATCGTGCACGTCTTCCGGCCCGAGGTACGCGAGTTCTATAACCTCGAGAAGATGTGGTCGGCCGAGCGGCCGAGTGACGTAGCCACGACGCATTAGCAAAAGCTTGCCCTCGGCTACAGGAAGCTGCCCTAGCGTGCCCGCGCGATGCGTGGGTGGGCAGAGCCTGCAGGGTTGGCTGCATCCACGCCCGCAACGGTCGCTGTGCGCAACCCCCCTGGGCGCAGCGGCCGAAGCGGAAAGGGGCGCGCGAAGGGGCACGCCGCACGGCTTGATTAGAACCGGTTGGCTTCACCGGGCCCGTCGGGGAGCCACCGTGGCTCGACAGGCGTCCGGGACGGGTGGCGGAGCTCAGCATGCAACTCATCGTTGCTGCGGTTGGCCGGCTGAAGGATGGGGCGGAGCGCGAGTTGCTAGGGCGCTATCGGGATCGCTTCGCGGACTTGGGCAAACGGCTTGGGTTCGGCCCTGTCACTTGGCATGAGCTTTCCGAAAGCCGCGCCAGCGGCGCGGTCAGGCGCCGCGATGAGGAGGCTGCTGGATTGCTCAGGCGGGTGCGCGATGCCCAACGCATCATCGCGCTCGACGAGCGCGGCGAGGCGCTATCAAGCCGGGCCTTCGCGCAGCGGCTCGCCAAGCTGCGCGATGAGGGCACCGGCACGCTGGCTATTGTCATCGGCGGACCCGACGGCCTGGCGCAGACGGTGCGCAGCGCGGCCCACACGACGCTCTCATTGGGGACCATGACGCTGCCGCACGGGCTAGCCCGCATCGTGCTGGCTGAACAGCTCTACCGGTCGGCGACCATCCTCGCCGGTCATCCCTATCATCGCGGGTGAGGACCGCAGGGACGATACCCCAGCGCTGGGGGACGCCTGGCGCCTGAGGCTGGCGCAACGGGGAGCGCGGGCACCTTGCTGTGCTCACGCGTCCAGCGCCGGGAAAGCGGGTCTTGAGAGGCCTCAACGCAAGCAGGTCAGTCCGTGCGGATCATCAAGGTCGATGTGGGCGTCTTCATGATGTCGCCGATCTCGCGGTACACCAAGCAGGCCACGTTCTTGCCGCGGAAGAAGTCGTTATAGGTGGCGGCCACGCATCCTGGCGTGTTGCGGCAGATCTGCTGGCAGCCAGCGCTCGAATCGGTTGCGCTCATTTTGAGCTGCTCGCCCATGGTCGCAACGCCTTCGTAGATGTCGAAGCCGCGCTCCTTGCGACTGAGCGGTGCCGCGACCTTGATGGCAGGCCGCTTGGCCTCCCTCGCTCCGGGCGCCGCCGGCAGCATTGCGCTTGCGCGCACCGCCGAGCGCCAACTGGCATCCTGTTGGCGCGCATCGACGCGCGAGAAGAGATGGCACTGCCCGTTCACGGGCTCGCGCCAGCCGTACTGATAGGCCTGGCAGTGGGGCTGCGTCTCGCAACTCTCGCGACAGGCAGCGATGCTCGGCGCGCGCTGATCGCTCAATTTCAAGCCATCGACGCGGACGCCTTCCTGCTCGAGGAAGTTTGGCGCCTCCCCGGGCCTTGCAGGTGCCGCCGGCAGTGCTGCCGTCGTCGCTGGCGCCGGGGGAGCGAGTGCGGCTTCGCGCCTCTTTGCCTCTTCTTCGAGCTTGCGCAGGCGCTCCTGCAGCGCTGCCACGTCGGCGCTGGTGCCAGCGGGGGCGGAGGCAACGGTGCCTGGCGGGGGCGCAAGTGCATTGGGCGAGAAGTAGAAGTCGCCCGTCAGGGCCGAGTGGTCCCACGGCACCTGCGCGCCATTGCTGGCCGCCACCACTTCCTTGCGCACCTCGATCATGGTGGCCGGCAGGTTGCGACCACGGTCGGCGATGTGTCGGATGAGCGCCGAGGCGAAGGGCGAATTGCGTCCAACACCGTCGAGCGCGACATTGCCTGGCTGCGTCGAGTAAGCGATGAACGTTCCGAGGCCCGTCGATGTCGCGGCGAGGCCGCGCCCGATCGCTGCCGAGCGCGTGCCCATGGTGCGGGCCAGATTGCGCGTAAGCGGATTGTCGCGGCAGGCATCGAGGATCACGATAGAAGTTTTGCCTTCGCGCTCGAGCTCCATCTGGTGCAGCACGAAGTCGAGCTTCACGGTCTCGAATTCGAGATCTCGCTCGCGGTCGAGTTTGGCATCGATCGGCACCAGGTAGTTCTCTACCCCCACCTGCAGGCCGTGTCCGGCATAGTAGAACAGCGCAACGTCGGCGCGAACGAGCTTGTCCGTGAAGGCGCGCAAGGCGCCGTCGAGCTTGCGTCGGTCGGTGTCCAACGCCTCGACGACGTCGAAGCCCACGGCCTTCAGTGCCGCCGACATGTCGTGGGCGTCGTTGAGCGGGTTGGCGAGCGCCGGTGCGTTCTGGTAGGCACTGTTGCCGACAACCAGCGCAACGCGCGTTTCCGCAATCGCTGCGGCACCTGCGAGCCCAAGGCCGCACGCAACAACGCATACAGCGATCAACCCACGCATGTCGTCTCTCCCTCGACCCCGTGTCAGGACCGTAGCGGGCCTGACTGCTAGCAGTCATCCGCGGCCGGAGCGAGGCACGCAAGCCACCAGCGTCGCTTCGACACGTTGATGCGGGGACCCCCGCTTGCTAATGCGCACCTGCTGCCTCATCGCCCGGAGTTGAGCCGACCCTAACGAGTGCGCGGCAAGCGCACGATTGAGGGTCAGTGAGGCGGCAAAGGAGGGGGAAGTAAGGCCATGCCGGTTGCCATGGCGCTCATGGGCGTGGCAGTCCTATTGGCTGCGGCGCTGTTGGCCATGGCGCTGCAAGCGCGGCGCGGCGCCAGCCGCTTTGTCTATCCCGTGTGTTTGATGGCGTGCGTTGTGCTCCTGGGCATCGCGTGCTCTGCGCTGCTGGCAGCAGTGCAACCGGCCCCGACCTTGGTCCTGCCCATCGGCTTGCCATGGATCGGTGCACATTTTCGTATCGATACGCTAAGCGCCTTTTTTCTTCTGGTGACCAACCTCGGCGGCGCCGGCGCCAGCCTGTTTGCCATCGGCTACGGCCGCCACGAGACCGCGCCTGATCGCGTGCTGCCCTTCTACCCAGCATTTCTGGCCGGCATGAATCTCGTCGTGCTGGCCGACGACGCCTTCGCCTTCCTCATTGCCTGGGAGTTCATGTCGCTGTCATCGTGGGCGCTGGTGATGTCCCACCACATGGATGCCGAGAACCGGCGCGCAGGCTACATCTACATCGTCATGGCGAGCTTCGGCACGCTCACATTGCTGTTGGCCTTCGGCCTGCTGGCAGGCAGCGGCGGAAGTTATGCTTTCTCCGACATGAGATCGGTTGCAGCGGCCTTGCCGGGTCTCACCCTGACGCTGGTACTCATCGGCACGGGCTCGAAGGCCGGACT
>JAMXLN010000065.1 GCA_024281145.1 Hyphomicrobiaceae bacterium | reverse complement strand
ATGATCTTGGCTTGCTCTGTCGCGGCGAAGCCGTTGTCGCCGGTCCATTTGAACTCGAATGTGCCACTCTCGGTGGCCACGGTAGAAAAAGTGATGAACGGATTGGCGGCGATTGCGGGGTAAAGCTGCGCGCTGAATATCTCCTCGCCATTATATGTCGCGACGAATTGGGTGACGATATCACGTGGGATCGGCACGCCCGTCTCGGTGTGGCGGAAGCCGGTCTCCATGTGATGTGAGATTAGCGTCTTGATGGCGATGATCTCGCCACGCTTGGCTTTGGCCGGAACATTTATAAGGGCGCTAGCCATCAGATCAAATTCTCCAAGCAGGCGCCGAGGGTAATGATAACGCTGATGCTGTCCGACCAGAATGTGCCGTCGGACATTTCGGCGATTGCCACGACTGTCTGGGTGTCCGTGAGGCGAATCCGGGTGGCGATGCTGGCGCGCCCGGCGCGAGGGCTCAGCCTAGCACTGATCACGTTTGGCTGCGGGTTCTTCTCGTTGAAGACGTGGATGGCTTTGACATAGGCCTCGGGCGTCATCGGGCTGTCGACCGAAACTGTACACGGGACGGTATTGCCGTTTTCCACCAAAGGTGGGATCTCGATCTTGACCCGCCCTACGTTGACCTTCGCATCGCCGACGACGTTGGCGATCGCTGCTTGCATGTCGGCGGGGGTAGCAGCGGCGCGACGCAACCACAGGGTTGAGAGGGCAACCCCTGCCGCGATTGCCCCAGCGCCCGTCAGTGTGTCGCGGCGCGTCGCCACCGCTCGCCTTTTACCACGCGGCTCTTCCATTCTGTTGCCGACCATGGCCCCGACTACTCCCGCAGGGTTTCCAGAAACGCCACCACATCCTCGATCTGTTCTGCCGTCAAGATCGGCCTGCCGCGAAAAAGAGGCGCAACCCGCGCAAGGCCATCGATCCGATAGTACGACGGCATGATGGTATCGGGATTGATCCGGCTCGCGTCGACCATCCGCAAGCGCAACTGTCCCCTTGTAGAACGCAAGCCGGCCCCCTTGAGATCCGGTGCCAGCGTTCCCTGCAGCTTTTCCTCAGGGAAGGGGCCGGAATGGCACAACAGACACAGGCCCACCTGCCGATTGGTTATGATGGCACGGCCACGTTCCGGATCGCCATTTTCTCCCGAGAGCGACGCGGGAATAGCATCTCCGACGATCGTGTAAGTTCTAAGTGGTTCCTGCGCCAGCACCGCGCACGGCCAATGCACAAGAAGGGCGAAGATGCCAAGGGCGCACCCCGCCAGCTGCATGCAGTCGATCAACCGAAAACCTCGCCGGTGATGGTGTTAAACCATCCTTCGGCGAATAGCGCCTCCTGCGCGCGCACAGAGCGCGGCGCATCGACGGGGCTCACCCCTCCTGCTCCTTGAACATCCGTCAGCACACCATTGATCGGAACGTAGACGCCGGCGACGGTGATACCGTAGTTGGGGCCGACAATGCTGTAGCAGGTGTTGATGAGCTTAGGCTGGCTAGGCGGCTCTCCGGCCAGCAACTTAACGATCGCGGTGGCACAGACCTTTGCTTGGGCATTGGCGGCAAATGCCGACTTGGGCATGCCGCCAGCGATGATTGCATCGCCCAGCACGTGAATGTTCGGCACGCGTTTGGATTCGAACGTTACGGGATCGATCGGACACCAGGCGGTGTTATCGGCAACGCCGGCAACCTGGGCAAGGCGGGCGGCCCTTTGCGGAGGGATCACGTTGGCCACAGCCGCCTTGTGCTTGGCGAAGTCGGTGGTCAACGTCATCTCGGAGGGATCGACCGAGGTGACCTTGCCACCCTGCGACAGGGGCACCCATTCGAGGTGATTGGGGTAAAGCTCCTTCCACGCGTTTTGGAACAGCCGTTGCTTGGAGAAGGTATCCTTGGCATCGAGCAGAATGAGCTTCGAGCGTGGCTTGCTGGTCTTGAGATAGTTAGCGATCAAGCTCGCCCGCTCATAAGGACCTGGGGGGCAGCGGAACGGATTAGCCGGTGCCGACATTACGACAGTGCCACCGTCCTCCATGGCTTCGAGCTGGTGCCGCAACAGCAGAGTCTGCTCACCGGCCTTCCACGCATGCGGCATCTTTTCGGCAGCCGCTTCCGTGTATCCTGGCAAGCCGCCCCAATCGAGGTCGATGCCGGGCGCAACCACCAACCGATCGTAGGTCAGCGTAGAGCCGCTGCCGAGGGCGATGCTCCGCGTTTGCGGATCAACCTGGGTGGCGGTTGCGAAAGTCAGCTCGATGCCATCGGCTGCAACGTTGTCGTACCCGAATTGCTGCTGATTGAGATTGCGCAGGCCGCCGATCACCAAATTGCTGAAGGGGCAGGCGGTGAAAGTGCGATCTGGCGTGACGAGAGTCACGGCGATCCGCGGATCGGCCTTCTTGAGCGCACGCGCTGCGGTGGCCCCTGCAAATCCACCACCGACGACAACGACACGCGGAGCGGTTTGCGCGAGCGCAGGGGCCGCCACAGCGCAGAGCGCCGTTGCTGACGCGCCGGAGGCGAGGAATTCGCGGCGGGTCGAACCATTTGCCCTCATGGCGCACGGATGTTCATTTCTGTTGTGCGTACCAATTGGCGATGTCCTGGATCTCGGCATCGGTGAAGCCTTTGGCAATGCGATCCATCACAGTTGCGGGCTTCTGTCCGGATTTGAAGGCCTGCATCTGTGCAATGATGTCTGAAGCCTGTCTGCCGACGAGCGGCGGGACGGCGGTGTCAACCCGTCGGGTCGCATGACAGCCCGAACAAGAGGAAGCGCCCGGTGGTGGCTCGGGCGATACGGCAAGCGCCGGCAAGGGCGCTGCCAGCATCGCGATTAGGCAAAGCCACGCGCCCGAGGCACGCATTTGCACCACCTGGAAATGAAGGACTGGTGAAGGGCCATCCGGAAGAACCATCCTTCACGCCATCATGCCGTCATGGCGATCTTGTGGTTCTTCAATGGGAACGATCGGATGCGTCTGCCCGTCGCCTTGAAGTAGGCGTTGAGCACCGCCGGAGCCGCGACGCAAATGGTCGGTTCGCCGACGCCTCCCCAAGGCTCACTGCCTCCAGAGGGCATGATGATGGACTCAACCTGAGGCATTTCCGCTATGCGCATCGAGTCATACGTGTCGAAGTTCGTCTGCTCGATGGCTCCATTCTTGACCGTGCATTCCTGGTAGAACAAGGCGGAGAGCCCATAGACAAACGACCCGGCCACCTGGCGGTCGATTTGTGCTGGGTTGACGGCATAGGTCGGATCGGTTGCCGCGACCAGCCTATGGATCTTGATTTTGTTGCCCTCACGTTCGACGGAGATTTCCGCTCCCGCCGCCACGTAGGCGTTGAAGGCTTTCAAGTGGGCAAGACCGCGATAGATGCCCGACGGTGGGGGTGTACTCCATCCGATGCGTTCGGCCACGGCGTTGAGTGCTGCCAGATTGCGCGGGTGCTTGCTCAACAGCTTGCGGCGGAACTCCAGCTCGTCTTGACCGGCGGCTTGGGCGAGTTCGTCCATGAAGCACTCGATGAAAATGCAGTTCTGATTGATGTTAACGCCGCGCCAGAATCCCGGCAGGATATGCGGGTTGCGCATCGAGTGGTCGATCAGCAGGTTATCGATCGAATAGCTGAAGGCGTGCTCCTGCCCCTGACGCATCAGCCCTTGGAAGGTGAGCGGGTCCATGCCTTGTTGCAGGTTTTGCGGGAAGACCGAGGCTAGGATTGACTGACCGGAGAGGCGGATGTGCAGGGCGGTCAGATTGTTGTCCTTATCAAAGCCGCCAACGAGCTTGGCCTGCATCACCGGATGGTAGCGGCCATGCGTCATGTCCTCCTCTCGCGTCCAGAGGAGCTTGATGGGCGTGCCAGGCATCTCTTTGGCGATCAGCACGACCTGGGTGACATAGTCGTGAAAAGCGCCACGCCTGCCAAACCCGCCGCCGAGATTGATTTTATGGACGTCGCACCTGTCGGCGGATAAGCCGGATGCGGCCATGGTAGCGGCAAACGCGGCCTCCCCGTTCTGGGTCGGCACCCACACCTCACACTTGTCCGGGGTGTAGAGTGCCGTCGCGTTCATGGGCTCCATGGTGGCGTGGTTTTGATAAGGATAGGAGTAGACCGCCTCCACCTTCTTGGCGCTGCTGGCGAGCGCGGCTTTCGCATCGCCATTGGCATTCCCGACAAAGGCTTCTGGTGCGTCCAGGCCTTCCTTGAGCCAGGCGGCGATCGTCTCGCTAGAAACCTTGTCCTTGTCGCCGACGTCCCACTCGATCGGAACGGCCTCTAGCGCCGTTTTGGCTTGCCACCAGGTCTGCGCAACGACCGCCACGGCGGAATCGCCGACCTTGACCACCTTCTTGACGCCCTTCATCTCAGCAGCCTTGGCCGCATCGAAGCTCTTGATCTTCCCACCCTGCACGGGGCAGTCGCGGATCGCAGCATTGAGCATGCCGGGAAGTTTGAGATCGGTTCCGTAGACCTGCTTACCCGTGACCTTGTCGGCAGTATCGAGCCGCTTCAAGGGTTGGCCGGCGATCTTCCAATCTTTGGGGTCCTTAAGGGGCACATCGCTTGGCGGAGCAAGCTTGCCCGCGGCCTCGGCCACGGTGCCATAGCTCGTCTTCCGGCCCGAGGGCGTATGCGTGATGGTGCTGTTGGCAGCAGTGCATTCCGAGACCGGCACCTTCCATTCGTTGGCAGCGGCTTGGATGAGCATCATGCGTGCGGCCGCACCGCCCTTGCGCACGTACTCGTGAGACGAGCGAATGCCGCGACTGCCACCGGTCGAGAAATCACCCCACCCGCGCTTGCGCCTCACACTTTCACCAGGCGTCGGGTACTCGGTGCTGACTTTGGACCAGTCGGCCTCCAGTTCTTCGGCGACCAGCTGGGCCAGCCCGGTCACTGTGCCCTGGCCCATCTCAGACCGCACCACGCGCACAACGATGCTGTCGTCTGGCTTGATGACGACCCAGGCATTGATTTCGGGCGCGGCCGCTTGCGCCTGTGCCCCCGCGCGGCGTAGCGGGATGTCGAGCCCGAGCGCGAGACCGCCGGCAGCGGCAGTCCCAATCACGAACGACCGACGATTGATGTGTGCACGGTGTGACATGGCGGCTCTCCGTTCACGCGTTGGCCGCGGCGTGGATCGCAGCGCGCA
>JAMXLN010000064.1 GCA_024281145.1 Hyphomicrobiaceae bacterium | reverse complement strand
GCCTTCCGCAAGGACCATCCAGCGTGGCTACAGATCGCCGAGCATGCGATCGACAGCTATACGCTTGCCGTGCGCGGCCGGGCCTGACGCGTTGGCCCACCTACGGCGCATCTATGGCACTGGCTTGCTGTCAACCGTAGACCTGCGACGGGACCCGACTCCCACCGCTGCGAACCCGTCCACTCCTCCAGCGACCCGAGCGTCGAGGACCAGCGGGCCAACAGGCGCTCACTTGACGCCGGTGAATTGCTTCTCCAGGGGCGTCCAGCAGTCGGCGTAGTTTTCCTGCAGCGTCTCGAGCTCGGAAGCAAATTTCGTCAGGTGCTGTGGAAACCGCGTTTCGAACATGAAGGCCAAGGTGTTGGTGAGTTTGACGGGCTTGAGCTCGCGCTTGGTCGCATGCTCGTAGGCGTCCTTATCGGGCCCGTGGGGCAGCATGCAGTTGTGCAGGCTGATGCCGCCGGGAACGAAGCCCTCGGGCTTGGCGTCGTAGACGCCATAGATGAGGCCCATGAACTCCGACATGATGTTCATGTGGTACCAAGGGGGACGAAAGGTGTGTTCGGCCACCGCCCAGCGCTCGGGGAAGATCACGAAGTCGACGTTGGCTGTGCCCGCCGTCTCGGATGGCGCCGTGAGCACGGTAAAGATGGACGGGTCCGGGTGATCAAAGAGGATGGCTCCCACCGGCGAATAGTGGCGCAGGTCGTACTTGTAGGGCGCATAGTTGCCGTGCCAGGCAACGACGTCGAGCGGTGAGTGGTCGATCTCTGCCACGTGGAAGCCGCCGCACCATTTGACCGTCAGTCGGCAAGCTTCCTCTTTGTCCTCGAAGGCCGCAGTGGGCGTCTTGAAATCGCGGGCGTTGGCAAGGCAATTCGCGCCGATGGGACCGCGGTCGGGCAGCGTGAACTTGGCACCGTAGTTCTCGCAGACGTAGCCGCGTGCGGGTCCGTCGATGAGCTCGACCTTGAATTTGACGCCGCGCGGGATAACGCAAATCTCGCCCGGACCGGCTTCGATCCTGCCGAATTCGGTGAAAAAGCGCGCGCTGCCCTGCTGGGGCACGATGAGCATTTCGCCGTCGGCGTTGTAGAAATAATCCCGTTCCATCGATTGCGTGATGAGATAAACGTGCGCCGCCATGCCGGCCTGGGTGTTAACGTCGCCGGCCGTCGTCATGGTGCGCATCCCCGACAGAAACGTGAGCTTCTCGTCGGGCACCGGCACCGGGCCCCACCGCAATTGGCCGATCGGGCGATCGTGTTCGTGGAGCGATGGTGCCGTCTTCCAGAGCGGCAGTGACGTCTTCTTGAACCTTTGCGCGTGTTGCACAGAGGGGCGGATGCGGTAGAGCCAGGAGCGCTCGTTGGTGCCGCGCGGCGCCGTGAAGGGCGACCCCGACAGCTGCTCGGCATAAAGACCATAGGCGGTGCGCTGCGGCGAATTCTGGCCCATGGGCAGCGCGCCCGGCAGAGCCTCCGTTTCAAAATCGTTGCCGAAGCCTGGCATGTAGCCGGCGGGGGTTGCTTCAGTCCACTGCCGACCGGCGGCGCCGGCAATCTTGCTGCCATCTGCCATTTCACGTCCTCCACAAACGCGTGCCCGCCTCCGGTCGCCTCTAACGCCCATGATACCCGGCGGTGCCCTCACAGGGCAAAGCGTCGAGCCCAACGTTGACCTATGGCCTCATCGGCGGCGGAGGCGAGCATGCACGGCACAGCCCGCGCTTGATCATGCAGGGCCTGAGGCGCTCTCTCCCCGGCGTTGCCAATGTTTTGAGCCCGAAGGATCTCGCCCACGATCTTGGGTCTTCGTTGCAGCTTGCAGAGAACGGCACAGAGCCGCCCAACACACGCGCGATCCCGCATCCCCTCGAGCCTGATGGCGCCGCCCACGCCATCGCTTGCCCGTGGAGCCGCGGGTTCGGCATCGAGGCTTGCCGGGCTCAAGGTTGCCACCGGGCCAGCTGACCACATTGCGCCGCCGCGTCTCGAACGCGAAGCACCCCGTGAGTGGACCCGCGGCGGGCGCCTGGGCCTATTTCTTGATGGCGTTCCCTGCCTCCATCCTTGACCTTAGCCAGCGCGGGTGGCGCCGCCGGAGAGGGCCAGTGTAAATCCCGTGAGCGGGCTCACGCCTCGGGTTCGAATTGGAAGACCCGCGCGTCCTTCGTACCCCGTGTCACATAGTCCGCAACAAGTTGGGCGAGCGCGGGCGCCAGCAGGAAGCCATGGCGATAGAGGCCGTTGACGTAAATAGTACGGCCGCGAACGATGATCCGGGGCACGTTGTCAGCGAATGCGGGGCGCACCCCCGCGGTCATGTCCACGATTTCGCCCTCGCCAAAACCCGGGTGCAGCGCATAGGCGCTGCCCAACAGCTCAAGGGCAGAGCGAACCGTTACGGGGCTCTGATCCTCGCTCTCGATCACCGTTGCCCCCACCATGTAGCGCCCCTCCCCCCATGGCACGACGTAGAGAGGATGACGCGGGTGCAGGAGGCGCACCGGGCGAGCTAGACCGACCTCTCTTGCGAGCACGACAATCCGCTCGCCGCGCACGCCGCGGAGGCCGGCGAGCTCGGCGCGTGCCGCAAGACCGCGGCAATCGATCAGCAGGTCCGCGTCACCGCTGCCGCCGGTCCACTCCGTGGCAAAGCTCACCTCGGCACCCGCCGCG
>JAMXLN010000063.1 GCA_024281145.1 Hyphomicrobiaceae bacterium | reverse complement strand
AGATGTGCGTGAGGCCGTGATCGCATTGGCGGATCGGCACGGGGCGGCCCTCCGGCGTCAGCCACTTGAAGAGCTCGATGTGGTAGCCGCCAAGCGCCAACATCGCCCAGCGGCATGTGGCCCCGGGTAGGCCCGTTACGGTGGCGAGCTCGGGCTCATCACGCTTGTCCATCTCGCCCATCACCTTGAAGCCCAGGAGATCGACGAAGAAGGCGTGCATCTTGTCCCAGTCGCGGCAGCTCACGGCCGTGTGGTGTGGCCGTTCGATCAGATCCCGAACCGATTGCTTGTGGGGTCGTTGCGTTGGCGATCGTGGCATCGTCTCTCTCCCTGGCCTGCTGGGCTTTGCGCCTCGCGCAGAGCCTAGCTCACCTGGCGGATAATTTCTCGCCTCCAAGCCCCGCCCAGAAGCGAACGCCGCGGCCTGCCCATCTCGCATTCTCGCCTCAATCAAGAGGTAGCCCAAAGGCTTGTGGCAGGGGGTGCCGCCGGTCGAGCGCCGCGTTCAGGCAAGTTTGTTTGGCGATCGCGTCGGCCGGCGTTGGTGAAGTTCAGTCGGCATGGGCGTCGCGTTCCTCCTCTCAAGTCCCGCACTGGAGACCTCGCGGCCACGATTGGGTCGCGCAGGCCAAGGGTCGGCACTGCCTGTTCGCGCCGGCCTTGCGAAGGCGGGGGGACGACCCGATCGGCCCTGCGCGGCACGGGGCCGTGGCGCGTCTTGCCAAAGCCCGCTGTTGATCGCCTTGGTGGTGCTGCTCTTTGGCCTCCTCGCCCTGCCTCTCCACGCAGCCCAAACCATCACCGCCATCGAGGTCAAAGGCAATCGTACCGTGGATGCGGACCTTGTGCGCTCCCACGTCAAGCTGGCGCCGGGAGGCGTCTATGACGCTGCCAAGGTCAGCCAGTCCATCAAGGCACTGTTCGCCACGGGCCTCTTTGCGCATGTGACGATTGAACGGAGCGGCACCAGCCTGCTCGTCAACGTCGCCGAAAATCCAATCGTGGCCGGCGTTTCTTTGGAAGGCAACACCGTCGACAAGGCCAAGCTTGAGGAGCAAGTGCAGCTCAAGCCGCGCGCCCGTTACACCGATGCCAAGGCTCATGCCGATGTCCTGCGCCTGCGCGAGCAGTATCGCCGCCTCGGCCGGCTCACCACGACGATCGAACCCAGCGTCACCTATCAATCTGATGGGCGCGTCGAGGTAACGTACGTCATTAACGAGGGCGCCGTCACGAAGGTGGACGCCATCCGCTTCGTTGGCAACCGCGCGTTAAGCGAGGCGCAGCTGCGTGACGTCATTTCCACCAGCCAATCCGGATGGTTCGACATCCTCAAGAGCGCGGCCTTCTACGATCCCGAACGCATTGAGCAGGACAAGGACCTGCTGCGCCGCCATTACCTCAAGCACGGGTTCCCCGATGCGCGGGTGGTCGCGGCCGAAGCCGTGCAGAATCCACAAGGCACGGGCTACACCATTACCTTCACGGTGGAGGAGGGTGATCGCTTCACGTTTGCGCCGACGACGGTCGAAAGCAGCCTGCGCGGCGCCGACCCGGGAAAACTCCAGGAGTTGGTGGCTGTGAAGCCCGGCAATGCCTACAGCCAAGATGACGTCGAGAAGTCGGTCGAGAAGATGACGCTTGCCCTGAGCGATCAGGGCTTGGCTTTCGCCCAGGTCAAGCCGACGCCCAAGCGCGACGCAGAGGGTCACACGATTGCTATTGCCTTCCATGTCGAGGAGGGCCCGCGCATCTATGTGGAGCGCATCGAGATCGTCGGCAACAAGAAGACGCAAGACTTCGTGATCCGTCGCGAGTTTCGCGTTGCCGAGGGCGATGCCGTCAACGCCTTTCTGATCGAGAGCGGGCGCCGGC
Source organism: Hyphomicrobiaceae bacterium (assembly GCA_024281145.1). Taxonomy (GTDB): domain Bacteria; phylum Pseudomonadota; class Alphaproteobacteria; order Rhizobiales; family Hyphomicrobiaceae; genus AWTP1-13. The sequence goes on along the minus strand of JAMXLN010000063.1, from coordinate 1,460 downwards.
GCGTTCAGGCGCTGGGTTTCTTCAAGAGCGTCGCGCTGAAGCGGCGTGTGGGCTCCGCACCGGAAAAGATCGTCATCACCATCGAGGTGGTCGAGCAGGAGACCATCAACCTCGGCATCGGCGTCGGCTATTCCACCTCGGAAGGCATCGTCGGTGACATATCCATCAAAGAGAACAACTTGTTCGGCAGCGGGCAGTCACTGGGGGTCAAACTCTCCGGCAGCCTGGTGCGCCTGCAGGCCGAGCTGGGGTTCACCGAGCCTCACCTCCTCGGCACCAACGTAGCCGCCGGGTTCGACCTCTTCTACAAGGACGTCGACTACACCCAGCAAGCGTCTTACATGAGCCAAAAGATCGGTGGCGACCTGCGCCTGCGCTATCCGCTGAGCGATGAGTGGTCGGCCGGAGTGAACTACACGTTCGTGCGCAGCACGCTCTACAACGTCGGGGATCAGGCCTCGCTGGCCATCAAGGAGGCGGTGCCGGGTTGGCCCAATACCACGTCCAGCACCTACTACACCTCCTCCGTCGGTTATTCTTTGGCTTATGACACGCGCGACAACAAAAAGCGCCCGACGTCCGGCGTCTATTACACCGTGGCTCAGGATCTGGCTGGCGTCGGCGGCGATGTGCGCTACATCCGATCGGTCGGCGAGCTGCGCGCCTACTATCCCGTCACCGACGAGATCACCGCGGTCGGCCGTGCCACGGGCGGGGTGATTGGCGGCTGGGGTGGTCAGGACGTGCGGCTGCTCGATCTCTTCAACATGGGCGGGGAATCCGTGCGCGGTTTTGCGACCGCTGGCATCGGTCCGCGCGATGTGCTGAGCGCCAACCAGGACGCGCTCGGCGGTAAGATGTTCTATGCCACCACGGCCGAGCTGTTGTTCCAGCTCCCTGGCGTGCCGCAAGATCTCGGACTGCGCGGCGCCGTGTTCGCGGACGCGGGATCGCTGTGGGGCGTCAACGGAACGGCGGCCACGCTGCCGGGCTTGGCGGGCAACACGGCCGCTCCGCGCGCTTCGGTCGGTATCGGCTTGGCCTGGGATTCACCGATCGGCGCTCTGCGGGCTGACTATGCCATTCCCCTCGTCAAACAGCCCTCCGACAAGACCCAGCCCTTCAGCTTCGGCCTGATGCCGTTTTGACGCCAGCGCGGCCGCCCGATTGGTCAACGCGCCGGGAAATCCTGATCGCGTCGGCGACATGGGGCCGCCCGAAGGCGCGGGCCCCCGCATGAGGCTGTGAGGAGAAATTGCTGGAACAGGGCAGGGTGGACCTTTAGGGTGCAGCCGGGGTCGACATGGGGGGAGCATGTCCGTTCTCTTGGGACTGAGCCGGGTCATCGACTGGGTCAATGCGCGGATTGCCGTCGTCGCAAATTGTTTGGTGTTGTTGGCCTGCCTGATCAGCGCGGGCAACGCCTTCAGTCGCTATCTCTTCAGCGAAAGCTCCAACGG
>JAMXLN010000062.1 GCA_024281145.1 Hyphomicrobiaceae bacterium | reverse complement strand
AATCGCTTTGGGCTTGCAGCGCAAACCGCTGCGGCTTCGGGTGTGCGCGACGGGCTTGATCGCGCACTCGCGGCCTAAAGACGTAAGCTAAGCAGTCCTCTGTCATCTAAGATATAACGCGGCCGCGGTCCTGGTTGGGCTCACACTTCCCCTTTGATCGCACCATGCGGGGGCAGGCTTTGTACTGACGACGAAGCAACCAACGCGAGTCGTCGGGCGGACTTGCCGTTTGCGGGGGGAACGTCGCCACTGCCCAGGGCCATGCCGACGCCCCTCGTATCGTGGCCGCGCGAGAAGAGCCCGCACGTGCGCTCCGCCTCGGCAACGCGCAGCGTGATTTCGCGGGGCAAATCCGCGGGGGCGCTGACCAGAGGCGCTTCGCTCAGCGCTCCACCAAACCCGCAGCGGCCAAATTGCCGGGGCAACCGTGCGCCAAAAAAAAGGGCTGGGCAACGGCCGCACCCCCCGTGGGACAGGCGAACGCCGCCCCACCGCACGCATCGCTCCTCCGGTCGAATGATCAGAGGACGGCTATCGCTTCGATCTCGATCAGCCAACTTGGTTGGGCCAAAGCGGTAACCCCCACCAGCGTGGACGCTGGGGCCTTCTTGCCGAAGAACTCCTCGCGGATCGAGGCCAAGTCGTTGCGGTGCCGAATATCCACAAGATAGGTATTGAGCTTGACGACATTGGCAAGCGTGCCTCCCGCCGCCTCGACCTGCGCCTTCAAGGCGCTCAACGTCGCTCGCGCTTGCGCGGCGAAGTCACCGGGATGGGCGGGTTGACCCTTCTCGTTGTAGGCGACCTGCCCTGAGATGAACAGGATGGTTTGCGCTTCGCTTACCTTCATCGTCTGGGTGTACGTGGGCGGATCAAAGACAGCCTTGGCCGCTAGGCGCTCGATCTTGGCTACCATGGCAATTTCTCCTTCTATGGTTCACGCGCAGCAGTGTGTAACCGACCGTACCGCGCCATCGGATGGCGCACGCCGGCCAGCCGCAGGGCATACCACATCATGGCAGACGCCGCAGAAATCACGGGTTTGCCGAGGTCTTGCTCGAGTTCCTGTAAGATCGAGATGGTGGGCATGCCGGTTCCGCTCAGAAACACCGCTTGCGCCTCTGGCACGTCGACCGAACGGCCAAGCTGATAGGCGCGCTGCGGCGTCTCCTCGTAAATGTCCGTGACATTCTCGAGCCGACCGCAGCTCACCACCTCAAAGCCGTGTTCCACCAGATGGGTGTTGGCCTTGAGGGTAATCTCCGCATTGTAGGGCGTCCCGAGAGCGACGCGCTTGACGCCAAGGCTGGTGAGCGCGGCGGCGACACTGCCGAACGCCGTCGCCATCGGTACCGCGTATTGGGCTTGCATGCGCTCAATGAGCTCGGCCTCGGCACGCTTGCCCAGCGTATAACTCGTCGCCGTATGCGCGATCACCATCACGCTGGGCCTTACCAGCGCAAGCAGGGCAGCAGTTTCGTCAATGTGCTCAATTTGACTGCGGTTGCGCTCCTCCTGCCCATGATGGGTTCCGGTGGCGCCGTGCGCGACCATCCGCGAGAAATGCACCGATACACCGGGCGGTGCCATCGCCGTCATTTCTGGCTCGACCGTCGGGTTCCCCGGTGGAATGAGAAAGCCGAGCCGCGCACGCCATCCCTTCATGGTCACCTTCCACGTCGCACCTAGTCTTCAAACACCGCCACAGCACGGATTGGGGAGCCTGTGCCGCCACGCCATTTGAGCGGCAGGCAGATGAACCGGAATTCGCCTCGTCCCAGCAGGCTCTCGAGGTTACACAAGCTTTCGATGTGCGTGATCCCGAGCTCCAAGCACGCCTTATGCACGAGAGTATTGACCATACCGTCTGGCCCGGGGCGCATGGAGTCGATGCCAAAGTGCACGATGCCCTGCTTAGCCAGCCATTCTGTCGCCGCCACGTTCACCCCTGGATTGTCGGTCGCGTAGGCTGGCTTGGGGAAGGTGCGCGCGTGGTGACCCGTGCAAAGAAGTACCGTACCGCCCTTGGGGATGGGCACGGCTGTCTTCTTCACGGCCGTTTCGAGGTCGACCGGCGTGATCTGCGCTCTTGGCTCCACGTGCCGCAGATCGATGCAGATACCCGGCACGATGCAGTGCTCGAGTGGGTATTCGTCGATGGGCGTTCCCTCCGGCCCGAAGTGGCGCGGCGCATCGATGTGCGTTCCGCCGTGGTCAGGCATCGAAAAATACATGACACTGTTGCCGTGGATGTTGCCCGATTCCGCAAAAGCTTCCGCATGCGTCTTCCAGATGCCGTGGATGATCGGCGGCTGGCCTGGATAGGCGGGCGTGCGATGGTAGAGCTCGCGGCTCAAGTCAACGATTTGCATCAAGATCAATCTCCTATTGTCAAAACCTCGGGGCCAACACGCGCTCCAACGCGAACGCCCTCGCGGGGATGCGCGACCCCATCTCACCTCCGCGGCCATCAAAGGCGCGACAATCCCGGCGGTCCGGACCGACAGTTCGCTTCTGAGTGGTACGGCGCCGGGACCGGTTCTGATGCTTGCCAGCGGCCCTCACTCGTGGTGGTGCCTCACCAAGCCGTGGGAGTGGTCGTTGGCCGCATAGTGTTGACGCAGCAGGTCCTTGCCGTAATCGTTCCCATTGGGGGTGCGCACGACCGTGTGAATGTGGTCGCGCGAGGGTTTGTCATTGTCGTAGATGATGCCGGATTGATGGTCGAATTCGACGAGGATCAC
>JAMXLN010000061.1 GCA_024281145.1 Hyphomicrobiaceae bacterium | reverse complement strand
TCCGACAGGCCGTGGAAGCGATCCGCCGAGGTGTCGGCACAAAGCGGCCACAGCTCGGCCTGCACGCTCTCGACGACACTGGGAGCTACGCGCTCCAGATAATCGAGGACGCCGAGGGTGGCTTCGGTGGAAAATTGCATATCAAAGCCGTGGAACTTGATCTTGCGCGCGTGGCTGCGGTTCCAGTTCCGCATCCACGCGATGAGCGCTAGCACCTCCTCGGTGTCCCAGGTCCAAAAATGGGTGCCCGCCAAGGCCGCAGCGGGATCGCCCGTGCCGTGGAGGACGTAGTCGTTGACGCGCAGGCACTCCGAATAGTTGGCCTCGATGCCAAACAGCGTGAATCCGTGCTCGGCGACCAGGTATTCAAGCAATCGATGCTTGAGCTGAAAGAACTCACGCGTTCCGTGGGTAGCCTCCCCCAGCGATACAATGCGCGCGTTGCCAACGAGCTTGCCCAAGCGTTGCAGGTCGGCAAAGCCGTGCCCGGCCTCGACCGTATTGAGCGCAATGGCGCTGGCGCGGATCCAATCCAAAATCGCTTTCATGAGCTCGTCCGGCAACCATCAAGCTGAGCGGTGGCGATCCTCGTTCCTCCCACGCCCTGCACCTCCAAAGCAGCCCAAATCGCCTAAATCCCGCAAATTCGCATGGCAACGACGTCTCGCAAGGTCTGGGGGTCACCGCCTGTTCCCGCCGGAACTTGTTGGGCCGACTTCTATTCGAAGCACAGGCCGCTCGCACAAGAGGCTCGCCGGTGTCGCTTCAAGTCGCTCTGACCAAATGCACCCATGGGATACCAACACCACCGGCAGGCAGGGCCGTCGGCTGACAGAAACTTGTGGATGTTGCCAAGACAAGTCAGGCCAAGGCCTGCGTCTCCGACGCCGTCGGAGTTCGGTGCTGCCGCCTCCTCGCAGGGCCGGCGCCGCGGGCCGACCCACGGCCGATCTGCCCGGGGCGGTGCGGGGCCCAACGGGCGGTGCAGTCGCGCGGGATCTCTCTGGACAACATTCGAAACGTTGCGATCCACGCCTGTTAACCAGCCAAGTTGGCCCCTCAACCCTGCGCCCGGGACGGCGCCCATCTGCTTCAGATCCCTGCACTTTCACCGGCGAGCGTGCTCTTCGCACATTGCTGCTCTGCCACAAACCGCTGCAATGTTGGTTGACAGCATCGCGAGCGGAGCGGCACAGTAACGGTTGCAAATAACGCCGCCCAAAGAGGGCGAAGATGCCCAAGGCATCCTGCCAGATCGACGAGCAGGGCGGGCGAACCGTTCGGTCCACATTTTTGGCGACGGTTGCCGCTTGTCATGCTGCGTTTGTAGTTGGGGCACCGCACCCGGTGCCCCTCACGATGCTCGTCGTGCCGGCCATCACCAAGCCATCGCTGCCGGATATGCCATGCCGGCTCGATCCATCCGCGCAACTGCAACCTCAACTCTTTCACCGCCACAAAGGGGAGACGTGACCTATGACCCACCACGACGACATCGCATTGATGGCACATTTGATGCGGCGCGCGGGCTTCGGTGCCGGACGCGATGAACTCGAGGCACGGGTCGCCAAGGGATATGACGCCACCGTCGAAGAGCTGCTGCATCCAGAAGAGCATCCGCCCGTCGACCCCTATACCCTCCTGCGCTACCAGCCCTCGTCGCTGCTGCCAGGCGGCGTGCCGCCGATGGGCAACGTCAATTACATGTACTACCTCGTGTCCACGCAGCGCCCCCTCGAAGAGAAGATGGCGCTGTTCTGGCACCACGTCTTTGCAACCGGCAATTCCAAGGTCGACAACTACGACCAACTGCTCGAACAGATCGACCTCTTCCGTGAGCGGGGCATGGGCAACTACAAAGACCTGCTGCTCACAATATCCAAGAACCCCACGATGATCTTCTGGCTGGACAACAACCAGAACCACGGCACCGAGGTGAACGAGAATTGGGGCCGCGAGCTGTTAGAGCTGTTCAGCCTCGGCGCCGGTAACTACACCGAAGTCGATGTGCGCGAGGCCTCGCGCGCTTTCACAGGCTGGACCTTCGGGACCAAGATCCCTCGCCTGCCCTATGGTCGTTTCCCCTGGAAGTTCGAGTATCGTGGAGAGGATCACGACGACGGCGTGAAAACGTTTCTTGGGCACACCGGCAATTTCAACGGCGAGGACATCATTAACATCGTCGTGGAACAGCCGGCCTGCGCCAAGTTCATCTGCCGCCATCTCTACAACTTCTTCGTCGCCGACGAGCCCCAGGTGCCCGCATGGAATCTCGAGCCGCCGCGCGACCCAGCCGCCGTCGAGATGCTCACCCAGACATTCCGCGCCAACAAATGCGAGATGAGGCCGGTGCTTCGCGCCCTCTTCACTTCGGATTTCTTCAAGAAGGCGCGCTACAAGCACTTGAAGTCGCCGGCAGAGGTCGTTGTCGGCACGCTACGCCTCACGGGTGGCTATGATCTGCCAAAGCCGGGCTACGGCCAGCTCTCCATGCAGCCCTCCTACATGGGGCAGGATCTGCTCAATCCACCGTCGGTGGAGGGCTGGCATACCGGCCAGGAGTGGATCAATAGCGGCTCGCTGATGGCGCGCATCAATTTTGTCGCCGAGCAGGTCGGCAACACTAATCTGCCGGGGGTGCAAGCGATCGTGGACCGGCTCAAAGCCATGGGTGTGCTCGAGCCGGAGCAGTTGGTCGACAGTTGCCTCGATTTGTTGGGTCCGGTGGAAGTGGGCGCCGACACGAAGAAGGTTCTGACCGAACAGGCCAAGCAATGGGGACAGATCCGCTGGGACACCCCAGCGCACGTTGAAGCTGCCACCAAGCAGACGGGCGAACTGCTGCAGCTCATCGTGGCGACGCGTGAGTATCAGTTCGCCTAATCCGGCACACAAATTCTAATGGAGGAATAGCATCATGACTGCCACAGAAAAGGACCCCGTGTTGGTCGTCGTTCAGCTCACCGGCGGCAACGACTATCTCAATACGGTCATCCCCTATAACAATGGGCTCTATCGCGATAATCGCAACGCCGTATCGATCGGTGACAACCAGATCATCCATCTGGATGGAACCTACGGCTTTCCCTCTTACCTTGCGCCCGTGAAGCAATTCTGGGACGAGGGCAAGCTCGCCATCATGCACGGTGTGGGCTACCTCGATTCGCCGCGGTCGCATTTCCGCTCCATGGATATCTGGCACACCTGCGAGCCCGACAAGGTCGGCACCGAGGGTTGGTTGGGGCGCGTGGTGCGCGAGTTCGACCCGAAGAAGGAGAACGTCGTCACGGCCGTGAGCTTTGGCCCCTGTCTCTTCCGCGCCTTGTCCATGCCCGGTGTCCCCGTGGCATGCATCGCTGGTCCGCTCGAGACCTATGGTTTCCTGCCCAGCATTCAAGACAAAGCGCAGCGGCTGGCCGTACTTGACCGCTTCTCGCGCATGTACCAGCCCATACCCGGCAGTGGCGTGATGGAATACCTCGGCACCACGGGTCTCGATTCACTCAAAGGCGCTGACATCCTGAAAGTGGCGCCGGGCAAGTACAAATCCGACGTGAAATATCCCAACACGTCGATTGGTCGAAAACTCAAAGGCGTCGCACAGGTGCACTTCGCTGACCTCGGTACGCGCGTCTTCTATTGCGATCACGGCAGCTTCGATACCCACGCCGGGCAGAACCCCATCCATGCCAGCTTGTGGAGCGATCTGAGCCAAGGCCTTGACGCATTCATGGCTGACCTCAGGGCGCATCAGAAGTCGGACAACGTCATTGTGCTCATTTTCTCCGAGTTCGGTCGCCGCGTACGCGACAACGGCTCGGGCACCGATCACGGGGCCGCGGGCGTCACCTTCGTGCTGGGCGACGCTGTGAAAGGTGGGCACTACGGCGAGATGCCCTCCCTCGACGCAAAGAAGCTCGTGCAGGGCGACCTCAACCCCAACATGGACTTCCGCGGCATCTACTCGACCATTTTGGACAAGTGGATGCGGCTCGACCCGGTCCCGATCGTGAACGGCCGGCACGAGCAGCCTCAATTCCTGAACTAGGAGAGAGGGACGCCCCTTTTGCGCCTCACAACCCCAGCGTCGACAAGAAAGGCTGGGCAACGTGAGGCGTAGAGGGTGGGCGGACTTTGGTTGCGCGAGCTTCAAAAGCGGGCGACGCAGGTCGCTGCGTAATTTGAGTGATGGGAGTGAACGATGGCGCTTACGACCTACGTCAAGGGGCGGGCTTACGATTGGAGCCACGCAATCGGACGAGCCTCCGCGAACGGCACGGGCTTCAACTATCCGCAAACCATGTGCCTCGGCACTGACGGCGACATCTATGTCGCCAACCGAGGTAACGAGAACAACTTTGGGATGCGGGTCAACCACATCAAGGTGGGCGGCCCGGGTGAGGAGGAGTTGCTTGCCGAATTCGCAACTTATGGCGAGGCGGATGGCAACACCATCTGGCCTTTCGGCGTGGCGGTAGACAAGAACGGCGAGGTCTACGTCACGGACGAGTGGAAGAGCACCGTCTCGGTCTTCGACGCAAAGGGCAAATTCATACGCAAATGGGGCACGCCCGGCAGCGGTCCCGGCCAGCTCAAAGGGCCGGCCGGTATCATCTGCGAGCCAAACGGTAACGTGATCGTCGTCGACAGCGGCAACAACCGCCTCCAGGTCTTCACGCCGCAGGGCAAGCTGGTTGCCCAATGCGGGAAAGCCGGCAGCGGCGAAGGAGAATTCAATAAGCCCTGGGGTATCACCCTCGATAAGGACGGCAACATCTACGTGGCCGACTGGAAGAACCATCGCGTCCAGAAGCTCTCTCCGGCCGGCAAGTTTCTGATGGCGATCGGCCGGTATGGAAAGCTCCCCGTGGCTCCGAACGCGTTTGCTGTGACCTATCTGGGACCCTTCATTTCGAGCGTGCCGGCCACCGAGCGGATCCCGGCCGGCATTCTCAACCATCCGACCGGCGTCGCCGTCGATCCGGAAGGCGACATCTACGTGACCGATTGGGGCAACCACCGGCTGTGCATCTTCGACAAGGAGGGTCACCCGCTCACGCATTTGGTGGGTGACGCTCAAGTGATGTCCAAGTGGGGCCAGCAGAGCATCGACGCCAATCCGGATATGATGAAAGCGTACCGGCGCGTGCAGAATATTGAGCAACTTTGGCGCTTCTGCTTCCCAACGGCCGTCGTGTTCAACCCCAAGACCGACCAAATCATCGTCGCCGACAGCCAGCGCAATCGCCTGCAGGTCTACAACAAGGTGCGGGATTACGTTGACTTTCAGGCCAATCTCTAGGGCAACTGAAAAGCCTCAGGGCTTGGCGCACCTGGCCATTTGAAGGCGACGCGGAAGCTGGCTCGGAGGCCCGAACCGGCTCCGCTTTAGCATTGCTCAAGCGCACGCGTGGCCTCTTGGCCCCGGGGGCACGATGCGCCCTGCCTGGGGGCGGGCGTGGGGGAGGGGAGGCGTGGGCCGGCACCCAGGCTCCCCCGTGCGTACCGCACGCGCTCAATCTCGGCGGGCTCATGTTCTGTTTGAGCGATCCTCCGGTCAGTTCGCCTCAGGCATCCACTTCCGCAATGAGCAAGCTGCCAAACCGGTCGACCGTGGCCATTTGGCCCGGCAGCACAAGCGTGGTGGCGTCAAACTGGGTCAGGAGGGCGGGTCCGGCGATGCGCGCTCCGGCGCCGAGCCGCTCCCGGGCATAGATGGAAACCTGCGCTGGACCGGCTTCGAAAAAGACGACCTGCTGGCCGGTTTGCGCCGCCTCGAGAGGGCCTGCAGGGGGCAATTCGCGCGCGGTCGGCGACGGCAGCGCACCACGGGCGTCGACCCTGAACGTCACGATTTCGACGGGCATATCCTCTTGCGCGAACGTGTAGAGCCGCTCGTGCAGCCGGTGAAA
>JAMXLN010000060.1 GCA_024281145.1 Hyphomicrobiaceae bacterium | reverse complement strand
GGTTCATGTGCTGCTCGATGAGTGCAATGAATGGCAAGAACAGCGCACGGTTGAGCCCGTTTTTGTAAAGCTCGTTGGGCGGCACGTTCGAGGTGGCCACCACCACCACCGGCTCGGCGAAGAGCTCTTTGAAAAGCCGACCCAGGATCATGGCATCGGCAATGTCGGTGACATGGAGCTCGTCGAAACAGATGAGACGTGCCTTCTTGGCAAGCTCTCGGGCAACGCGCGGGAGCGGATCGCCGGCCACGCTTTGCCGGGCAACGCCGATCCGCTCGTGCACCTCTGCCATGAACTCATGAAAGTGCACGCGCCGCTTGGGCGCGAAGCGAACCGTCTTGTAGAAGAGGTCCATCAACATGGTCTTGCCGCGCCCGACCGGGCCAAAGATGTAGTGTCCCTTGGGCGGCGGCGTAGGGCGCGCGATGAGACGGCCGAGGCCCCGCGATCGGGGCCGCCAATCGCGCAGGGCCCGCCCCAGCGCATCAAGGTTGGCGGCTGCCGCCGCTTGCGCCGGGTCCGCTTCGATCACGCCATTGGCGATTAGGGAGCGATACTCATCAAGGAGGGTCATCGGCGCTCCCGCTAGCGCGGCCGCCCCAGTGGGTCAAGGAAGCCTTGGCTTCGGCGCCGGGACGCGCCCTGGCCAGGGATATGGCCAGAGATTTGGCGAGGGGATATGAGGAAAGCCTCGGCCGGCCCGACCCGCCCGAGGGCGAGGGATGGCGGCCCGTGGGGAGCGGCGCATCGCCGCACGTGGCGGTGCAGCATCACAATTATTTCATTGTTTTAACGTGCTTTTTGGCGATCACACTGCCGTCACATCGAGCTTTCATTGTGCACTGCAGGATGGGACCCCCCCCAAGAGGCGGGGACCCGACTCGCGCTCGCAAACGACCATCCCGGCCAACGGCGAGGAAGCATTGGAGCGCGGTCCGAGCACATGTCCGAGCACATGGGAGTGTCATCATGAGCGAACGAGTTGCCGTTCAGGCGGCCGGCGAGGGCGCGGCGCGCAAGCTGTGGCCGACGGAGACCGACAAGTTCCGCGACCACCTATTGCGCCTCGATAAGGAGAGCCGACGCATGCGCTTTGCGCATTCCGTGTCGGACAGTTTCATCGAGGACTACGCTAGCCGCATGGCCGAGTTCGGGAGCCTGGTCTATGGCTTCCTGGTCGCAGGACGCGTGCGCGCCGCCGCAGAGCTGCGCCGCCTCGGCGACAGCTGGGGCGAGGAGGCCGAGGCCGCCTTCTCCGTGGAGAAAGCCTATCAAGACCAGGGCATCGGCACGGAGCTCATGGGGCGCATCGTGCGTGCTGCGCGCAACCGCAGCATACGCCGGCTGTACATGAGCTGCCTCGCCGAGAACTCGAAGATGCAGGCGATTGCCCGCAAGCACGAGGCCGACCTGCGCTTCGAGTACGGCGAGGTGATCGGCGAGATCATGCCGGATACCCCGAACTACTTCTCGATCATGGTCGAAGCTGCCGAGGACCGGGTCGGCTTCATGATCGCGGTGCTCGAGCTGCAAAGCCGCATGGTGCGCGCGGCCTGAGCCGCGTGCTCCCCAAGGCCCCCAAGGGCTATGGCGGCGTCATTCGCAGCCCGGCTGGCCCGAGCGGCGGCGCACGCCGCGTGCCTCGAGCTCGTCGATCAAGCGTTGTTGTCGCCGCCCGTCGTGCACCAGCCAGATGATGAGGACCGCAAGCCCGATGCCGACCGCTGCGTAGGCGCTCCAGATGTAGGCGGCGTGTGGCCCAAGGTCCATGCACATCATCCAGCGGGCTGGCGAGCCAATGCAACGCTTGCGCGCACCTGGTAGGCGCGCAGCGCCTTGAGGCGTCGGCGGAGCACCTCGTTGCGCATGGCCTTGAGATAGAGGGCCAGAAACAGCACCGACATGGCGATTGCCATGACCAACAGGGGCCATAACAGCGATGGATGGATGGTGGGCGCGCCCAGCCGCATTACGCTTGCCGGCTGGTGCAAGCTGTTCCACTCCACCGAGAACTTGATGACGGGCAGAATGACGATACCGACCAGGCTGAGCACGGCGGTGAGCTTGGCCGCCAAGGTCTCATCTTCGATCGAGGAGCGCAACGCGATGAGGCCGATATAGAGGAGAAATAGGATGAGCACAGACGTGAGTCTGGGGTCCCACACCCAAAATGCGCCCCACATGGGCTTGCCCCACAACGAGCCGGTGAGGAGGCAGAGGAGGGTGAAGACGGCGCCGATGGGCGCGGCGGCTTTGGCGGAGACGTCGGCCAGCGGATGGCGGAACACCAGGAGCCCGAAGCTTGAGAACGCAACAAGCGCATAGCCGAACATGGACAGCCATGCCGACGGCACGTGCACGAACATGATCTTGGCCGCGTGCCCCTGCTGGTAGTCGGGCGGGGCGGTGAACGACATGAAAAGACCGATGGTCAGCAACACGCCCGCTGCGGCCGCGATCCACGGCAGCACCCAGGCGGAAAATTCCATGAACCGCGTGGGGTTGGCGAGGCTTTGGCGCAACGTTGGCATGAACTTTCATGTAGCGGCGATGGAGGGCCAAAACAACTCGTCAAAATGGCGCCGGCAGTGGCCGTGCGGGGAGGGTGGCCGATGCCACACGACCAGGCTCGCTCGCTGATTGGTCGGCGGCCCGGGTCGGCAATTGCTTCGGGAGTTGCTGGCGCTACCTGATCTCGGCGGCCGCTATAGCCAGGCTCAGGCATGGGACATCGCGGTGAGGCGGCAGCGCTTGCAAGCGCGAATGCGCCCGACGGGTCGGCCCAAGGTGTGAGCCCAGGGCGTGCGGCAGGGGCAAAGACCCCGGGTGCGCGGCCGGAGTGGAACCCGGCGTGCGTCCAGTGCCGCTCCCATGCGACGTCGATTGCGCCGCGGGGCTATTGCAGATGGAACCTCAGCGCTGCGGCGGCGGCGAGGGGTGCCAGCACGAGCGCCGCCAGCGAGACGGCGCACAGCAAGAGGAAGGAGGGCAGGAAGGCTTCCGAGGCCAAGCTTGCGGCCCGAACAGTCTCAATGCCGAACACGAGGGTCGGCACGAACAGCGGCAGCATCAGCAAAGCCAGCAGCAACCCACCGCGGCGTGTGCGCAAAGTGAGCGCAGCTCCGACCGCCCCGAGCGAGCTCACCGCCGGCGTGCCCGCGAGCATGCTCAGCGTCAGCACCCCATAGGTTTCGGGCTCAATGTCGAGGAGGAGACCCAACAGCGGCGCCAGCCCGGTCAAGGGCACGCCCGTCGTCAACCAGTGCGTCAGGCTTTTGGCAGCGGCGACGGCCTCGAGCGGAAGCGGCCCGATCGCCAGCACCTCCAGGGATCCGTCCTCCAAATCGGTCTCGAACATGCGGCCGAGCGAGAGCAGGGCGGCAAGCAACAACGCGACCCACAGCACGCCGGGCGCAATGCGCCGCAACAAATTGAGGTCCGGCCCGATGCCCAGGGGTAGCAACGTCACCACCACCAGGTAGAAGCCCAATGCGACACCCACGGTGCCGCCCTCCTTCCAAGCGATGCTCAGGTCGCGACGCGCAAGTTCCAGGAAGGC
>JAMXLN010000059.1 GCA_024281145.1 Hyphomicrobiaceae bacterium | reverse complement strand
TAGGGAAAGGTTAACGTAAACGTGAACGAAACTGATTGGCATCCCTCACGTTGGGGGCTAAAGAGGCCGTCGTCTGCTCAGAGCGCGGGCCAAAGCGGGGCAAATCTGTCAACGGGTTCCATCAACGTGTCGCGTGTGCGTGTGAAGTGTCGCCTGCTGGTCGACTTCGACGGCACCATTGCCTCGGTTGACACCACGGACTTGCTGTTGGAGCGCTTTGCTGGGGCGGCCTGGCGCGCCATCGAAGAGGATTGGAAAGCGGGCCGCATCGGCTCGCGCGAATGCATGGTCCGCCAGATCGACCTCGTCCGAGCCACCCCCGCCGAGCTGCACGAGTTCATTGCTGGCATCGACATTGATCCCGGATTTCCCGCATTTGTCACTCTCTGCGCGCGATTGGGGCACAGCCTCGCGGTAATCTCAGATGGGTTGGATCTGACCGTTGCGGCCGTCTTGCGCCGCCATGGCCTCGAGCTGCCGTTCTGGGCCAATCACTTGGAATGGCGCGGCGCCGATCGCTGGCGGCTCGCGTTCCCGCATGCGCGCAGCGACTGTCACGCCTTGTCCGGCAACTGCAAGTGCAACTTCGCGACGAGTGATCCGCGCGAGCTGTCGATCGTGGTCGGGGATGGGCGTTCTGACTTCTGCGTGGCGGGCCGCGCCGATCTCGTGCTCGCCAAGGGAGCGTTGCTCGACCACTGCCGCGCGCGCGATCTGCCACATTTTGCGTTTGCCGATTTCGCCGACGCAACGACTATCCTGGCCGGATGGCTGGAGGCGCGCTCGGTTGGCTCCGAGCCGGCGCACAGAGTGGAAGACTGAGGGACAAGAGCAAGCCGCCATGCACGAGCTTCTGAAGCGGCCGCTTGATCGTGCCAGCACTGCCCCTGGTGCGAATGCCGAACCATCGGAGGCGGACCTGCTCGCGCTTGAGGAGGTCTACTGCTCGCACGGCGATACGGTGCACTACACCAATCCGCCCAAGATCTTTGCGGCAGGCGAAGGCTCTTTCCTCTACGATGCGCAGGGCCGCCCCTACCTCGACCTGCAGATGTGGTACTCGGCCGTCAACTTCGGGTACCGCAACGCGCGCCTCAACGAGGCCGTGCGGCGTCAACTCGATCGACTACCACAGGTCGCGAGCCAGTACCTCCATCGCGAGAAGATTGAGCTTGCCGCCAGGTTGGCGAAAGCTGCGGAGCAGAAGTTCGGGCTCAAGGGCCGCATCCACTTCAATGTGGGTGGCAGCCAAGCCATCGAGGACAGCCTGAAGCTCGTGCGCAACGCCAAGAACGGCAAGAGCCTCATGTTCGCCTTCGAAGGGGGCTATCACGGCCGCACGCTCGGCGCCTCTGCGATCACGTCCTCTTACCGCTACCGCCGGCGCTATGGGCATTTTGGGGATCGGGCGCACTTTGTACCGTTTCCCTATCACTTCCGCGGCCCCAAGGGCATGACCAAGGAGGAATACGCTCACCACTGCGTCAAGCAGTTCGAGCGCCTGTTTGAGAGCGAGTACAACGGGGTCTGGGACCCAAAGGCTGGCCAGGCCGAGTTCGCCGCCTTCTACGTGGAGCCGATCCAAGGTACGGGCGGCTACGTTATTCCTCCCAAGAATTTCTTCCCAGAATTGAAGCGGGTGCTCGATCAGCACGGCATCCTGCTGGTTGTGGACGAAATCCAGATGGGCTTCTACCGCACCGGCAAGCTGTTCTCGATCGAGCACTTCGGCGTCAATCCGGACGTCATCGTGTTCGGCAAGGCCATCACCAATGGGCTCAATCCGCTGGCCGGGGTGTGGGCTCGCGAAGAGCTGATCAACCCGCAGGTCTTCCCCCCGGGCTCGACCCACTCCACCTTCAGTGCCAACCCCATGGGAACCGCAGTGGCGCTCGAGGCCTTGAAGATGATGGAGGAGACCGACTACGAAACGATGGTGATGGAGAAGGGTGCCTACCTGCTCGAAGGTCTCAACGAGCTTAAGCGGCGCTATAAGATCGTCGGCGACGTGGACGGCCTCGGAATGGCGCTACGCATGGAAATATGCGAACCGCACGACGGCTTCACGCCCTCCAAGGCCATCGTCGACCGCATGGTGGATGAAGGGCTCAAGGGCGACCTCGACGTCGACGGCACGAGCTACGGTCTCGTGCTCGACATCGGCGGCTACTACAAGAATGTGGTGACGCTCGCGCCAAACCTACACATCACCAAACACGAGATGGACCTGAGCCTGAAACTGCTCGACCGCGTTTTACAGCGGGTCAGCAGAGAGTGAAGGCGTCTTTGGCGATGCTGGGAACCGCGTGGTCGGATCGGGGTTCTTGGCATTGAGGAAGCGATCCGACAGAGCAATTGGCTGTTGCCACCCCGATTGGGGAACGAAGGCTAGCTGCGGCGTTGCGCGAGTGCGTGCTCAGTGCGTGCTCGCGAGCGTGGGGGCTGATGGAGCGGTTGCGAAGCATGTGACGGAGAAGCATGTTGACGGTCAGCATGTTGACGGACTGTAAGAGATCACCATGTGGCAGCTGTGAGAGATCGGCGTGATAAATCGGATATGCATGAGCAATGACTGAACGCGACCAGGAGCCAAGCGTGCGCGGCGAGTCACCCCAAGGCAATGTCCAAGGGGACGAGCGCAAAAACGCCGGGCAGATTCCCGACCGTAGCCAGTACATCCGCGGCGGGCGACTCGGCGTCTTGCTGGTGCATGGCCTTGGCGGCACGCCTATTGAGCTTCGCTTCGTCGCCCATGCGCTCGCACAGGCCGGCCACACCGTGCATTGTTGTCAGCTCACCGGGCACTGCGGCACCCCAGAAGAGCTGCGGCGCTCCACCTGGCGGGAGTGGTACCAAAGCGTGGAGGCCGCGCACGACCGGCTGCGTCCAGATTGCGACATCATCCTCGCGGGCGGCCTTTCTATGGGCGGCATCCTGGCCACCCATCTCGCCTACCATCGGCCCGACAGCGTGCATGGCTTGTTGCTCTACGCCCCAACGCTCAGGCTCGACGGCTGGTCAATGCCCTGGTATTCGCGACCTCTCCACTGGGTTCGCCCGTCACCGATCCGGCTCGAGCTTGACCTGACGGAGCGCGAGCCCTACGGCCTCAAGGATGAGCGCGTTCGTGCCCTGGTCGTTTCCAGCATGCAGAGTGGAGACGCAACGCTTGCCGGAACCTTCAGCACGCCGCTGCGGTGCTTTGCCAACTTCAACGCCCTCGTCGCTTTGGTGAAGCGCGAGCTTGGCTCGGTGCGTCAGCCTGCGCTCATCGTGCATCCACGGCACGATGACATGGCAAGCCTCAGAAATGCCCACTATCTGCAAGCACATCTGGGCGGGTTGGTGGACACCTTAGTCCTCAACGACAGCTATCACATGGTCACATTGGATCAGCAGCGCCACTTGGTCGCCGAGCGCACCACCCGGTTCGTGAGTTGGCTTGAAGATGCGATCGTTGCCAAGGGCGAGACCGCCCGAATGATCAGGGGTATCAGTGGCGAGTGAACGGCGCTGAGCTGCTGGCATCAGCGGGGCCGGCAGCGAGCCTGCGAAGCCACGCATCACATCGCGAGATGACCCCCCACCGCCGTGGGACCCGATGTCGCGGAAGGCCGAGGAAGGTATGGGGCAAAGTGAAGCGCTCGAGCTCTCACCGAGGAGCGTTGCCCTGTCTCGGCGGGCCCGGCTGGCGGCAGCGAACGTCGCGCCCCATGCCCACCGCCGCGGCGAGCGGCAGGATGTCCGCCTTGCTCGGCGCAAAATCTTATATAATCACTTCGAGTTAGTGTGCGGGGCTCGCGGCGGTATTGAAGGTGTAGGATCCCCCCGCTGGTCCGGTTGGTCGACCGTCGCCGGCCGTTGCGGGCGCGGTTGCGCCCCTGCAAGGCCCTCTTGGTGAACAGCGCCGCGATGACGTTCACGCTGGCATTTCGCAACCTGTTTCACGATCGGATACGGCTTGCCGTGACGATGGTGGGCATTCTGTTTTCGATCGTGCTGGTGGCCGTGCAGCTCGGCCTCTATCTCGGCGCCCGCAGTATCATCGTGGCGATGATCGAGCGTTCCGAGGGTGACCTATGGGTGATGGCCTACGGCACCAAGAACTTCGAGGAGGGGCAGCCGATCAGTGCGCGTGAACGCTACACCGCCCTCTCCGTCCCCGGTGTCGCCAAAGCCGTCCCCCTCATCGTGTCGTTTACCGACTGGCGCAAGCCCTCGGGTGGATCGACGCTCGTCGTCGTCATCGGCTCCGACGCGGAGGACGGGGGCTTGCAGCCCTGGAATGTGGTCGAAGGGGATGCCTCGGGCCTTGGCGCGCGCGATGCCGTCATCATCGACAAGACCTACTTGACAGACCTCGGCGTCAACAACGTCGGCGATACCGCCCAGATCGGCGCCTCGCGCGTGCGCATCTCAGGCTTCACCGACGGCATCCGCTCGTTCACGGTGTCGCCCTATGTCTTCACCACCACCAACCGCGCGCGCAGTCTGCTCGACATGCCCGCCGATATGATCACCTACGTGCTGGTCAAGCTGGAGCCGGGCGCCGATGCCCAGGCTGTGCGCAACATGCTCCGCGACAAGCTGCCCGACAGCGAAGTGCTGACCAAGGCCGAGTTTCGCGACCGCAGTTTGAACCACTGGCTTTTCGCCACCGGCGCGGGCGTGGCTCTGATTGGTGGCGCCATCTTGGGCCTCGTTGTGGGCACTGTGATCGTGGCGCAGACCCTCTACTCGAGCACCAAGGACCACATTAACGAGTTTGCCACCTTGCGTGCGCTCGGCTCCTCCTCGGGCTATATTCACCGGGTGATCCTGGCCCAGGCAGCGTTGAGTGCCGTGCTCGGGTATGCCCTGGGTATGGTCATCGCCCTAACTGTCGTCTACCTGAGCGAGCACACGGCCCTGCCGATCGTGATGACACCGTCGCTGGCCGCCTTGTTGTTGGCGTTAACAATCGCCATGTGCGCCGTCTCCGCGCTATCTGCCATTGGCAAGGTGATGCGCATCGATCCAGCCGTGGTATTCAACCGATGAGCGCAGACGGCACAAGCACCCTGACCGCACCCAGCCTTGCGCCGGCCGGCAATCACGTCGTGCTCGAAGCCCGCAACATCGTCAAAGAGCTAGGCCACGGCGCGCGCAAAACCCGGGCGCTCAAAGGCGTGAGCCTGACGCTCAACGCCGGCGAGTTGACGCTGCTCATGGGTCCCTCGGGAAGCGGCAAGACGACGCTGCTGTCGATCCTGGGCTGCATCCTCACGCCCACCGAGGGCACGCTGACCATTGCCTCGCATCCGACGGCGGGACTTTCGCCTGAGGCGCTCGCGGGATTGCGGCGCCGCCACGTCGGGTTCATCTTCCAGTCGTACAACCTTTTTCCGACGCTGACCGCGGAGGAGAACGTGCGCATCGCTCTCGATGTGCGCGGCGAGCGTGGCTCAGACGCGGTGGTGCGCGCCCAGCGGGCGCTCCAGCAGGTGGGACTGCGCCACAAGCTAAAATCCTACCCTGCAAACTTGAGCGGTGGTGAGCAGCAGCGGGTCGCGGTCGCCCGTGCCCTGGTCGGAGCGCCCTCGGTCATGCTTGCCGATGAGCCGACGGCGGCGCTCGACAGCGAGAACGGGGTGGCCGTAATGCAGCTGCTCTCCGAAATCGCCAAAGACGCGAGCCGCGCCGTGCTCGCCGTCACTCACGACCCCAGAACCATCCCATTCGCCAACCGCGTGCTGCGCATCGAAGATGGCCTCATCGTTGGCGAGGAGCGCCGCGCCGAAGGCGTCGAAACGGTGCACCAGCTGGCACGCAACAGAAAGCGCAAGGCCAATGCCTAGGGGCGATTCCTCACTCAACATGCTGATCGTCGCCGCCATTCTGGCCCTCGGCGTCGGCTACTACGTGCCGCAGACGTTTAGTGCCAAGCCGGCCCTCGACGGTGCCAAGACGGCAAGCGACACGCAGCCGAAGGTTGGGATGAAGAGCAGCTGGGCTGCTTCTGCCGCGGGACGCGTTGAGCCGATGGGCGGCGAGATCCGTATTGCCGCGCCAATGCCAGGGCGCATCGCTGAGGTGCTGGTCGCCCTCAATGACAAGGTGGTCGCGGGAGATCCACTCGTGCGCCTGGATGATGAGGAGCTGATCGGCCGGGTCAATGCCGCGCTCGCGGAGGCCACGATACGCAAGCGCGAGCGCGACAACGGCGAGATGTCTACGGGCAAGCCAGCGCAGGACCGCCGATCGGCCGAGGATCAAGTCGCCAGCGCCGAACACCAGCTCGCTCAGGCGCGCGAAGAGTTCGATCGTGCTTACAAGGCACGCCGCAGCGGCCAAGGCGGAGCAGACGCCGATGTTGAGAAGAGCCGCGATGGGGTCAACAAGGCCAAGGAGCGACTTGAGCAGGCACGTACCAGTCTGCGCAAGGCGATGGCGGCTGATGGGCTGCCCGCACCCAGCCGTCTTGAGGTGGCGCTCACCGTCGCGCGCGCCGAGCTTACTGCTGCCGAAGCAGCACTCGAACGCACGCGCATCAGGGCACCCTCGCCGGGCACGGCACTGCAGGTCACGGCCAAGCCGGGCGAGATCGTTGCACCCTCACCGGAGAACGTTCTGGTCGTGCTCGGCGACCTCAGCTCGCTGCGGGTGAGGGCGGAGATCGAAGAGCGCGACATCGGCAAACTGCGGGTCGGTCAGACGGCGATCATTCGCTCCGACGCCTTCCCGGGCAAGGATTTCGATGGCAAAGTCGCCTCGCTTGGACAGGCGCTGGGACCAAGCCGCATCGGCCAGCGCGGCCCGCGCAAGCCCACTGACGTCGACACGCTGGAGATCATGATCGATCTCGCGGGCCAGCCGCCGCTGCTGCCCGGCATGCGCGTCGACGTCTACTTGAAGCCGGACACCACAGCTAGTGCTCCACAGGCGAATTAGCTCATGGGAGCAAGGTCAGGTCGGAGCGCGCTCGGCCCTGAAACCTCTAAAACCGGTGGCTGCCGTCGGCAGCTCAGGATCCACCTGGAAGCCCCGTTCGCTCGAACTTTTTGTCAGCTCGAAGGTCCCATCACCATGCAGCTTCCAACCTTGAAGCTTCCATGGGGGAAATGCCGCTCGTTGGGGCTTCCAGAGCACTCGGCCAAGCTAAACATCGGCCATGGATGCGTGCGCGATGGCCAGGGTGGCCGAAGTGTTGTAAGCGCAGGCAAACCCATGTCGACGCGTTCCCAACAGTCCTTTGAGGATCCATGTTGGCTCGATTGACAACATTTGCCCTCGCAGCCGCTCTCACTGCCTTGTCAACGCGCGCGGCGGCCGGCCCCGCGCTGCTCATTGATGCCGCCGACGGCCGGATCCTCTACAGCGAAGATGCCGACAATCAATGGCACCCCGCGTCCCTCACCAAAATCATGACCGCCTACGTTACCTTCGAAGCCTTGAAAGAGGGCAAACTGACATTGGCGAGCAAGATCGGCTGCTCCGAGCTCGCCAGCAGTCAGTCGCCGAGCAAGGTCGGCCTCCCGGTGGGGGCCGAAATGACGGTGGAAACGGCACTCCAGGCGCTGATCGTGAAGTCCGCCAACGACGTGGCAGTGATGTTGGCCGAGGCGGTCTCCGGCTCGCAAGAAGCCTTTGTCGAGCGCATGAACGCCACAGCCGCTCGGCTCGGCATGACACGCACCAAATTCGTCAACGCTAACGGCCTGCCAGCACCGGAGCAGGTGACAACTGCGCGCGACCTCGCCCGGCTCGCCAGGGCCGTGCTGCGCGACTTTCCCGAGCACGCGCCCCTTTGGTCGATGCTGGAGATGCGAATTGGCAAGCGCCAATTGCATACCCACAACGGCCTTCTCACCAATTACGCAGGCGCCGACGGCATGAAGACCGGCTTCATTTGCGACAGCGGGTTCAACGTAGTGGCAAGCGCCACCCGCGACGGCCACAAACTCATTGCCGTCGTGCTCGGCGAGGCCACCGGCAGCGAGCGCACCGTGCGTGCCGCCAACCTCCTAGAGCACGGTTTCAATACTTGGGCGTGGAAGCAGCTCTTTCAGCCCGCCACCCTGGATACGCTGCCCATTGCCGACGACGCCAAGGGCCCCATGACCATGCGGCAAGCGGTCATTTCCTACGAATGCGGCACGGGTGGCCGCCGCGCAGTGGCGAAAGTCCACAGGAAGAAGGGTGCGGGACAGGTTGTCTCGGAAAAGGCAGGCAAGGCCTACAAGGCGCCGCCAAAAAAGGCCAAATCGGCACAAAAGACTTCGGCCGCGACCGCACACTAGCCCCACACCTCGCCCCCCCAACACATGGGCTGTCACATGGGGTTGTCGGGCGCAGCGCACGAGCTGCCAGCGGGCGGCACCCTTGCGCACGCCCTTGCGCGAAAGGCTCCTCAGCCCTCGAGCCGGCTGATCCTCCTTCCCCGAGGTTGTAATCTTTGCAAGGATCGCGCCGATCCTGATCCAAACCAGCCTGGCCCCATCCGGCGAAGAACGCGCCTTTTGCCGCGCGAGGGTGACCCAGCATTAACCCTGCCGATGCCCACCACGCGCCGGCCAGTGTGTGTTGGCGCCAATCTTGCTCTTCTGCGCCGAACACATGGCCAGGGACGCAAAAATGGCATCGGGTTGGCATTTCAAGGAGGACGCAACACCCACGCCGGGCGAGGTCGAGGCCATGGTCGCTGTTCTGGAAGGCCGGCACGGCGCTTGGGCGGCCGAGGTGGCGGAATTCTTCTCGACCCTGCACAGCCTCAAGGGCGACGCCGGTCGCAGCTGGGCGTGGGCCGGCGTGGCCGAACTGGTGCGCCGCAGGGTCGCGGCGCGCCTGGCTGAGCCCTCCCCATGTGGACCGGACCCTGAAATAAAGACATGACGGGCAGCTCACCGACGGGGCCCAAGCCCCACCTGCCACTGGCCTTCGCACACAAGCAGCCGAGTTCGGCGCCTGGCTCGCTCAGATCTATCGCGCTGAAAGCGAGCGCCGCGCGGTGATGGCGTTTTCAACTCGCGTGTCGCGCGCGCAATCTCTATCTCGTGCAGGCGGCGCTTGCGCGCTGGTGGGACGTTTCAAGTCGGCAACTGCCTAGTCGCCTGAACATGGATGCGCGTGATGAGCGGTACGCCTGTTGTGAGCACGCCCGCTTGCGCGCTCGCTAACATCATGGCACGCGGAGGCTGCGCGGCGGCTCTGACGCAGCCGTCCCGTCCGGCTCGTTGACCCGACCGACAGGTGGCGTTCGCGTGGCTCGATTTTGGGCTCAGCTTCGCCTTGCTACCGACCTCGGCGGCGCGGCGGGCCCACTGCCGTGGCTCGAGCTCGAGACCTCGATCCGGAACAGCTTGCGCGACCACCCATCGGCATCGCAACTGCCAGTCTTGGTCGCGTCGGCGAGCGCTGCCTGCTACACCTGTCGATGAAAGGCGCTGGCAGTATCGAGCCAAAGCCCATGCGTCCGCGACAAGGGAGGCGTCCTCGCTTGCAAGTTCCATGGTCCGTGGAAGCGGCCCATGGAGGCCCCCTCCAGCGACGTATCAGCCATGACAGAGCCAATCAATGCGTGTCTTCGCTCTCGTCTCAAGCGCTCGCCATTGGCGCAGTGGACCATCCTGGTGGCCATCTCGCTGCCGCTCGCCGCGCTGCTTGAGAGCATGGGCTTGCCTGCCGCATTGCTCATTGGCCCGATGATCGCAGGCATCCTCGTGGGCAGCAACGGCGGCACGATCCGCGCCCCGCGCCTGCCTGTCTTCGCTGCCCAAACCATCGTCGGCTGCCTGGTGGCGCGCGCCATCACCGGGGACATCGTGCTCCGGTTTCTCAAGGACTGGCCGCTGTTTCTCGGGGTCATTCTATGCATCGTCGCCGCCTCAACCGCGCTCGGCTGGTTGCTCACCCGCTGGCGGGTGCTCCCTGGAACGACCGCGGTTTGGGGCGTGGCCCCCGGCGGCGCCTCGGTGATGATGTTGATGGCCGGTGCCTTCGGCGCCGATGCGCGCCTGGTCGCGCTCATGCAGTATCTGCGCGTCGTGCTTGTGGCGGCAGTCGCTTCGGCCGTAGCACGACAATGGCTGGCCGACCCGATCGCTTCCGCCGTGCCGAGCACGCCCGCCCTTCCTGCCCACTACGGGTGGCATGTCGCGTTCACCCTGATGATCGCCGGCCTCGGCGGAGCATTGGGTATCGGGCTGAAGATCCTGGCCGGCGGATTGCTGGTGCCGATGACGATCGGCGCGGCGCTCGAGGCCCTTGGCCTCGTCACCATCACGCTGCCACAATGGCTGCTCGCCATGGGCTACGCGTTTCTCGGCTGGAGCGTGGGCCTCGGCTTCACGCGTGATATTCTCATCCACGCCTCGCGCGTCCTGCCCCAAATCCTGCTCTCGATTTGCGCCGTGATCGGCATTTGCGCGCTGTTTGCGTTCATCCTCGTCAAGGCGGCCGGCATCGATCCGATGACTGCCTACCTCGCGACGTGTCCAGGCGGGGTCGACTCCGTCGCCATCATTGGCGCGTCGAGCCATGCGGATCTGTCCTTCATCATGACCTTGCAGACCCTGCGCCTTCTGATCGTGCTGCTCGCCGGGCCGGCGCTGGCCCGCTTCATCGCCCGGCGGCTGCAATAGGCCAGGCCAAAACCACCGCATGTCTCCAGGGCGCCATGGCGACAAAGGACCGGCGCGGCGCCTGCGACCCGCGCAAGATCCGCGACGATTTTCCTGCGGCAGGGTTTACGGCCGTTGGCGCGGAAAGGGCGGATGGCACCCGCAGCGCCCCTCCTCGCGAGCGGTGCCTCTTGTCGCACGACGCCGCTGAGAATGATCGAGGCGCGCACCCGACGAAGCTTGGACGAGGCTACGCACGGCGAGGGTCCTATCAGCCAGCAGAGCCTGCGGCAGCCTCACTAGAGCTCTTCTCGCCGCCCTTGAGCGCAGCAACCTGAGCTTCGAGCTCGCGAATGCGGGCTTGGAACTGCTGGAGCGTATGGCCCACGTCCTCGGCATGGAACATCTGCGGAATGTGTTGAGCGCAGTTGGTGTCCCAGGCCGCGACCGCAAACAAGACGACCTGCTCGGCGCGTGCCTGATAGTCTTCAGGCCAGAGCCGAGCGAGAAGCCCGTCATCGCCGGCCACGACGCGTGCCTGCCCCCAGAGCTTCACGCGTCGGCGGCGGGAGTAGTCCATGACGAAGATGAAGGCCTTGCCGTTTTCCGACAGGTTGCCCGTCGTGATGTATTGGCGGTTGCCTTTGTAATCGGCGAACCCCAGCGTGTGCTCATCGAGCACGCGCAGGAAGCCTGGGGGACCACCCCGGTGCTGCACGTAAGGCTGTCCGTCCGCACTGGCGGTGGCGAAATAAAACGATCGCGCTTCGGCCAGGAAAGCGGCAAGATCGGGGGTGATTGCCGTGCGCCAGCCGCCCCTCGCCTCCATCTTTACGAAGTGCGCGCGTGAACCGCGCTTCTCCTGCACAGCCTTGACGGAGGGCGTGAAGGCGACATCGCTGGAGGGTGCAGGCATCTGATCGCTTTCCATGGTTGGCGGGCTGGGGAGCATATCCGGCAAGCCTCACGTGCGACATGAGGATATCTCTTTGTCGTCTTGAGCATATTGCAACAGTGCGCGATTCTTCTCCCATCGATCGGCCGCGGTGATAGGAGCGAGCGATGCGTCACAATCTTGGCATGGCAACGCAGTTGGCGGCCCAATCGCTGCGTTTCGGTTGGTATTTCGCGCTCAACCGGTTGGTCGACTGGCGCACCGGTCAGCTTGGACTCAAGAGCCGATACCGGCCTGTCCGGCCGATGCCGACCCTCAGCGAGCTTTTGGCCGACCAGGCACAGCTGCTCCTCAGCGACGCACTGGCGGTGCGCGATGGCCTCTATCCCCCCATCGAGGACGAGGCGGGATCCCCTGTGGGCCATCTCCTGCGCGTGCGCGAAATGTTAACCGACCTTCCCAGCACCGCCAGGCGTCGGGCCGACCGTCATGTCACGACCGTCAAGGCCGAAGCGGCCGCCAGCGCCGTCCCCGACTACTACGCTCAGGACTTTCATTTCCAGACCGGCGGTTACCTTTCCGAGGGCTCGGCACGCCTTTATGACATGCAAGTTGAAACCTTGTTCATGGGCGCCGCCGGCCCCATGCGGCGCACGGCACT
Organism: Hyphomicrobiaceae bacterium; assembly: GCA_024281145.1. Taxonomy (GTDB): domain Bacteria; phylum Pseudomonadota; class Alphaproteobacteria; order Rhizobiales; family Hyphomicrobiaceae; genus AWTP1-13. The sequence goes on along the minus strand of JAMXLN010000059.1, from coordinate 283 downwards.
GCGCCCAATCGCCGAGTTCTTGCGGGGATGCGACCAACGCCAGGTCACTCTCCTCGACATCGGCTGCGGCACCGGACGGTTCCTGCGCCAGCTCCGGTTCGCCTATCCGGCCATAGGCCTCAAGGGTCTGGACCTGTCGCGCGCCTACCTCGACGAGGCGCGGCGACATCTTGAACCGCTACGCAGCGCTCAGCTGATACAAGCTGCGGGCGAGAAGATCCCGCTGCCCGATGCCAGCATCGACATTGTCACGTGCATCTTTCTCTACCACGAGTTGCCGTCC
>JAMXLN010000058.1 GCA_024281145.1 Hyphomicrobiaceae bacterium | reverse complement strand
AGCAGGATCACAACGGCTCTCATCTGAGCGAACCTTATCGGATTGACAAGTGCCCGTTCGCTGAGGTCCCAGCCGCAATGCTGACGGCCCGACCGCTATGGCGATAGCCGCAGTGTCCGTCGCTGGGGTAAACAATTGGTTGCGAGGCGACGAAGTCAGGGTCGCTTGCGTTCCGAAGGATTGATCCATGGCGAAGATAGGCTTCATCGGGCTCGGCAACATGGGGCTGCCGATGGCCGGCAACCTGGTCAAGTCAGGGCACGAAGTGGCGGGCTTCGATTTGGTGGCAGGCAACGTCGAGCAGGCCGTAAGGCAGGGCGTGAAAGCGGTTGCTTCGCCCGCCGATGCCGCAAGGGACGTCGAGGTGTTCATCACCATGCTGCCCGCCGGCAAGGATACACTCGACGTCTGGGGCGGCGGTATGCTGGCGGCCGCGGCACCCGGTACGTTGTTCGTTGACAGCTCCACCATCGACGTGACCTCAGCACGGGCGGCGCATGCACTGGCAGCGGCGCAAAACATGCTCTCCCTCGATGCTCCGGTGTCGGGTGGCGTCGGCGGCGCCCGGGCCGCAACTCTCACCTTCATGTGCGGGGGCGCAGGTGAAGCCTTCGCCAAGGCAAAGCCCATCCTGGAGGTCATGGGCCAGCGCGTCGTGCACTGCGGCGCTGCCGGGGCCGGTCAGGCCGCCAAAATCTGCAACAACCTGATGCTCGGCATCAGCATGATCGGCGTGTGCGAGGCCTTCGTACTTGCAGAGAAGCTTGGCCTGTCACACCAAGCGCTGTTCGACGTGGCCTCAACCTCCTCGGGACAATGCTGGGCGCTTACCAGTTATTGCCCCGTACCAGGACCGGTGCCGAACGCACCATCCAACAACGCCTATAAGGCGGGTTTTGCCTCGGCGCTTATGCTGAAGGATCTCAAGCTTGCGCAAGAAGCCGCTGCCGCCGCCGGCGCTACCACGCCCCTCGGAGCAGCCGCCGCCCAGCTCTTTGGCTTGCACAATGCCTGGGGCGAGGGTCGCACGGATTTCTCCGGCATCATTCATCTGATCCGCGGCAAAGCGCCGTGAAAGCCCGACGCGGAGGCAGCTGTGGAAAGCCTCAAAGCTGCGGGCAGTCCGCGGTATCTCGCGCGTCAGCGCTTGCGCGCCTTTGGCGGCGCAGTGCGCGGATAACCGGGTATGCGCGCCAGAACATCCCGCAGGGGATCGTCGACCCAGGCCCGGTTCATGAATTCGCCGTGCAGGACCTCCTCGGGCGTCGCCACGAAGACGACGCGGCCAGGGCCCAGTCGCTGGGGCAGCGTGGTTAGAAAGTCGATCCGGCGCTCGCCAAGCAGTTGCTGTAGCGCGGCATTCTCATCACGGGCGGAACGCGAATAGGCGCTGAAGAAGAATGCCGAATGGCGCCTCTCGATCCAAGCGGCGAACTTGTCGACCTCGGCATAAAGCGCATCGAGTAGGATGACGCCGCGCAGTCGATCGCCGATGCCCCCATGGTACACAATCCAGGCGGCTGGCGCGTAACCGCCGCTATAGGCAACGAGGATCACGGGTAGGCTTTCGATGGCCGCGCGGGCCCGCGCATCGCCATTGAGCCGCGCCAGCCGCACACCCGCTTCCTCGACGAACCGGCGGAAGTGGCCGGCTTCGTAGAAGCGCCCGGCGCTCGAATCCTGCGCGTTGACCGCAAGTTGTGGGGCAACCAGCACCGCGTTGAGACCCGATTGAGACACCTGCATTGGCACCCGTTGATGGCGATGCACCACGCCTTCCAAGTTGGTCATGTTGCCGTGGAGGTAGACGATCATCAGCGCGGGCAGCGCTGGGTTGAAGCCGCGTGGAATGTGCAACAACACGCGGCGGTCACTGTAGGTGACGTCCTCCCAATAGACGCCCCCACGCGGCGAGGTGTGCCCGCGTCGGCCATCCTTTTCAAGGTCGTAGAACGGCTTGTCTTGTCCAGGCGGTCGGCCCGAATAAGGAAACGGCGCATTGTCGAAGGCGACGAGCTCGGTCTTGACCGACTTGGTCGGTGCCGCAAGCACGGGTGAGCCCACCGGAACGGCGACCATGAGTATCCCTGCAGCAATGACGCGCTGACAGACGGTAGGGCTCACGTCACTGCGGCTCTGGAGGTCGGCGCAGCCAGCGGCAGCAACACCGCGAAGAAACCCACGGTCGCCAGCAGATAAGCACAGCCGCTTGCCATCAGCACAGCCCCCAACCCGAACGACGTGGCGATCACCGGTACCAGCGCCGCACCCACAACGGAGAAACACCCGTTGATACCCCACGCCCACAGGAACATATGGTCCTTACCGAGCCGCGCCAACAACGTCATTGCGGTCGGCATGGGAAAGCCCATCAGGAATGCCGGCGGGAAGATGAGCGCGAATGAAAAGAGCAGCCTCAGCGCGTAGGGGAAGGTACCAATCCAGTCGAGCGCGCTGTCAAGCGCCAGTCCGTAGCCGATCAGGAGAGCGCCGATGGCTAAAAAAATGCGCGGCATTATGCTGCGCGCGCGCGCAAAGTAGCGCTCGGAAACGAGGCTGCCAGCGCCGGAGCACACCAGCATGCCAGTGATGAGCACAGAAGCCGAGACCGTGGCATTGCTCAGCGCTTCAATGAATTTCGAGATTAGCCCCACCTCGACCATGATGTAGCCGGCGCCGAGGCAGGCGAAATAGACGATGGTGCGGAACTTACCCGGATTGCGGCTGAAAATCGTGCGCCAGCCGAAGGCGAGTGGCAACAGCACCAGCGACAGCGCAGCAACGCAGGCAATCGCCAGTGTCGCCCACACCAGGAGAAAGCCCCACTCGTCCTGCAATAGCTCCAAGCGGTCGCTGACACGCAGCAGATCGGCGGGCTTTACATACGCCGCGAAATAAGGCCGATCGTTGGTGAGAAGGCGCGTGTCGAACACGTAGCGCCGCGCCAGCTCGTCCCAGCCGCCGTGCACCAGATGATGCCACGCCATCTGCCCCATGGTGGTGGCAGGAAGCGTCCCGTTCTCGGGCGGCGGCCCCTCGCCACCTTTGCGCCCTTCGCTCGCAGCGTCCGGGTCCTGCGTCGGCCCATCGGGGAAAATCGAGTTCTTGTAATCCTGCAGGACCGTTGCTGCGTCCGTCGGTGCGAAGGCAAAACCTGGATAATAGATCTCATCAAATGACATGGCCCGCGTGTGCGCGCGCAGTTTGGCGACCTCCTCGGGCGTAAAGCCGCCGCGCTTATAGAGCACGCTGGCGGTGGAAAGATAGCTTGCCACCACAAAGAAGCGGTCGGCGATATTGTCGCCATCAGCCTCGCGCGCCGCCGCGGCCATCGTGGCATAAAGCTTGAGCACCGATTTGGGCGGCTCTTCCTTGTTCCACAGCGTCACCGAGAGCACGCCACCCTCCTTAAGCGCGCGCATATAGCTAGTCATGGCCTCGCGGGAATAGGCGAACTTCTCGACGATGGCAAAGCCACCTGGGCTCGACAGGCCCGCCGAATCGGCAAGGCTCAGATCGATGATGTCGTACCGCCGGTCCGTGTGCGCGAGGTAAAGGCGCCCTTCGTAGTCGATCACCTTCACGTTCGGATTGTTGAGCACATCGCCCGTGAATTCGCGCAAGCCCTTGTCGTTGCGGAAGGCCGAAAGCACCGTCGGATTGCCCTCGGCCACGGTCACGCTCTTGGAACCGCTCTTGAGGGCAATCGCTGTCGAGATGCCGCCGCCGAACTGAACAACGAACGTGTCTGGCGCCTGCTTGATCAGGTAAGGGTAGATCATCGGCAGGTAACGAAAATAAGCGGTCTCGGCCGCCGGCAGATCGCGGATGATGCCGCTTGGACCTTCGCCATCGATGTAGAGGCCCAAATAAGCGTTGGTTGGCATGGCCGGCAAATTGAACGCGGCGTTGTCCGAGAGCCCGGGCGCGAAGTGCAGATAGGAGCTGGCGTAAACCTCCAGGTACCCGAACGGCGAGGCCCGCTCATAGACGCGTTCGCTGTCGGGGAACTTGCGGGCATAAGAAACGCCCTTGTAGTCGGAAACAGCCAAGCTAGCGAGGCCCAGGGACGGCGCGGCCAGATGCGCGACCCCGCAGCCGATCGCCACTGCGCTTACCCAGGCGATCGCGCGCGGGCGACCGAGGGCCATGAACCACAACACGCTGCCGGCGCACCACAGCGCCAGCGGCACCATGAGCAGGTTCTCCGGTGCCAGGAGATACATCGCCCCCAGGAACACGAGCCCACACAGCCCCGACCCCGTCAGGTCGGCGAAATATACGCGGCCGAACAAGCGCTGGGCCTTGAGGAATACCGTGCCCAAATAGAATGCGCCGGCCAAGAACGGCAGCATGTAGAGCAAGAAATTGCCGAACAGGCGCCATTTCTGCGCCGGATCGGAGACCAGGAAGATCGCGTTGAAGGGGGTCTGCTGCGCCGCGAGGTTAGCCGCCACCGTCAACGGCCCAAACAGCATGAGCGCGGCCATTGCCACCCGCTGCCAGTGGCGCTCGAACCAGTCCTTGCGCACGCACATGATGGCGCTGGTCAGGCCGAAACCCAGCATGGCGAGGCTCACCACCAGGGAACCGAAGTGCGCCCAGCTACCGACCGAGAAGATCCGCATGATCGCGATCTGCAGCGCGATCACCGCCCCAGCGATGAGACCCACCGAGAGATAAAGCTGTGGCGTGGGCTCCAGCTCGCTGGTGGACTGGCCGCGGGCGGGCGCGCGCAATGACATGGTCCCGATTATGCGCCTGGACAGCGGCCTTGATAGGGGCCTCAAGTTGAAGGTGCGGACGCGTCGCGCGGTTCTATCGTAACCGGCGCGGGCGACGAGCCCGGCGAGCGCCAGCCATGCCGCGGCACCAGTGCGCAAGCGCGCGGCCGCCCCTATCGGCGGCCCTTTGTCGTGACGCTGCCTCACCGCTGGTTGTGCGTCCCCTTGATGGTGTCACCGTCAATTTTGGTGAACGGCACGAAAGGAACGATCCTACCGCCGTAGATATCCACGCGCGCGACCTTGATGGTCCCGTCGGTTTCCTGCTCCTTGACGATCTTTAGCAAACGCTGGGCGCCCGGAGGCCCAATGGGGATCACCATGATGCCCCCTAAGCGCAGTTGCTGCAGCAGCGGCGGCGGAACGTGGTCTATGCCGCAGGTGACGATGATCTTGTCGAACGGGGCCGCCTGCGGCCAGCCGTAGTAGCCGTCGGCATGGCGCGTAGAAATCGCCTGATATTCGCTGTAGCCGCGGCCGATTAGCCCATCCAACACATCGCGCGTGCGCTCGGCGAGCGGTTTGATGATCTCGATGCTCCACACCTTGTCGGTGAGATTGGCAAGATAGGCGGATTGGTAGCCTGATCCGGTGCCAATCTCGAGGACCTTCTCGCCAAGTTTGACGTCGAGCGAGGAGGTCATGCGGCTGACAACGTGCGGCCCGGAGATCGTCACGCCGAAGCCGATGTCGAGGAAGGCGTGGTCATAGGCGCGTCCTTGGTTGCGTTTGAGGGTGAACTCCTCGCGTGGTGTCATGAGAAAGGCGCGCTTATTGCGCTCATCGAGCACGTCATGATTGACAACCAGCATCTGACAGCGGCCGAACCGCTGCGCCAAGAAATGCGGCTCTTCGCCCCGGTTCGCCACCATCCACTTCACGAAAGCCTCGCTGTTGGTGGTGGGCGGGGCCGCCTCCCAACTGTAGGGCTTGGGAACAGCCCAGGCGAGCGGTGCGCGTGCAGCCGCGCCGAAGGCCGCGGCTGCACAGGTCAAAAATGTCCGGCGTCGCAAGCGCTTCTACCTCTTTGGCTGCCTTGGCCCACGCGTGTGCTGACCCATTTGCCTTCCCGTGCTTCCCCTGCCACTTGTTTGCCGTTTCTTGGCGTTTGTGGGCACTTCTTGGTGTTTCTGGCCCATTTTGCGCGCCCGGGACGCCTCTGCTGACCGCATGTCTTGAGTGCGGCCACGAATCTGCCGGCAAATCTAGTGGATTGGCACTGGCAGCACTGTGGCTCCGAGATCACGCACACAACAAAGGCTTGCGCCTCGCAACGGTGCACGCCTCAACTAACGGGCCGCGGCCTATAATCCTGGGACGCCAGACGGCGTGCGGCGGGCTGCGAAGCCGGCGGCCGGGAGCATGGAAATCCGCGCACCATGAGCACAGCAACCCCCATCACGTACCGTGTCGAGGCCTACAACGTCTCGCACGCATCGGAGAACAAGATCCACGACGATGCTGTGGCCCGCCAGTTGGGCTTTGCCGGCGGCCTGGTGCCGGGCGTTGAAGCCTACGCCTACGTTTGCCATCCCATCGCGCAGCGCTGGGGCCGCGCCTGGCTGGAGCGCGGCAGTATCGAGCTGCGCTTCCTCAAGCCCGTCTACGATGGACGCATCGCCACCGTCAGTGCCCGCGAGGCCGGCGCCGGCCTGGAGCTTGAGGTGCACAGCGAAGGCCTGCTGTGCGCCGTGGGCCACGCCTGGCTCACCGAGGGCGCGACCATTAGCCCACCCTCACCGGACACCTTCCCGTTCCGTGCCCTGCCCCGGATCCGGCCTCAGGCCACCCCATCCACGCTCTCCCCCGGGACGGCGCTGTGTCTTCCTGCGCAGCGTCTGACGCCGGCGATGGCCGCAAGCTACCTGCGTGACGTGCGCGAGAGCGATCCACTCTATGTCCGCGAGGGATTGGTTCATCCCGGCGCGGTCCTCAGGCTGTGCAATCTTGCACTCAAAGAGAATGTTGCGCTGCCGCCCTGGATCCACGTCGGCAGCCGGGTCGCCAACTTTGCCGTGGCCCGCGTCGGCGATGAGTTGTCGGTACGCGCCCGCGTCGAGGCCAACTACGAGAAGAAGGGCCACCGCCTCGTCGATCTGGACGCTCTGGTCATCGCCAACGGGGGCACGGTGGTTGCCCGCGTCCTGCACACGGCCGTCTATCAATTGCGCCAGCTGGCCGCGTGAGGCTCACACCGGCATGGCCGTCTCTATGAGACGCGCCCAGTAGGAAATGCCGGCGGGGATCGCGGCATCGTTAAAATCGTATTTGGGATGATGCACGCCGGCCGTGTCGCCGTTGCCGAGCAGGATGAACGCACCCGGCCGTGCCTCAAGCATGAAGGAAAAGTCCTCCCCACCCATAAGTGGGGCAATGTCGGTGTCGACCTTGTCGTGGCCGGCAACCTCCCCGGCAACACCGGCCGCAAACTCGCTCTGCTGGGGATGATTGACGGTCACGGGATACTTGCGCTCATATCTCACGCGCGCCACGGCGCCATGCAGGCGTGCCGTCCCTTCTGCGACTTCGATAATCCGCCGCTCCATGAGGTCGCGGACCTCACCCGTCAGCGAGCGCGCCGTGCCCTTGAGCTCTGCTGTCTGCGGGATGACGTTCAGCGCCTCGCCAGAATGAAAAATGCAAATCGAGATGACCCCCGATTGCAGCGGGTCGAGGTTGCGTGAAACGATCGAGTGCAATTGGGTGACAATGTGCGAACCGACGAGAACTGGATCAATACACTGGTGCGGCCTGGATGCGTGGCCGCCCTTGCCCGTGATCTCGATGTAGATGCCGTCGCTGGCAGCCAACAGCGGGCCCGGCCGGATCGCGAACGTCCCGGTCGGAATCCCTGGCATATTGTGCATCCCAAATACTTCCTGGATGCCCCAGCGCTCCATCAGGCCGTCATCGACCATCGCCTTGCCGCCAGCGCCTCCCTCCTCGGCGGGCTGGAAGATCACCACCGCGGTACCGTCGAAGTTGCGCGTCTGACAGAGGTACTTCGCGGCGCCCAGCAGCATGGCCGTGTGCCCATCGTGCCCGCAGGCGTGCATCTTGCCCGGCGATTTTGAGGCATAGGGCAGATCGGTGCTTTCGGTCATGGGCAGCGCATCCATGTCCGCGCGCAAGCCGATCACCTTGCCCGAGGTGGCGTTGCGCCCACGGATTACACCCACCACGCCGGTCCTGCCGATACCGCCCACCACCTCGTCGCAGCCGAACGCCTTGAGCTTCTCAGCGACGATGCCGGCGGTGCGATGCACCTCATAGAGGATCTCGGGATGCGCATGCAGATCGCGGCGCCATCGGGCGACCTCGTCTTGCATCGCAGCGACGCTGTTGATGATTGGCATGGAAATCCCCGGAGTAGAAAGGTGCGCAGGCCAGCAGCACGAACCGCGTCTTGCAAGGAAGCAAATCGCACCTTGAGGGTCAAGGTGACCGCATCGCCACGCGCTATGGGCTGTCCTGCTTCGTTGCAGCGCAAAGCGCCGCCGGATCAGCCACACCATAGTCCTCGCGCGCTGAGCGCTCGCTGATGTAGCGGTCGATGAGGTCACGAGCGATGGCGGCAAGATCGCGCCGCGTCGGTGCGCCAAAGCCGCCGGAACCCGGCGTGACCATGTCGATCACCGAGCCGGCCGGCACCATGAAGGCACCCTTGCTCGGCAAGCGGCGACTGGCTCCGTCCGGCGTCGTCAGCGTGACGACAGCGGCGGCTCCCGCCTTGCCGCCCAGGAGACCGAAGGGAGCCGAAGTCATGCGCTCCATGCACAGCGAACCGACGGCGTCCGCCCCGTCGAGCAGCCGCCACACGCGGTGTGCGCCGCAGCCGCCGCGGTATTGGCCCGCGCCACCGGAATCGGGATTGATGGCGTAGCACTCCACGCGCACGGGAAACGCCAACTCCAGCACCTCCACCGGCGTGTTCATGGTGTTCGATATGCCAGAAGCGACAACGTTGATGCCGTCCTTATTGGGCCGAGCCCCATACCCACCTTTGATCGTCTCATAGGATACGTAGCGCCGCCCCGAGCGCGGGTCGACGCCGCCCAACGTGAAGACGGCGGAAGTTCCCTGGCTGCAGGCCATCACCTGCTGCGGCCAGATGCTGGCCAGCGCTCCCATCGCCATGTCGGCAACGCGGTGGGAGATCTCGTGGTTGGCATAGACCACGGGCGAGGGGAACTCTGCGTTCACCACCGAGCCTTTCTCCGCCGTCACCTCGATAGGTCGCCAGCAGCCTGAATTGGGCGGGATCAGACTGTTGGGATCGACAGCAGTCTTGAGTGCACAGAAGACACCCGAGGCGGTCACCGACAACGGCGCGTTGATCGGCCCCTTCACCGCTCGATCGCTGCCTGCGAAATTGACGCTCACGCGGTCGCCAGTCTTGGTCACGCGCATGCGTATCCAGAACTGCGCGTCGCGTCCGTGCGCATCGTCGGGGATGCCATCGCCATCGCAGAAATCTTCAAAGCTACCCTCGCCGTCGGGCAAACTGGCAAGGCTTGCACGCATCAGCCGCTCGGAATAGTCCATCACCTCGGCCATCGCACCGAGGATGGTATCGCTACCATAACGCCGCGCGAGCTCTGCCAGCCGCTCGGCGGCGCGCAGGGTGGCCGCCAGCTGGGCCCCGAGATCACCCTTGCGCTCGTCGGGCGTGCGCACGTTGGCCAGAATGACCTTCTCAAGCTCGACGTTGAGCGTGCCCCGGCTCACAAGCCGCAGCGGCGGCAGGCGCAAGCCCTCGCCATAGATCTCCGTTACCGCGCCATAGCTGCCGGGTGTGGCCGAGCCGACGTCGGGCCAGTGCGCGCGCAAGCAGGCGTACCCAAGTAAACGCCCCGCGTGGAAGGCGGGGCGTACCACGTTGACGTCGGGCAGATGACTGCCGCCGAAGTAGGGATCATTGTGGATGAACACATCACCCTCGTGCACGTCGCGCCCAAAGGCGGCGACCACGGCGGCGACGGCGTCGGGCATCGACCCCAGATGGATCGGCAGGTCCGGCCCCTGGGCCACCATGCAGCCTTTGCCATCAAACACACCGCAGGAGTAGTCACCGGCGGATTTGAGGATCGGCGAATAGGCGGTCTTGGCAAGGACGACTCGCATCTCCTCGGCGATTTTGTAGAAACTGTTCTTGAGGATCTCAAAGAGCGCGGGATCGGCCTTGAGTAACCCGTCTTGCATCGGCTTCCTCTCCTAGCTCCGCGTCAGCAGCACAAAGCCATTGTCGTCCATCGCCGCTTGCCACGCCGAGGGGACGAGGATGGTGGATTCCAGGGATTCGATCACGGCCGGCCCTGCACACACAACACCTGCCGCCATTCGCGCGCGCTGGTAAACCCTGGCGCTCGCCTCGCCAGTGTCACGGAACCACACGCGGCGATGGCCCTTGAGCGCGTCGCTGCCGGTCGGCGCCGGCTTGCGCCGGATCGCCAGCGGCGGCATCTTTCCGATGGCTGTGACACGCGCGCTCACAAGCTGCACAGGTTCGGCACGATTGTCGTGGCCGTACGTGGCGCGGTGGCGGACATGGAACGCCTCGGCGATTTCGCCGAGTGCGACTTTGTCGAACACACGCGGCGGGACCGGGACGGCAAGCTCGTAGGACTGTCGCTCATAGCGCGCATCGAAGGAGCGCTCGAAACGGCGCTGCTCAGGGGCAATGCACGCACGATCCAGCATGGCGCCGCCTTGGTGCTCGAGTGCGGCGAACACCGCTTCGAGCGCCGCGGGATCGGCGCTCGCCGTAGTGGTGTAAACGGTGCGAACGTAATCGCGCCTGAGATCGCTACCGACGAGACCGAGGGCTGAGAACGCGCCCGGGATCGGCGGACAGAGCACTTCGGCGATGCCGAGCTCGCGCGCCAGCGCCGCGGCATGCAGCGGTCCCGCTCCACCGAACGCAGCGAGCACGAACTGGCGCGCATCGTGGCCGCGCCGCACCGACACGATCTTCAACGTCTCAGCCATGGCGTGGTTGACGACGTCGATCACCGCAGCCGCCGCCGTGCGCACATCCACGCCCATGGGGCCGGCCAGGCGCTCGGCCACCGCGGCTTCGGCCGCAGCATGATCGATCTGCAGATCGCCGGCCAAGAGCGAACCCTTGTCGAGATAGCCAAGCACGAGATTGCAATCGGTCACGGTAGGCTCGCTACCGCCGCGTGCATAGCAGGCAGGACCGGGATCGGCACCGGCGCTCTGCGGGCCCACGCGCAGCGCCCCAGCAGGATCCACCCAGGCGATCGAGCCCCCGCCGGCCGACACTTCGGCAAGATCAATCACCGGCACGCGAATCGGATGGCCCGTGCCATGCATCCACCGGGTGCCGCTGGCGCCACCCCCCACCTCGTACTCCGGTGTCGTCTCGTATTGACCGTTGCGGATGAGGCTCGCTTTAGCCGTGGTGCCGCCCATGTCGAACGAGATGACGTCCAGCCGGCCGGACTGCAGCGCCACGATCGCTGCCGCCACCACGCCGGCCGCCGGGCCCGATTCGACCGCCATGGCCGGCATGGCGATGGTCTCGGCTGCCTCGAGCACACCACCGCCCGATCCCATCACATAGAGCCGCGGCAGATCTTTCCTCCGCGTGGCGCCTTCCAATGCCTCGAGATAGGACGCCAGAATCGGCCCCACATAGGCGCACACGGCGGTCGTGCTGGTGCGCTCGAACTCCCTGATCTCGGGCAGCACCTCCGAGGACACATAGACCGGCACATCCGGCAGCGCCGCGCGCAGCCTGGCACCCAATCGCTGCTCGTGCTCTGGGTTGAGAAAGCTGAACAGCAGCGAGACCGCCACGGCCTCCACGCGCTCGACCTTAAGGGCCGCAATCAAGTCATCGATTTCGTCCTCGACCAAGGGTGTGACGACCTTGCCATCGGCGCCAATGCGCTCCGTGATCTCATAGCGCCGCCGGCGCGGGATCAGCGTCGCCGGCGCATCCTGAAACAAGTCGTAGAGATCGGCGCGCGCCGAGCGACGCAGCTCGAGCACGTCACGAAAGCCCCGCGTGGCCACAAGCGCCGCACGGGCACCCTTCTCCTGCAAAATGGCGTTGGTGACCACGGTGGTCGCGTGCGACAGGAGACCGACGTCGCGTGCGGCGAGATGGTAGCGCTGCATCGCCACATCGAGCGCCGCCAACACCCCGTCGGCGAAGTTGCGCGGCGTCGTGGGCACCTTGACGACGCCGATCTCGCCCGTGGCGTCGTTGATCAACGCCACGTCAGTGAATGTGCCGCCGATGTCGACCCCCACGCGCCATGCCATTTCTTTCGCTCTCCTCACCTAGCCTCGCCATCATAGTCGGTATGCAGGTTATTGGAACGCGCCGGTTGCGACGGCAAGGGCGGAGAGCGCCTGGCATTGTCAATCTTGCCTACCTTCAATGTCAGTTTCGCCGTCTGGCCCCTTGGCCGCCGCTCCCCAAATGCGCACTATTCAACCCAGCATGGAGCAATGGCTATGAAACGGTATATCATCGAGCGCGACATCCCTGGTATTGGCGGCATGACCAGCCAACAGCTCGAGCAGGCCGCGACAAAATCCAACGCGGCGCTTGCCAAACTGCAAGGACGGGCGCAATGGGTCCATTCCTACGTGGCCGGCAACAAGACATTCTGCGTCTATATGGCCGAGGACGAAGTTGCGGTGCGTGAGCATGCCCAAGTGAGCGGCTTTCCCGCCAACAAGATCACTGAGATTCGTACCATCATCGATCCGGTGACCGCGGGCTGATCGCGCGCCTGCCGGCGCAACCGCGCCGGCAGGACGGCTTCAGGAGAAAGCGGATGGGCATGCTCGATGTGACGGTCGTCCTTCTCAACGACAACTATGCGTCGACGGCCATCGGACCCATCGAGGTCTTCCACAGCGCGGGATCGCTATGGCAGGCACTGCACGGCGATGCACAAGACCCACGCTTTCGCGTCAGGGTCGCATCGCTCGATGGTCGGTCCGTAACGAGCCCTTACGGTGTGCGGCTGTTGCCGCGCGTGGCCATCAGCAGCGTCAAGAAGACCGACCTCGTCGTCGTCCCATCCTCGGGCTTGGACTTGGACACTCAATTCCAACGCCACGCCGCGTTGCTACCCTGGTTGCGCAAGAAGGCCGCGCAGGGCGCCTACGTAGCCGGGACCTGCACCGGCGCGGCTTATCTGGCTGAAGCGGGCCTCCTCGATGGACGCGAGGCGACCACCCATTGGGCGACGGCGGACCAATTCCGCCGGCGCTATCCCAAAGTCAACTGGCAGCCAGAAAAACTCATTACCGAGGACAGGCGGGTGTTATGCAGCGGCGGGGTCTATTCATCGATGGACCTCAGCCTCTATCTAGTCGAGAAATTCTGCGGCCACGAGGTGGCGCTGCAATGCGCCAAAGCGCTGCTCATCAACATGCCCCGCGCCAAACAATCGGGCTATGCCGTGCTACCCCTGTCGCGGCCACATGAAGACAATAAGGTTCGCGCGGCTGAGACCTACATCGAACAGAACTACGCACGCGACATGTCCATCGAACGCCTCGCACGCGACCTCAACATGAGCCCGCGCAACTTCATCCGCCGCTTCAAAAGCGCGACGGGACGACTGCCCGGAAACTATCTGCAGGCCATGCGCGTCGCTGTGGCCAAGGAGATGCTTGAGGACGGCGCCAGATCGCTGCGGGCCGTGAGCGCCGCGGTCGGATATCGCGATGCGGCCTTCTTTCGCGCCGTGTTCAAGCGATCAACCGGCATGACGCCCGGTGAATACCGCGAGAACTTCGCAGGCGTGAGCTGCGTAAATCCGCATGCCCCGTCCATGCCGGCCAGGATCCTGAGCAACGGGGAGCAAACCAACCATCGATCGGCGCGCAGAAGCCCGCGGGCGATTGCCGTCCCAGAGCGCGCTCGCAGCCGCACCTAGCGCAAAAGGCTCTCCCGGCGCACCACTTCCCCCGGGTCGAGCACCGCTTCGCTGCTTGGCGCACAAGCCTGTAGAGCGCCAGCTTTGCCCGATTGACCAAAGAGTTGCAATGCTCCCCGGCCGCTGGCGCCAATCCAGTCTGGACCGAACCGACCTGCCTCACTTTCGCTGCGTGATGATCTTATCCGCAGCCAGGCCTTCGATTTCGTGCCGGCTGAGCCCCAACCAGCTCTCGAGTACCTCGCTTGAATGCTGACCTAGCATGGGCGCGGCCCGCACGGCCACTGGCGTGCCGTCGTGCCGAACCGGCCAAGTCGGCATCACATAACCCTTGACCTGCGGATGGTCCATGGTCTGCAGGATGCCCCGGTCATGGAACGTGCGATCCTCAGCCAGCTCCTTGGTATCAAGCACGGCGCCGGCCGGGATACCGGCGGCACCGATGATTTGCATCGCCTCGTGCTTGTCGTGTTTGCTCGTCCACGCCGATACGATGGCGTTGACCTCCTCTTCGCGCTCGGTGCGATCGGCGGGTGTTGCATAGCGCTGGTCGCCGATCAGATCCTCACGGCCGACGACCTGTAAGAGACGCTTCCAGTGCTCGGGATTGGCGCGGCTGGTGTAGACGTAGACATAGTCGTTGGGCCCGCCGCCTTTGCACTTGAAGATGCCGCACGGCGGATTGCCACCCGACACCGTCTGATCACCTGCCCGTTTGACCGGCCCGCCCTTGCGCGCCTGCGTTGCAAAGGCGAGGCGGATATAGTGCAACATGGCGTCCTGCATGGCGACCTCTAAGCGCTGGCCCTTGCCGGTCCTCTTCTTCTCGTAGAGCGCACCGAGGATTGAGATGCACAGCAGCATGCCCGTGCCGGTATCGCCAAGCGTGGGGCCAGGCTTGATGGGCCGACCATCGGGTTCACCGGAGATGCTCATGACGCCGCCCGTCGCCTGCGCGATCATATCGAACGCCAGATTGCTTTCGAAGGAGCTGCCTTTGCCGAAGCCCTTCACCTGCGCATAGACGATGCCAGGATTGAGCTTGCAAAGGACATCGTAACCAAGCCCGAGCCGCTCGATTGCTCCCGGCGCGAAGTTCTCGACGAACACGTCGGCCGTGCGTGCCATGTCGAGCACCAACTTCTTGCCCGCGGCCGACTTCAAATCGATGGTGACCGACTTCTTGTTGGCGTTGAAGATCAGGAAGTAGAAGGCATCGCGGCCGGGCTCGGTGAGCACCGTACGACCGGGATCGCCAGACTTTGGATTCTCGATCTTCACCACTTCGGCGCCGAGCCACGCAAGCGCCTCCGTGCAAGAAGGACCCGCCTCGAATTGCGAAAGGTCTAGCACCCTCACCCCGTCGAGACAGCTCAAGGACTTCTGCGTTTGAGCCATGGCGCCTCAGCTCCCCGTTCGATCCGGAATGTCGTCGAATTTAACCGCCTTGGCAGCGGTCAAGACAAATGCCGCGTACGCAGATCTGCCGTCACACCGTCGCAACCGGGGTTGCCGGCGAGCCGACGGCACCGGGCAACCTGAGCGGCGGGGCGGTAAGCAGGAAACGGCTGCGATTGTTGCTCCGCAGCCAATCGGCAAGCTCCGACAGCCGCCAGATCTCGCCCAGGTTGACGCCGGTCTTGAAGAGGCAATGATGGTGCAGTGGCAACATCACGCAATCGCCTGGCCCCATTGCCGTCGGCATCAGCTCGACGGCGTAGTTGTCCGAGATCAGCGCAACGAGCTTGGTCTCGGTGATCCACTGCTGCAACCGCACATCGCTGCCGTCGAGCCCCGTGCAGCTCGTCTCCAGCGTGTGTTGATTGGGCTTCCTGCCACCCTCTAAAATGATTTCGTCGAAACCCGTCCGTAGCAGGACAAAATCGCCGACCTCGACCTTGATGCCGTCAGCGGCCATGATGCGCATCAGGTCGTCGTAGCCCACCGCGTGGCGCCTGCGCCCGTAGTGAGCGAACAGGTCGATCATGACCCCGCGGCCCTGCAGGCACTTGACCGCCATGTTCTCTGCGCCCAGTGCATTGGCCGACGAGGTGCCCTTGGCCTCCACGAAGGTACCTGGCAACGCGCCCGCGTCTTTTGCATCGCTGGGGCCGACGAGGTCCACGCCACCGCGGTAGCCGTTGTAGAAGGTGGGCTCGGTTTTGCCCGTGCCATTCGCATCGAACAGGGCACCGACGTGGGCCAATGTGTCCCATTGCGTGGAGTATTGCAGGTGCATGATGACGAGGTCATCGTTGACGACGTCGATCAAGCCTGGCTGTTGCCATTCCGTGCGGTAGAGCCAATTGGGCTTGTCGGTTCGCACCGAAGGTCGCAGCTGCGGAGGATGCCGCCGCGGGTTCAAAACGTTGCCGCCGGGATAATCGAGCGGCATGGACAGGCAAAACGTCTTGCCTTCCTTGACCTCGGCGATGCCCTGCTTGACCTTGGCAGGAGTAAGCTCATTCATGCGGCCGAGCTGGTCGTCGGGTCCATAGTCGCCCCACGTTGAATCGTCGGGCCGGCGCTGCCATCGCCTCTGCTCTGCCATCGCTCATATCCTCCAAACTGTTTCCTCCAAACGGCCCATTCGCGTGCGGCCGATGCTAACATCGCACAGCCGCCGTACCAGCCAACTGTCTGTCGCCTGTGGGCTCAACGGACGAGGCGCGGCAGGTGGGCGAGCTCCAGCGAATGGGATTTACAACACCTTGGCCAGAGATGGTGGGATTTGCCCCGGCCCGCCTGCCCTCAGCTGACGCCCAACTTGCGCTGTAGGGAAGACGAGGAGGTGGTGTACTGGAACAGGAGTTTTTTACCGGGATAGACGATGTGGTAAGCGGCCTGCGCCATCAGGGCCGCTTCGTGAAAACCCGATAGAATGAGCTTCAGCTTGCCGGGATAGGTGTTGATGTCGCCGACGGCAAAGATGCCTGCCTCGCTCGTTTCAAATTTTGCCGTATCGACGGGAATAAGGTTCTCATTGAGGTTGAGCCCCCAGTTGGCAACGGGGCCAAGCTTCATGGTGAGCCCGAAGAAAGGCAGAAGGCGGCTGCACTCGATGCGGACGTCGCCCTCCTTGGCGCGAACGGTGGCGCCCATCAGAATGCCGTTCTCGCCGTGCAGCGCGCTCACCTGCCCAATGCGCAAATCCATCTGCTTGCCGGCCACCAGCATGCGCATCTTCTCTACCGAATGCGGCGCACCGCGGAACTCGTCGCGCCGATGAACCAACGTCAGCCGCTTCGCAACGGGCTGCAGATTGAGGACCCAGTCGAGTGCTGAGTCTCCGCCACCAACGATCAGCACATCCTTGCCGCGGAAATCCTCAATGCGGCGCACCGCATAAAATACGGACTTGCCCTCATAAGCCTCGATGCCGGCGAGCGGTGGACGCTTGGGTGTGAAGGACCCACCGCCAGCGGCGACCACGACCACCTTGGTCATGAACGCGGTGCCCGTATCGGTCACGAGCCGGAACCGGCCGCCGCCCTGGCGCTCCAGCGCGTCAACGCGCTGACCCAGATGGAACGTGGGCGCGAAAGGCTTGATCTGCTGCATCAGGCGGTCGGTCAGCTCTTGCCCGGTTACGACCGGCAGACCCGGGATGTCGTAAATCGGTTTCTCTGGATACAGTTCGGCGCACTGTCCTCCGGGCTTGTCGAGGATGTCGATCACATGCGCCTTGATGTCCAGAAGGCCCAGTTCGAACACCGCAAATAGGCCCACCGGGCCGGCGCCGATGATGACCGCGTCTGTCTCGATCGGTGCTCCCGTGGACCCATTCATGGGCAGACCGCCCATTGCACCTTCAGCTGACATCTGAGACTTGCCTTCTTTGCGGGTCGATGGGGGCAATCCCCCTAGCACGCCTGCCCTTGCCGGTTGCTGGCGACATATAGTGTCGGACCGAGCAATCCTTATAGCCAGCATCGGCAAACATCGCCTGCACATTCTTCGCCGCCTCGCGGCCGTTGGCCGCAGCCGGAAGGGCGCAAGCCGCGGCGCGGCTCTGTGCAGCAAACAATGGCAAACACCTCGTTAAGATCGTGCGTGAACGCGGGTCCGTCGGCGCACGTCTTTGACACTTTCTTGCAGGTTCCTGCAGGCCGCCACGGCACGCTGCCGCGCCTCCTCCTCGGTGGCTCCCTACGTCATGGCGCGGAACCCTCGCCGTTGGTATCAAGCGTGGCGCACCGTCGCTGCTGGGCCGCAACCGAGTGGGGCCGCAACCGAGTGGGATTGAGCGCCCATGCCAAGCACGATGAGGGCTGCCACAAGCCATCTCATTGCGCAAATGGCCTCACCCTCGCTCGCCCACGCACGCTCGGCATGAGACTATCCCTCCCCCGGAAGGCAAGGTCCACGAGGCCGGGCCTTCCCTCCCGATGCCTCCGACGGCCTGTGGCCCCTTGCCATGCCCGGCGCGGGCGCGAATCGCTAAAACTGCTTCTCCGGCACACGCAGAACAAGGCCATCAAGCGCGTCGGTCACCTTGATCTGGCAGCTCAAGCGGCTGGTGGGGCGCACGTCGAAGGCGAAGTCCAGCATGTCCTCCTCCATCTCGGAGGGGCCTCCAGTCCTGTCAAACCACGCTTCATCCACAAAGACATGACAGGTGGCACACGCGCACGCCCCACCGCACTCCGCCTCGATGCCCTCCACCATGTTCTTCTTGGCCTCCTCCATGACCGTCATGCCGTTCTGGGCATCGACCACCTGCTCAGTACCGTCCGGTTGGATGAACGTGATTTTAGCCATGAAGGCGGACTTTCTAGGAGATCGGCGGCGCCCGGCATGGGCCTGGCTGGGGCCTGATTGGGACCTGACTGGGCCCGGCTGGGCCTCGTTTGCGGCGCGGCAGGTATCTGGCGCGAGCGCGGAGTGTTAGCGGGCTGACCCTGCAAATTCAAGCCTTGAGGGCGAACCGGGCTCAGACGCCAGCAAGCCTGCGGCTGATGAACCGGCAGGCCTCCTCGGCGGCCCTGGCAACGGCCACAACCGCACCCTCGCGCTGCCCTTCCGGGGCCGCAGCTTCGCCGTCCACCTCGACCCTTTCGGCGAACTCCGCACAGCCGGCGAGCCGCCAGGCGCCAACGGCGCAGGCGGAGCCCTTGATGCCGTGGGCAGCTTCTCTCCAGGCCTTGCGCACCCGTGCCCCACGCAGCGCCTCCAGATAGAGCGGCATTTGCGCAGCGAACAGCGCCAGCACCTCGCGCTCGAGTGTGACATTGCCGAGCGTGAAGCGCGCAAGATATGCCAGATCGACAGGATCGCCCGTCAGCCGGTCCTCAGGCGTGCCCAAATCGCGGTCGGCGCAATGCCGTGCCGATGTTCTGGCCAAGCGCGTCCTCCTCAACTGGCGATAGGCGATTCGTTCCAGGTCCGCGCGCGCCAGCGCGCCAAAGGGTCGTGGCCCCCCGTGTGCATCCTCATTTCCAGTGCATAACCTTTTGTTAATCCGACCCCCGATCACGCCTAAAGGCACGCGCGATGGTAAATCCTGTGCCTTCAATGGCCGACACGCTGGCCGCCAAATCTTGGTTTTGCCCCATTGCGTGCTTAGCTAGGGCTGAGGCGAAGGCGTAGGGGGGATGCTATGCGCGCCAATCACTTACAGTTCGGCTGATCACCAGCTTTCAGCGCGACCTGCCTGTGCTGCGACCGGGAAATGCGTTATGTGTCGGGGCTAAGGGGTTCGGCGCTCGTGGGCGCCGAAATGGAACGGGGAATGGCTCACGACGGCAAGACGCAGCGCGAGGCCAGCGAGCGGCCGCCCAACGGCGCGCGCGAGCGGACCGAGCCTGCGATTGCGACGCCCTCGCTCGGGTCCGCGCCGCCCGGCGGCGCGCGCGAGCGGGCCGGGCCTGCCATTGCGATGCCCTCGCTCGGGTCCGCACCGCCGGGCGGCGCGCGTGAGCGGACCGGGCCTGCCATTGCAATGCCCTCGCTCGGGTCCGCGCCGCCCAATAGCGCGCGCGAGCGGACCGAGCCTGCTATTGCAATGCCCGCGCTCGGGTCCGCGCCGCCCAGCCCAGCCACCCCGCCGCCCTTTCCCTTGACGGCTCTTGGCGCACTGAAGCCCGGCGGCCATGATCGCGCCACCTCAGGCAGCGCGGGGCCCGGCCCGGATCCCACACCCCGCCGCCCGGCGAAGCGCCGCGCGGCCGGTCCGGCGCGCGCCAAAATCGCGGCCAACGATGATGCACCCTCGATCGGCGGCTTGATCTTCTCGCTGCAGCAAAAGCCTTCCAACCGCCCATTCCAGGCCGCAGCCGGA